>NZ_JBQQEZ010000001.1:0-396794 GCF_052258425.1 Psychrobacter sp. T6-4
CAAAATCGCTTTAAATTATGTTCGTAATGAATTAACTTTGAGTTTTTCTGCTGATTAAATGATAATTTTTATAGTTAGAACTGATTCCGAAAAGAAATCAAAACCAACTTTATTTTTAGCATTCTTGTCTCAGCAAAAATCCACACAAGTTGTTCTTTAGTTTCGCTTTTAAATAGTGTTCCACTGCTGTCGTCCAGTCAGTGATTTAATCTAATATCTATTTGCTAAATTCGCTTCAAACCCTTAGGGTCTTTGCTATCTAGCGAGCCGACTATCTTATCATAATAGATTAGTTTGTCAACTCTTTTTATAATTTGTTTCGCTAAGTTAAGAACTTGATTTGACTAAAATTATGAGTCTCTGTCTTGTCCTATCTCTTATCGAGGTGCGTATTATAGACGCTTATTATTTGGTGTCAAGGGTTTATTTTATTTAGTTTGAAATTTCATTTCTAATTACTAAAGTAGTTAGTTTGAAACTTCTCGCTATTGGCTGGTTGGTTAGAATGATAACTCATTCTCAATCCGCCTTCCCTTTCGACTGGGTGGCATTATACGCATGTTTAAAGTTGGGTCAAGGGGTTTGGTAGATTTATTTTATATACTGATGTTTTCTAAGATTCTGCTGTGTGGGGTGTGCCCACTGACAGTGTTTATTGCATATTAATGTCATCGACTCGTGGCTAATGATACTTATATATGTAGGAGAATCTAACTCATATTACTATATGATAGTTATAAGAACATAACCTCGCCGCTAGCCTCGATACAAGAAGGTAAAAGCAAGTGCTTGGGAGACACTTGCCCTGATACCAGAGAAAATCTACGATCTTCTGTGTAGTTAAGCCTTAATGATTACGATAATACTAGGATACCTTATGTACTGAGATACCTTCTTTAGCCAGCAGCTCATAGAGCGTGTTAGATACAAGCAAATAGCAAGATTAGCTCCCAAAAATCGTTTATAATAGCCGTCACTTAGATAACCTATATATGATAACTAGCGCTATTGCTGGTTTTTCTGTTTTAATAGCCGTCATGTATTGATAGCGTTTTAATAAATTTTGGATAAGATTATGGTAGCGATTACTTTACCCGATGGTAGCGTAAAAGAGTTTGAGGGCAGCACGACAGTCATGGAAGTAGCGCAAAGTATTGGCGCAGGTCTTGCAAAAGCAACCGTTGCGGGACGAGTAGATGGTCATTTGGTAGATGCCTCTGATCCTATAGCCCATGATGCCGTCGTTGAAATCGTTACTCCAAGAGATGCTGATGGGGTCGATATCATTCGTCACTCAGCCGCGCACCTGCTCGGTCATGCGGTCAAGCAGCTGTATCCAGACGTTAAAATGGTGATTGGCCCTGTGATCGAAGATGGCTTTTATTATGACATCTATAGCGAGACGCCGTTTACACCTGAGCATATGGAAGCGATCGAAAAACGCATGATGCAGTTGATAAAGCAGGACTATGACGTCATAAAGAAGATAACGCCACGTGATGAAGTGATTAAAATCTTTGAAGAGCGCGGTGAGGATTATAAGCTTAAGCTCATCAATGATATGCCAGGTGAAGAGGCTTTTGGTCTGTACCATCATCAAGAATACGTCGATATGTGCCGTGGCCCGCATGTGCCTAATACAAGATTCTTAAAAGTATTTAAATTAACTAAGATGTCAGGTGCTTATTGGCGCGGTGATGCTAAGAACGAACAGCTACAGCGTATTTACGGTACCGCTTGGGCGGATAAAAAAGATCTGAAAGCTTATATCCAGCGTATTGAGGAAGCGGAAAAACGCGACCATCGTAAGATTGGCAAAGCTTTAAATCTGTTTCATATGCAAGAGCAAGCGCCGGGTATGGTGTTTTGGCATGCCAATGGCTGGACGATTTATCAAGTGCTTGAGCAGTATATGCGTAAAGTGCAATACGATAACGGCTATGAAGAGATTAAGACGCCACAGATTGTCGATCGATCGCTTTGGGAGCGTTCGGGACATTGGGGCAACTATGCGACCAACATGTTTACGACGTCGAGTGAAAACCGTGATTATGCGGTAAAGCCGATGAACTGCCCGTGTCACGTGCAAGTGTTCAATCAAGGCTTAAAGTCTTATCGTGATTTGCCACTCCGCATGGCAGAATTTGGCTCTTGTCACCGTAATGAGCCGTCGGGGTCATTACATGGTTTGATGCGGGTACGCGGCTTTACCCAAGATGACGCGCATATCTTCTGTACGCAGTCGCAAATTCAGGCGGAGGTCGCAGATTTTATTAAGCTAACGCTTGCCGTATATGAAGACTTTGGTTTTGATAATATTATTATGAAGCTCTCCACCCGTCCTGAAAAGCGTGTCGGTAGTGACGAGTCTTGGGACTTTGCCGAAAAAGCGCTAGCCGATGCGCTCGATAGTTCGGGGCTTGATTGGGAGTATCTGCCCGGTGAAGGCGCATTTTATGGTCCAAAGATTGAATTTAGTCTCAAAGACAGCTTAGGCCGCGTCTGGCAGTGCGGTACTATTCAGGTCGATCCTAATATGCCCGAGCGCTTAGATGCTGAATTCGTTAACGAGCAAAACGAGCGCGAAGTACCTATCATGTTGCACCGTGCCATCTTGGGTTCGTTTGAGCGCTTCATTGGTATTTTGATTGAGAACTACGCCGGTTGGATGCCAGTATGGCTTGCGCCCAAGCAAGTAGTTGTGATGAATATCACGGATAAACAGGCCGATGCTTGCGAGAATGTAGTCAATGAGCTTAAAAACGTAGGCTTGCGTGCTATTAGCGACTTGCGTAACGAAAAGATTGGATTTAAGATACGAGAGAAAACATTAGAACGTATTCCCTATATGCTAGTATTAGGGGATAAAGAAGTGGAATCGGGCAATGTCAATGTCCGTACGCGAGAAGGTGAGAACCTCGGCGTGATGAGTGTTAACGAATTTATTGCATTAGTACAGACCGCTGTTGGTGCCAAAGGCCGACAGACCCCAAAAACAGATGAGGAGTAATACCTATTAAACAGTCAAACCGTTTAAACATTAACGAAGATATTAACGTCAAAGAAGTTCGCTTGGTTAAAGAAGATGGCGAACAAATGGGCGTAGTTGATATCGAGACCGCGATGAGAACGGCTCGTGAGGACAACTTAGATTTGGTTGAATTGGTCCCAGATGCCAAGCCGCCAGTATGCAAAATCATGGATTATAAGCACTACCTCTATGATCAAAAGCAAAAGGCGAAAGAGGCTAAGAAGAACCAAAAGCAAACTCAGTTGAAAGAGATGAAACTGCGTCCGAGCACTGATGAAGCTGATTATCAGGTAAAACTGCGTAAAATTGTCAGCTTCTTAGAAGATCAGGACAAGGTTAAAGTCAGTATTCGCTTTCGTGGTCGTGAAATGGCGCACCAAGATTTGGGTCGCAAGCAGCTTGAGCGTATCATTGAAGATACCGCAGAGATCTCAAACGTCGAGCAACATCCAAAGATGGAAGGTCGCCAGATGGGTATGCTATTAGGCCCTACTCGCAAAAAATAGGCTATAAGAGTAGTGATAGCTGTAACGTATGTAATTGTAATGTCCAACCATCAATATACAGCGATATATTGATGGTTTTTTATTATCTATGGTTGGTAGTCTTTAATTTGTAGCTGGTGTTGTTTTGCCTTTAATAGGTTCTGCATTTACAAAATCTGCCTTACCAACTCGGTAGTAACCGCGTAGTCTATAGCTAAGATTAAACGCTACTGGTTCAATCAGCTCACATTAATAAAAACAACAGGGCATTCAAAAGCTCGACCGTTAGGCCAATAAGCTCATTCACGAATTATAATAGGACATGACATGCAAGAATTGACCCCACCAGAAAACACCAATACGCCAAGCATCTCACTAACACCGCCAGAGCCTGTAATAGAGATACAAAAAAGTGAAGCGGATCAGATGGTAAAGCTAGATGAGAGTCAAATTCCAGAGCTAGACGCCAAAGTCGATGCATTCGTCGATCATGTCATCACTAACTCTGTGCATAGTCCTGAGTTTCAGCAAAACATTCAGTCCATTCACAATTTGGGCACCAAAGAGATTCGCGAGTCCGCGCAAGTCTCAAACCGCATGCTGGACTTGCCTGCCAAAAGTTTAAACGACGGTCTGTTTGATAACTCCCCTATCGCAAAATCTCTGACCGAGCTGCGCGGTATCGTCGAAGATTTAGACCCTAGTAAAAAGCAATTGACCAGTTCGCGTAAACTCTTTGGCTTGATTCCCTTTGGTAACAAAGTCCAAGATTATTTTCGTCAGTACGAGTCGGCGCAATCGCATATTAATGCGGTAGTGACTAGCCTTTATAACGGTAAAGACGAGCTACTCAAAGACAATGCCACCATTGAGCAAGAAAAAGTCAATATGTGGGAGCTAATGCAATCGATACGTCAGTATGTCTATGTCGGTAAAAAAATCGATGAGCAATTAGAGCAAAAAGTTCACGCGATAGAAGCGACAGACCCTGAAAAAGCGCGCATTATTAAAGAAGAGATGCTGTTTTATGTGCGTCAAAAGAACACCGACTTTTTGACGCAGTTGGCAGTAAACGTCCAAGGTTATTTGGCACTCGATACGATTCGTAAGAATAACCTAGAGCTGATAAAGGGTGTCGATCGCGCGACTACGACCACAGTCTCTGCTCTACGTACTGCAGTCGTTGTCGCTCAAGCGATGACCAATCAAAAGCTCGTTCTGGACCAGATTACAGCACTCAATAAAACCACCAGTAGTTTGATCGAGTCGACCTCTGAGATGCTCAAACGTCAGTCAGGCGAGATTCATGAGCAGGCGACTAGTAGCACCATTGAGCTTGATAAATTGCAAAACGCCTTCAATAATGTCTATGACACTATGGATATGATTAGTAATTATAAGATTGAAGCGCTCGAGAATATGAAGCAGACGGTCAATACTTTAACGAGTGAAGTCGATAAAGCACAAAAGTATCTCGATAAATCCAATCAGACCACGGTGATAGAGGTATCAAAAGAGCTCGATAGCAAGTCGCTAACAGACGAATCTGGTATCGATATTTAGCAGAGTAGTATCTTAATAGCCATTTTGATTTGGTTTTATATATTCACAGATGCTCATTACTTGAGTGTCTGCCTTATTTGTTATTTTAAGACGAACAATAGACGTCATATATTGCATCAAAGTTCGTGTTAAGATAGCGCCTACTAATAATTTAAAAATAGAAACGGTAATTTATGAGTTGGAATGATCCAAACGCCTCAGCTGAGGCACAAAAATATGATAATCCTATTCCTAGTCGTGAGCTTATACTTAGCACGATCACTGAGCAGGGCGAAGCGACCCATCAGCAACTGGCAAAAGCCTTTGGCATAGAGGATCCTGATCAGTTTGATGCGCTAGGCAATCGCCTAAAAGCAATGGCTCGTGATGGTCAAGTTAACCGTGATGGGCGTCCTTATCGCTATCGTACGGTCACGCAGCATGACGTCGTTGAGGGTACAGTCTCTGCACATGCCAAGGGCTTTGGGTTTGTATTGCTAAGTGATATGCCAGATTTGTTCTTGCATGAAAAGCAAATGCGCTGGGTCTTTAACGGTGACACGGTTGCGGCAGTTGCGACCTCTACAGACAATCGCGGCCGCACTGAAGGTCGCATCGTTGATGTCGTTGAACGTCAACAAAATCAATTCATCGGTACACTGGCTCGCGATGAGGACGGCTACTGCGTTGAGCTGGGTAGTCCTAATAATCATCAACCGATTACGGTTACTGATGACAATGTCAATGCGCTCAATATCAAGCAAGGCGCTCCTGTCAAAGTAGATATTATCGATTGGCCCAACCAGCACGAGTTCTCTACGGGTAAAATCACAGAAGTGCTCGATGATGAGAACGATCGCGAACTCATTATTGAGACAACGCTGCTCAATTATGATATCCCGTCAGAATTTAGCGAAGCGACGCTCAAGCAAGCCAATGACTATAAAGAGCCGACCGAAAAAGACCTAAAAGGTCGTACTGATTTGCGTGATCTACCCCTAGTCACTATCGATGGCGAGGATGCACGCGATTTTGATGATGCGGTATTCGCCGAAAAACGCTCTGGTGGCAATTATCGCGTCGTTGTAGCAATCGCTGATGTCAGTCACTATGTCACGCCGAACTCTCCTTTAGATGTTGAAGCCTTTGAGCGCGGTACGTCCGTCTACTTCCCGCATCGGGTGATTCCGATGTTGCCAGAAGTCTTATCCAATGGTCTGTGCTCATTAAATCCTGATGTCGATCGTCTGTGTATGGTCGCAGATATTAAAGTATCACGCGCCGGTAAAGTGACAGGTTATGAGTTCTATCCTGCGGTTATCCATTCGCAGGCACGTCTGACCTATAATCAGGTCAATGATTACTTTGCCAATCCAAAAGATGACAGCATTCCAAAGTCATTAACAGGCAACAAAGACGTTAAGAAGTCTATCGATACGCTACATCAGTTGTATGATTTGCTTATCCAAAAGCGTGAAGAGCGTCATGCGATGGAGTTTGAAACGGTTGAAACTTACATCAAGTTCAATGAGACAGGCGGTATTGCAGCCATTGTACCTCGCACACGCGGGGACGCGCACAAGCTAATTGAAGAGTGCATGCTCCTTGCTAATACCTGCGCGGCGAACTTTGCGCTCAAAGAAGAGCTGCCGGTGCTGTATCGTAACCACGATAAGCCAGATGGCGAGAAGTCCATGCGTGTACATGAATACGCTAAGAACTTTGGCTTGTCCTTCCCAGAAGAAAACCCGACGCAAGCGGATTATCAGCGGATTATTGAGGCGACTAAAGACCGTCCCGATGCTATAAGTGTGCACAGCATGTTGCTACGTTCGATGATGCAAGCTAACTATGCCCCTGATAATATCGGTCATTTTGGCTTGGCTTACGATGAGTACAGTCACTTTACTTCACCAATTCGCCGTTATCCTGATTTGATGCTTCATCGCGCGATCAAGGCAAAAGTCACAGGTAGCAAACAGCCTGTCATGGACTTCTCTTTGGACGGTGCGGGCACGCAAACCTCAGATACTGAGCGCCGTGCGGAAAAAGCCTCTCGCTACGTAGAATCTTGGCTCAAATGTCATTATATGACCGATCACGTCGGCGAAGAGTTCGAAGGCGTGGTAACCAGTGTGACAAGCTTTGGCCTATTTGTGACTTTGACCGACCTATATATCGATGGCCTGGTGCATATCTCAAACGTTGGCGATGACTTCTTTGTCTATGATGAAAAGCAGCAACAGCTTATCGGTAAAGATAAAGGTGGTCTATTTGGACTTGGCGACACCGTAAAAGTAAAAGTCGCTGGCGTTAATATGGACTTGTTACAGATTGATTTTGATTTGACCGCTAAGCTGAAAGCCAGCGCTATGAATCAAACTAAGAAAGACAACTCTAAAAAAGCACCTGCCAAGAAAAGCAGCCGCGGCAAAGGCGGTAACAAAAAGAGCTAGTTTCTCTAGAATCTTTTTGACAAAACTTATTTAAATAAAAAGGCTAACGCGATGTTAGCCTTTTTTGTTTTGTAGCAAGGACGATACAGGATACTTTGTTTGCAAATTAAAAAATAAATGACCGCTTGTAGCTTATAGTTACTCAGCGCTCTCTTGCATCTGTTCAAGTCGCTGTTGCTCGAGGTTTTGAGCTTGTTCAATATCAGCCGTCACATTATCAATAATGGCTTTGGGCTGCTCACCTAAAGGCTGTCCTGAGATACTGTCATTTGCCTCGTCTTTATTTTTAACTACTGCCACATCAGCATCCATTAGCGCAGCTCTGTTTTTTTGGTTAAAATAATTATTGATCATATTAAAGCCAAGTAGCATAAAGACAGTAGCAAGAGTAAAAGCTATCAGATGTTTTCTTTGCATAGGTGTAACCTTCTATAATTTGTCTTCACTCTTAATTTTTTGGACTTAGTCTTTCAAATTACTCTTGCGGACTATTATTGTTTAATAAATCAGTCTCGTCGGAGTTTTCTGCGATCTCTTGTTCTACCTTTTCCATCAATTTATCATCAGGACGGGCGTCTAATACCTCATCAGCATTGCGACCTTGCAAAATGTACTTGGCGCGGGCCTTAGCGCGTTTTTTGTCCTCATCATCATTGTTGACGTCGTCAAGCTTCACATCCCTGGTAGATTCTGGTGTCGTCGGTGTGATACTCATATCAGTGCTTTGAGGCGCTTCTTGCTCACTTAGAACTTGACCAAACTCTAGAGCTTTTTCTACCTTGTCATTAAAGCGCAAACGGTAGATAGGTTCAGGCAGACTAAAGCCTTCGTTTTCTAGCGCATGTTTGGTTTCGCGGATCGCGATGCTACGTGCTTTATAAAAGTCGGTTTCGGACTGATCCACCCACACCTGAAATTCTAAAATAATATTTGAGTCGCCAACATTGGTAATAATAGCAATGGATCGAGGCTTGTCTAATACAAAATCTAAGGTATAAATCGCATCAAGTCCGACTTTGATTGCCGCTAATGGATCATCATTGGCATCCACGCCCAGCTCAAAGGTAAAACGCCGCTCAGGGTTTTTGGTATAGTTCAAAATAGTCCCTTTGAACACCTCAGCGTTTGGAATACGCAACTGATTGCCATCTAAGGTCATTAATATCGTCGCCCGTGATGTCAATCTAACTACGATACCCTCCTGCCCATTGATATCGACTTGATCGCGCGCGCGAAAAGGCTGGCGTATACTGAGCATTAAGGAGGCAATATAGTTCTCAATCGTGTCTTTAACTGCAAAACCTACAGCGATACCGATAACCCCTGCACCGCCAAGCAGTGTGCCGAGCACAGTCTCAGCGCCTATCAAACTAAGCGCCAGTATAAGACCGAAGATGATAAAAATGACTTTGACCGTTTGTGCTAATAGCTCTGCTACAAAGGGGTTGGGCGTGAGGCGTTGCCACATCTGTTTGCGGTTGGATAGCCAACTGCCAAACCAAGCCACTATACCAAATATGACAATACCGACTAGTAATAAAGGAATGGCTTTGAGAAGGTTTCTGCCTTGGGTCTTTAGACCTTGATAGACAGTTGAGACGTTATCTTGTACATCGAGTGTACGCTCGATTTGGTCATCTACAGTGACCACATCCGTTAAACGATTGGTTAAATTAATGGCTTGCTGAGCCTTTTTTTCGTTAGGCGCCTCACCACTTAGAGTCGCAACGCCTTGTGATACCTTTACTGTGACCGCTTGCAAGCCCTCAATCTCTGAGAATATACCCTTAATACGTGTGCGAATCTCGTCGTCTTTAAGCGGTGTTGGCGTCGTTTCTATTTGCGCATTGTTAGTGCTTTGACCATTGATGACAGGCGGCGCTGGTGTCTCACTTACCTCCTCCTCACCTGGAGTCTCTATTACCTCACTGCCCTCTACACCCAAAGCCGTTGCCACGCCCGCCAGCTCCTCTGATGCAGCGTAGCTAGGCATAGCTAGTACTAAGCTGATAAATAGCAGCAGCGAGGCTAGTATAAAGCGTGGCGTAGTGCCGACAATTAATCTTAATATAAAAGGTAGTTTTTGGGCGTGCAGGCTTGAGTCGGTCATTATAAATGCTCTTTTTAATATCAAATCAATCGTGCTTTTTAGCTTTGAGTCTAGAGCATGTTGCCAATGAAATTTTTTTGATTAATGACATGCTCTAGCTGATTTAAGGAATGTCGTATTAGCGATCTAAGTACTGCTGTGCTTCGCTTAAATCCAACATGCCTTCGTAAATCGCACGACCAGTGATAATACCTTCAATACAGTCGCCAAAAGGTTTGAGTAGTTCAATATCTTTCATATCGGTCACGCCACCTGAGGCAATCACTGGCAAGCCGCCCTCTCGCGCTAAATTGACGGTTTGCTCCACATTGACGCCTTGCATCATGCCATCGCGGGTAATATCGGTATAAACGATAGATGAGACACCGACATCAGCAAAGCGCTTAGCCAGTTCAGTGGCGCGGGTATCAGTGACGTTTGCCCAGCCGTGGGTGGCGACCATACCGTCCTTGGCATCGATGCCGACGATGATGTGACCAGCAAACTCGCGGCAGGCGTCAGCGACAAACTTAGGATCTTCAACCGCTTTGGTACCGATAATGATATAGGTTAAGCCAGCACTGATGTACTGCTCGATAGTCTGCAGCGTACGCACGCCGCCGCCCAGCTGGATAGGTAGGTTGGGGTAAGATTTGGCTATGTCATGTACCACGTCTTTGTGTACCGGCACGCCATCAAAAGCGCCGTTAAGATCGACTAGGTGCAAACGTCTCGCCCCTGCATCCACCCAGCGTGCTGCCATAGCGACTGGATCATCAGAGAATACCGTGTCATCCTCCATCCGGCCCTGTTTGAGACGCACGCATTTGCCGTCTTTTAGATCAATAGCAGGGATAATAACTGGCGCTGCACACATATTTTATTCCTTATAAAAACATTACATTTATCGCATGAATACTAAAAAAGCATCATTTTGCTACAAGATATTATTGCCATAAAAAATAAGCACTAATATCAAGTAAATTCAATTAGTAACTGGCAATTTTAGGTCAATTTAGCGTATAATCCTAGGTAAATTTGTATTTGTTTTTATAGAAGAGTCATCAGACGTTGGGCTTTGTAACCTGGTTTGATACTCATAAGATATGGATTATTTGATAAATAAAAGTTTATGAGCACTGTACTCGATCCTAGGTCAGCTGCTCATTTATCAATTCAACGCTTTGGTTTCACTGTTGAATTAAGCTTTTATAGCATCACAAGTTGGTTATAAATGGCAGGATAAACGGGCTCTTATAGTTTGAGTGTTGAGTAAAACAGTCTCAATGCGCTTTAGGAGCGTTATTTATTCTGCATCTTGGTAGCCGGTCGCTAATTGGTACAACGAATAAGACATTAACGTGTTGTTAAGGAGTCTAAGGTCAGCGTTAATACTCTTGCTAGTAGCAAATCTTAAGCCTATATTTTGACAGTCTCGATGATAGTTTTTAATCCTTAGAGATTAAAGACCATATAAAATCAAGTCTGCTTAATAATCGCTTGAGTATGTTGCCGTTATACCAAACAGGACGTCTGGTATCGTTTTGAACTATGGACTAAGTTTTCGCTTATGATTACCATCAAAAAAGGTTTGGATTTGCCCATCACAGGTGAACCCTCCCGCGAGATATCCGAGCATCAACCTAAGCACGTGGCCCTTGTTGGTTACGATTATGTGGGTATGAAACCTACGATGAACGTCACAGAAGGCGATGTCGTAGCCAAAGGTCAACCTGTTTTTGAAGACAAAAAACGGGTAGGCGTTATTTATACTGCACCTGCAGCTGGCACTGTCAAAGCCGTCAAGCGCGGCGAGCGCCGGGTGTTTGAGAGCTTGGTGATTGAAGTAGACCCAAACGGCAAAGAAGTCGAGTTTGAGCGCTTTGATTCGGCAAGCCTTGCTACGCTTGATTCTGAAATTATCGAAAAGCAGTTACTGGCATCGGGCGAATGGACGGCGTTTCGTACCCGTCCCTATAGCCGTGCGCCTGAAATCGGTGCGCGTCCGCAAGCGATCTTTGTCACCGCTATCGATACCAATCCATTAGCATTTGACCCTATGCTACTTATCACTGAACAGATGCAAGCCTTTAATGATGGTCTTGCAGTGTTATCAGCGCTCAGCCCAAAAACGTATGTCTGTCATCATGCAGACGCCAAGTTGCCTGCACTCACTAAGACTGCTGGTAGCAACGTGACTGAATATCATGCTTTTGCAGGCAAGCATCCAGCAGGCCTTGCGGGTACGCATATCCATTTCTTGCATCCTATCATGCGCGGCGTAACCGTATGGACGATCGGCTATCAAGACGTTATCGCTATCGGCAAGCTATTCACCACAGGGCGCTTGTACACGCGCCGTTTGATTAGTTTGGCAGGTCCTGCGGTCAAAAACCCGCATTTGGTGGCGACTGAGCGCGGCGCTGATTTAATCGCATTGACACAAGGCAAACTGCTAGAGGGCGATAACCGCGTGATCTCAGGCTCGGTATTATCAGGTCGCAGAGTTTTTGATAACATCGCCTATCTTGGCCGCTTTCACGATCAAGTCAGCTCCTTATCAGAAGGCTATGAGCGCCCCGCTTTTCACTTCTTTAGCCCTGGCAAAAACCGTTTTTCTAAGCTGCCTATCTACATCTCGCAGTTTTTTAAGAAGAAATACAACTTTACGACGACCACCAATGGCTCACCACGAGCGATGGTACCAATTGGTATCTATGAAGAAGTCATGCCACAAGACTATCTGCCAACGCAGCTACTGCGCGCGCTGATTATCGAGGATATGATTACTGCTGTAGATCTAGGCGTACTTGAGCTGGACGAAGAAGACTTGGCATTATGCACCTTTGTCTCACCTGGTAAATATGAATACAGTGATATCTTGCGTGATAATTTGACGCGTATTGAGCTGGAGGGTTAATCACGATGAAATTTTTATACAATATGTTCGATCGTATGGAGCCATCCTTTACCAAAGGCGGCAAGCACGAAAAGTACTATGCCATCTTTGAGATGTTCGATACGTTTTTGCGTCAACCTAGCTCAACGACTTTTACCTCATCGCACGTGCGTGACGGTATCGATCTAAAACGCATTATGATTACGGTATGGCTCTGTACCTTTCCTGCAATGTTTTGGGGTATGTACAACGTCGGTCATCAAGCACTAACTGCTATTGCTCAATTAGGCCTACAGCCTGATGGCTGGCGCACTATTATCACGAGTATGGCCGGCTATAATCCAGATAGCATTTGGGCAAGCTTTGTCTACGGGGCTATGCAATTTTTGCCGATATATATCGTCACCTTTGCCGTTGGTATTACCTGTGAGATCATATTTGCGGTAGTGCGCGGTCATGAAGTCAACGAAGGCTTCTTTGTGACTTCGGTACTGTATGCGCTTATCATGCCGCC
Organism: Psychrobacter sp. T6-4; assembly: GCF_052258425.1. Classification (NCBI taxonomy): domain Bacteria; kingdom Pseudomonadati; phylum Pseudomonadota; class Gammaproteobacteria; order Moraxellales; family Moraxellaceae; genus Psychrobacter; species Psychrobacter sp. T6-4. The sequence continues at coordinate 13,017 of NZ_JBQQEZ010000001.1, forward strand.
AGATATTCCTTTATGGCAAGTGGCCTTAGGTATTATCTTTGGGGTCGTGGTCGCAAAAGAGGTCTTTGGTGGTACTGGTAAGAACTTCTTGAACCCTGCCCTATCGGGTCGTGCGTTCTTGTACTTTGCCTACCCCGCTTATATGTCAGGTGATTCGGTCTGGACGGCGGTCGATGGCTTCTCGGGAGCCACGCCGCTGGGTCTTGCTGCTCTTGGGGTGACACCTGAGAACTTTACTAACGTCTACGGTCAAGCGATCACTTGGAGCGATGCTTTTTTAGGCAATATCCAAGGTAGTGTTGGAGAAGTCTCGACACTGGCCATCTTAATCGGTGCCGTATTCTTATTGTGGGCGCGTATCGCCTCATGGCGCATTATGGCAGGCTGCGTGATCGGTCTTATCTTGACCTCGCTTGTCTTTAACATGATCGGTTCTGAAGAAAACCTAATGATGAATATGCCGTTTTATTGGCATCTAGTTATCGGTGGTTTTGCTTTTGGTGCCGTCTTTATGGCAACAGATCCAGTATCAGCCGCTCATACCAATAAAGGCCGCTGGGCTTATGGTATTTTGATTGGCTTTATGACGATACTTATTCGTGTGGTCAACCCCGCCTTCCCAGAAGGCATTATGCTGGCCATATTATTTGCTAACTTATTTGCGCCTTTGTTTGACTATTTTGTGACGCAAGCCAATATCAAGCGTCAAACCGCACGGAGGGTTCGTTATGTCCAAGCCCAAAAGTAACAATGCAAAAACCATCAGCGTCGCGCTTACGCTATGCTTGGTGTGTTCGGTACTGGTCTCAGCAGTCGCTGTTGGCCTCAAGCCTGCCCAAGTTGAGAATGCACGCTTAGATCGTAACAAGAATATCTTGGTGGCAGCAGGGTTATATAACGCTGAATCTGATACTGCTGATGATGTAGTAGAGCGCTTTAAAGAGTTTGATGTCGAGATTGTTGATCTAACTCAAGGCACCTACCTAGATGACAATGCGCTCGTAGAGGTTGGAATTCCTGATCGCAATGCTTATGATGCCAGTCAAGCGACTAAAAACGCAGCGCTTAGCGAAGACTTAGGTAGTAATGATCCTGCTAGCATTGGCCGCGTTCCTAAATATGCCAAAGTCTATGTCAAAAACGATGAAGCGGGCAACCCTGAAATGGTCGTATTACCGATTCAAGGCTATGGTCTGTGGGGTACGATTTATGGATTCTTGACGCTTGAGAGCGATATGAATACCATAAAAGGTATCAGCTTTTATGAGCATAAAGAAACCCCAGGACTTGGCGCTCGTATCGAGGAGCCTGAATGGCGCGCCAAATGGCAAGGTATTCATTCTTATGATGAAGGCGGCGCGGTCGCAACTGGCGTGACTAAAGCGGGTAATCCAAAAGAGAACTGGGTCGATGGTATTAGCGGTGCTACCCTAACAGGGCGCGGCGTGAGCAACATGATTCAGTTTTGGTTAGGTGAGCAAGGCTATAAGCCTTACCTAGACGCACTACGTCAAGAGAGCGGTGAAACCATCGATAACGCTGAAGCGAAGGCTCAGTTATCTGATGACAAAGCTGCACAACCCACCACCGATCTGGCAGTAAAGTCGCCAGTAGCAAACGGCAAGGAGGCATAATATGGCGGATACAAAAGGTATTTTAACCTCGCCTATTTTTGATAATAACCCTATTGCTCTACAGATCTTGGGTATCTGTTCGGCGCTAGCGGTCACGACCAGCATGTCCAATGCGCTGGTCATGTGCGTGGCACTGACCCTAGTGACGGCGTTCTCAAGTTTCTTTATCTCTATTATTCGCAAAAAAATTCCATCAAGCATTCGTATTATCGTGCAGATGACGATTATTGCCTCTCTAGTAATTTTGGTCGATCAGGTACTCAAAGCGGTCGCTTATGACATTAGTAAAGGGCTATCGGTATTCGTCGGCTTGATTATTACTAACTGTATCGTTATGGGCCGCGCCGAAGCCTTTGCTATGAGCAATCCGCCGGTTCCGAGCTTTTTGGACGGTATTGGTAATGGTCTTGGCTATTCTGCGGTACTACTATTTGTCGCCACTATCCGTGAGCTATTAGGTTCAGGTACTTGGTTTGGCATTACTATCTTGCAGCCAGTATCAGAGGGCGGTTGGTACTTACCAAACGGCTTACTCCTATTGCCACCATCGGCTTTCTTTATTATTGGTCTGTTTATCGCCATCGTACGTATCTGGAAACCAGAACAAATCGAAGAAGCTGATTTTGTTATGAAGCCGCAGTCTAAAGGCATGGCACATGGAGGCGGTCACTAATGGGACATTACGTTAGTTTATTTATAACCTCAGTTTTTATTGAGAATATGGCACTCGCCTACTTCTTAGGCATGTGTACCTTTTTGGCAGTATCAAAAAAGGTCTCAACGGCTATTGGTCTTGGGGTTGCCGTTATCGTGGTTATGGTCATTACCGTACCGCTGAACAACTTGCTATTTCAGTTCATCCTAAAAGATGGCGCTCTAGGTTGGGCCGGCTTCCCTGGTATTGATCTAAGCTTCTTAGGTCTACTAAGCTACATCGGTCTTATCGCAGCAACCGTTCAGATTCTAGAGATGTTCTTGGATAAGTTCGTGCCCGCATTATATAACGCGCTTGGGGTTTTCTTGCCTCTTATTACGGTCAACTGCGCTATTTTGGGCGGCGTACTCTTTATGGTTGAGCGTGATTATAACTTTAGTGAATCAGTCGTTTATGGCGTTGGTGCAGGCTTTGGTTGGGCGGTCGCTATTGTCGCCTTGGCGGGTATTCGAGAAAAGCTTAAATACTCAGACATTCCAGGCCCTCTTCGCGGACTGGGTATCACCTTTATTACTGTAGGCCTTATGTCACTTGGCTTTATGTCTTTTGGTGGTATGTCGATTTAAGCGAAAGAATTTATCAGTTTCTTATTCATTTATACGGTAGCGGTACGAGAATTCACTTTTAGACCGCTACTTCATAGTTAAGGATACCTATCATGGATTATGCTACGGCGATTGGTGGCGTTGCTATGTTTACCGTGATCATCATGGGTCTGGTTGCCATTATTTTGGCAGCGCGCTCAAGATTGGTCAGTTCAGGTGACGTAACCATTCGCATTAATGAAGATCCGGCTAACGATGTGGTCACGCCAGCAGGCGGCAAATTATTGCAAACCCTTGCAAGCGAAGGTATATTTTTATCTTCAGCTTGTGGTGGCGGTGGTACATGCGCACAGTGTCGCTGCCGCGTTATCGAAGGTGGCGGCTCTATTTTGCCTACCGAAGAGGGCTACTTTACCCAAGGCGAGATTCGCAATCATATGCGCTTGGCTTGTCAGGTTGCAGTTAAGCAAGACATGGAAATTGAGATCGATCCTGAATTCTTTGATGTGCAAAAATGGGAATGTGAGGTCATCTCTAATGACAACGTAGCGACCTTTATTAAGGAGCTTGTACTCAAAATTCCAGAAGGCGAAGAGGTTAATTTCCGTGCTGGGGGTTATGTTCAGCTTGAGGCGCCGCCACACGAAGTACACTACAAAGACTTCGATATCGCAGAAGAATACCGCGAAGATTGGGAAAAGTTTGGCATCTTCAAATATGTGTCAAAGGTCGATGAGCCTGTTATCCGTGCTTATTCGATGGCCAATTACCCTGAAGAAAAAGGCCTTATTAAGTTCAATATTCGTATTGCAAGTCCACCGCCGCGTGGCCCTGATAATATTCCACCAGGTAAAATGTCATCATGGACCTTTAGTCTAAAGCCTGGCGATAAAGTAACGGTATCAGGCCCTTATGGTGAGTTCTTTGCAAAAGACACGGATGCTGAGATGGTCTTTGTCGGTGGCGGTGCAGGTATGGCACCGATGCGCTCGCACATCTTTGATCAGCTCAAACGTCTCAATTCTGATCGCAAGATTAGCTTTTGGTACGGGGCACGCTCTATCCGCGAGATGTTCTACGTTGAGGATTATGATCAACTAGAAGAAGAGTTCGATAACTTTGAGTGGCATGTGGCCTTATCAGATCCATTACCAGAAGACAACTGGGATGGTTACACCGGCTTTATTCACAACGTGTTACTAGAAGAGTATCTCAAGGATCATCCAAACCCAGAAGATTGCGAATACTATATGTGTGGGCCACCGATGATGAACGCTGCTGTCATCGATATGCTTCATAGCCTAGGCGTCGAAGATGAAAATATCGCTCTCGATGACTTTGGTGGTTAAAAAATGTTTAACCGTTAAGTAAAATATTTTGTGCTAAATTAAGAGTCTCAATCGAGGCTCTTTTTTTTGTTCTAGTATCGGATAAATAGTGATCGTCAATATTATTGCCTCAATATTAGATACTTTCTTCTGCCTCTTATTACTCAATACAAGTCATTTAATACTGTCAGTAAGGATGCTTATGAAAACCAAGTTTAAAAATCTAACCATATGGATTACAGGTGCATCAAGTGGACTTGGTGCTGCGCTATCTATTGCTTTTGCAAAAAAAGGCGCGACTATCATTTTAAGCGGGCGTGATCGTCAAAAACTTGAGACCGTCAAAGATAAATGTAAACGCTCGCATAAACATATCGTTATTCCATTTGATATTACCGATAGCAAGCAGGCAAGAAAAGCCTATCAATTAATCAAAGCGCAAACAGGCAAGGTTGATTGGCTGATTAACAATGCAGGTATCTCTCAGCGCTCACTGATTATGGAGACAGAAGAGGAGGTTGAGCGCCAGATCATGGAGATAGATTATTTTGCGCAAACGCGCCTAACGCGGCTCATATTACCAGATATGATCACTCAAGGCGGTGGTAGGATCGTGATGATCTCTAGCGTAGCAGGTCTACTTGGTACGCAGTACCGCGGGGCTTATGGTGCAGCCAAAGCGGCGCTCCATATGTGGGCAAATAGCCTGCGTGCTGAATTGCATGATAAAGGGATAGAAGTCGCCACCGTATTTCCAGGATTTATTCAAACTAATATCTCAATCAATGCTTTGACGGCAGATGGTAGTCCGCAAGGCACGATGGATGAGGCGACTAATGCTGGATTGACGGCGACCGAGTTTGCCAAGCAAGTCACCAAAGCTTTGAGTAAAGGGGAGGAATATATCATTGTTGCCGGCTCCAAAGAGAAGCTTGCCACCAGAGTCAACCGTGTATCACCGCCCAAGCTTTACAAACTAATCCGCGAGTCGCAAGTCAAATAAGACTCTGCACCAAGCTTGGTTCATAGACATACTTATTAGCGTTATTGATATAAAGGGGTGTAAAATGTATCCTACATTCGCCCCTACTCTATCCAAAAATATCTATGATAAATACAAATCCGCCCGCCTCTCCCCATACCTTTAATCATAAAATTTTGATGAGCGTATTCGCTTCTGTCAGCCTGCTCAGCTTAAGTGCTTGCCAGCAAACGCCAGATTACAACTATCTAAGCGGCGAGACGATGGGTACCAGTTACCATATTAGTTATCAGCTGCCAGACCATAGTGATGAAAACGAGATTCAAGCGGCTATCGATCAGCGTTTGCAGCAGATTAACGACAGCATGTCGACTTACCAAGATGATTCAACCATTTCTAAATTCAATCGTTTGGCTGCAGATGCGTCCGTAATGATTGATGCAGACTTTAGCCAAGTGCTACAAATCTCGCGTCAAGTTTATGAGCAATCAGGCGGCGCCTTTGATCCTACCGTCATGCCTTTGATAGACGTTTGGGGCTTTGGTAGCACTATGACCGTTGAGCGTTTGCAAAGTCCGCCAAGCGCGCAAGAGATTGCACAAGCAAAAGCTTTGGTAGATTTTGAGAGTATCATGCAAAAGGACAAGCTGCTGTACAAGACCAAAGACGGTGTCGGGCTTGATTTTTCTGCGGTGGCAAAAGGCTATGGCGTCGATGTCATCGCTGATGTGCTCAAAAGTGATTATAACATTCGCAATTATATGGTTGAGATTGGTGGAGAGGTGGCGACCTCTGGCGTCAGCGCTCAAAAGTTGCCATGGCAGATCGCGATTGACGCGCCGATTGAGGGCAGTACAGTTAGCGAGCGCCAGACAATTGCAGCTATTCGCCAGCCTGCTGGGAGTACCATGCATCTAGCGACCTCTGGTAACTACCGTAACGCTATCATATTTGATGGTAAGCGCTATAGTCATACCATCGACCCCACGACGGGCGAGCCTATCGTTGGCGGCGCGCCGTCTGTAACCGTAGCTGCCGATTCAGTTGCGCTTGCTGATGCGTGGGCAACGGCGCTGACTGCTATGCCTTATGACAAAGCTCTAGATACCACTAAACGGCAGAACTTAGCAGCTCTGTTTGTGATTCATGCAGGTAATAAAGACGGCATAGGTACAAGTCCTCTAAAAACATGGACGACTGTACAAACGGCTGCTATGAAAGCTCTGCGTGCAGGAGAGTCTGACTAATTTTTACTCAGTATTTTTGCTCAGTGTCCCTCTATTAACCCATTGATTTACATTGGGTTGCCGCGTTATTTAGTCAGTCATTATTACTAGGTGTAATATTGAGCATAACTCGTTAAACTATTGCCCTTTAGTTAACTGTTGTTACCGCATTATTACACTTAAGGGTTCCCATGATTTACTCCTTGATGGCTGTGGTTTTTGTGCTCGGCTATATCGCTATTGCCTTAGAGCATAACTTCCATGTAGACAAGGCCGCCTCTGCTCTACTGACCGCTACCATCATTTGGACACTGCTGGTCATCGGTGCTGACACGTTACTCGTTGAAGAGCTGAGCGCAGTAGATAGTCTTGGAGCCACTTATATTTTAAACAGCGAGCTTAGGCATCATCTGGCAGAGATTGCGGAGATTTTGTTTTTCTTGATGGGTGCTATGGTCATCGTGGAGCTGATTGATGCTCATGACGGCTTTTATGCTATTACCAGCCGCATTCAAACGACCAATGCAGTCACGCTACTTTGGACCATAGGGACGCTGACTTTCTTTTTCTCAGCGCTGCTTGATAACTTAACCACCACTATCGTTATGGTTTCCTTGCTACGCAAACTGGTCGCTGACAAAGAGCTGCGTTGGTGGTTCGTCGGCACGGTTGTCGTCTGTGCTAATGCAGGCGGCGCTTGGTCGCCTATTGGTGATGTGACAACGACTATGCTATGGATTGGCAGTCAGATTACCGCTAGCCGTATCATTGTAGATCTAATCATCCCAAGCCTAGTCGCTGCCGTTGTGCCGCTTATCATGCTAACCCTTATCTTTAAGGGTAAGCAAGTCATGCGCCCTGTCGATGACAAAGAACCTGTGCTCTCTACTAACACCAACTACCTAGGGGATTATACAGCGACGACGGCGACCGCTTCTGCTATTAATGGTATCGATACGCCTACTACTATGCCCTCAAGCTCGCCCTCAAATGTCAGTAGTAGCGCGGTGGCAGTAGAGCCAAGCGACGTTATTACCAATAGAATGCGCCTGAGCGTTTTAGCATTGGGTTTGGGCGCACTCGCCTTTGTTCCTGTGTTCAAAACGGTCACCCATCTACCGCCTTATATGGGTATCTTGTTCGGTGTTGGGGTACTGTGGGTATTCACTGAGCTGATGCATCGTCATCAAGATTGGTACGTCAAGCAGCACATGACCGTCGTCGGTGTCTTGACCCGTGTTGATATGCCCAGCATTTTATTCTTTTTAGGTATTTTACTTGCTGTTTCAGGTCTGGCGACCGCTGGGCATTTATCTGATATGGCGATGTGGCTGGATAATACCTTTGGTAATCTATATGTCATCAATGTCTTGATTGGTCTGCTATCATCTTTAGTTGATAACGTACCCCTTGTCGCTGGAGCTATGAAAATGTATCCGCTACTTGGTGAGGCGGCGATGGCGGGATTGGCGGGCGATGAGCTGGCGCGTCAAAGTCAGTTTATGCAAGATGGCGAGTTTTGGCACTTTTTAGCGTATTGCGCGGGCGTCGGTGGTAGCTGCCTGATCATTGGATCAGCTGCAGGTGTTGCGGCGATGGGTATGGAGAAGATTCCGTTTCTGTGGTATCTCAAGCGTATCAGTGGCTTAGCTCTAGTCGGTTACTTGGCAGGCGCGGCGACCTATATCTTGATACAGATGATATAGATACTGCCTTAAGCTGTTGATAGTTTGACCTTTAACGAGACTAAATGTGCTAGAATAGAGCTATACATTCTAAGACCATCTATCACTATGGATGGTCTGATATGAGTCGAGGTCTCCTCCATGCTTAGTCAATTAATTCCAATGTTCGCCATTACCTTTACTGTATTCGTACTGTTTTTTGTCTTTATGGGTATCGGTTATATGTTCAAAAAACAACCGCTTAAAGGTTCTTGCGGCGGCGTCGCCAAATTAATGGGCGATGAGCAATGCTCATTTTGTGGTGATGATCCCAACAAATGTGATTCTATGATTGCAGAGCAACAAGCTACCTCGTTAAATGCAGCTAAGTTAGGCAAATCTGTTTAACCCTTAGCTTTGTGTAGCATCTAGCTTTTATAGCAATCCGCACTTAAACCCTTTAGTACTTAGTATAGCCTAGCTTAGACTAGTATAACTTAGCTTAGCACAACTTAGCTTAGCATAATTTGGCATAGTCAAACTCTGCGACTGCTCATCAGTCGCCTATGGCTCAGCAGTTACTTAACGCTGGTAGTACATAACCCCTCGTAGATATACAATGGTGCTGAGTGTTATCTTATACTCAGCACTATTGTAGATAACCTCCTATATTTCTTTGCGATAGCTTTACTCTATTACTCTTGCCCTCTTTAGGGTATAGAGTTTTTGTGGTTTATAGCGCATCTCATATATCGGCCACTTTATAGTGGAATTTTTTTGTTGTCGTTTAAAAAGTGCTCATTTGTTAGCCCTTTTGATGACTTACTTTTAATGGTAATCGGGTTGCTATGTCTACTTCACCTCACTCAGCGCTCAAATCAAACGCAGATGCCAAGCCATCATCTAAGCTGCCGTCATCAAAGTTTACCTTTTGGGTCGTGCTCTGCGCTATTATTTTACTGGCGACCAATATGCGCGCGCCTATCGTTGCCCTTGGCTCTATTGCACCCGTGGTGCAAGAGGCGCTAAATATCTCTGAAACCCAGATTGGTTGGCTTGGCGCGGTGCCTATGTTGGGCTTTGCTGTGGGTTCGTTTATCTCGCCTACTATCGGTAAACGCTTTGGGCTTGAGAATACGCTTATCGCTATGATTGCGTTGCTGACTTTGGGCATGGTGGTGCGCTCTATTATACTGACTTGGACTGGGTTTTTGAGCGGAACGATTATGCTCACTTTAGCGATCGGCTTTGCCAATACGCTTGCAGCTCCTGTCATTAAGCAGCGCACGCCTAATCATATTCCACTGATTACTGGACTCTTTAGTCTGACTATGACAGTCGTTGCAGGTATTGTCGCTGGTGTCGTTCTACCTTTATCTGAATATGTGGGTTGGCAATGGGCGCTAGGTGGCTGGGCAATTTTGGGTGTGTTGGCACTTGTCGTCTGGATATTTTTGCGCTTGCGCCTTGGCTCATCAACGAATTTGATAGCACCAATAGCGGCTCAAGGGACATCGCATATCGCGATATGGCGCAATGCTTTTGCTTGGCAGATCGCGGTATTTATGGGGCTGCAATCTTTGCTTTATTATACCGTCGCTAGCTTTTTGCCCTCAATCTGGGTGAGCAAAGGCTTAAGCGCGGTAAAAGCAGGACAGATGGGTTCGGTGTTTCAGTTTATGGCACCTATTGCGATTATCAGTTTGACGTGGCTGGTCAACCGTGGTCGCCCCATTCAAGCGTTGACGGTGCTAGCAGCAGTACTAAACGTGGTCGGCGTCTTGGGTATGAGCTACCTATCGGCAGATTTAGCATGGCTATGGTCGGGGATGATGGGCGCTGGCTGCTCGGCTATCTTTACCTTGAGTATGATGCTGTTCTCCTTGCGTACTTATACGCCTAATCAGGCGAGCGAGCTGTCTGGTATGGCGCAAACGGTCGGTTATTTGATTGCGTTTTTTGGTCCACTGGGCGCAGGCTGGCTCAATGAAGTCTCGGGAGATTGGAGTTTGCCGCTACTTCTGATATCGATCTTGATGATTATCAACGTCGTCGTGGCTTGGCTAATTAGTCGTCCTGTGATGATCGATGGGCGTGCGGCATAGTCGAATAGTTAACAATATTATCTATTAAAGGGAATTGATATGACTACTGTGAACAAAAAAACATCGGTAAATAATGCAATTGAGGCGGATTTACTACCCGCCGTTGCCAATTATTTAAAGGTACTTAACGAGCAAGTGCTACCTGCTTTTATCAAAACAGGTAGCGTACCTAATGCAATCAATGCACGAGATGGTCTGGCAAATTTGACTCATACCTTTGTGACCCAAGCAGTAGATATCCCATTGATAATTGACGACATTATTAAAGGTGATGGACTAGCTACAGATGCTGGTGACATGCCGACTTATGATATACCGGTACGGCTTTTTTATCCTAGCTTGCCCGCTGATACCAAACCAGCTGAGCCGACCAAACTACCTGTGATGCTGTACTTTCATGGTGGCGGTGGTACGGCAGGTAGCGTCTCTGTTTATCATCACATTTTATGTCGTTTGGCCAAATATACTGGGCACATTATTATCGCGCCAGAATATCGCTTAGCGCCAGAAAATCCTTATCCTGCCGCGCAAAACGACGCTTGTACTGTGCTGCTTGGACTCAATAAACTACTTGCTCGTCGTCAGATAATGACAGACAAGGTAGTGGTCGCAGGCGATAGTCATGGCGGCGCGCTAGTAACCAATCTATTACGTGATCCTAGGGTAAAAGCCTCGGGTATGATAGAGAAAATCAGCGCGCAGGTGCTGATGTACCCTAGCGTCGACTTTACAATGAGTAGCCCCTCTGTTGAAAAATATGCCAGTGGCTACTTGCTCAGCCGCGTACGTATCGACTGGTATTTTAACCAATACTTTCAGAACAATGAAGATACACAAGCTAAGTCCGCGCTATTTGCCAGTTTAGACGACCTCAAGGGTCAGCCGCCTGCGCTTATTATCAATGCAGCCATTGACCCTTTATATGATGAAGGCGTCGCTTATGCTGCCAAACTCAACCAAGCAGGCGTTGATGCGCAGCACATCACTTATGATAAGGTTATTCACGCTTACCTCAATATGGAAAACCTCAACCCTGATGTTTGCATGCAGACTTATAGGGCTATCAATGCGTTTTTAAACAGCAAAATTTAGACAAATATATGCTGATGACAAGGTTAAGAAACAACGCTCACCATTCCTAGACAAGCCGCTAGCCGCAAACTTGCTACTATAGTCAGTGCAAAGTAAAAGTCTAAATATAGTCCTACTACGGAACCCCTATGTTCTTATCTTTAAACTCTATATCAATTAAAACAGCGAGCTTAGCCGTATTAATGAGCCTGTCTCTGATCGCCTGTAGTCCCGCTAAGGATGAGCAAGCCACGGATGACGCTGTCGAAATTATAGCTCCAGTAGAAACTACCAATAGTGCTGAGTCTGTTTCACGTGAAACAGAGCAAAGCGATGTATCAATCGTAGAGCAGCCTATCACTATCCTAGCACTGGGCGACTCACTAACCGAAGGCTTGGGCGTTGAGCGTGACGGTAATTACCCCACGCAGTTAGAAGCCAAATTAAAAGAAATGGGCTACGTTAACGTCGATGTGGTCAACTCAGGATTAAGCGGCGAGACTAGTACTGGATTGGTGAATCGCTTGGACTGGGTGACGCAAACCGAGCCTGACATTACCATACTTACTATCGGTGCTAATGATGCGATACGCGGTCTCGATGTAGCAACGATTGAAGATAACATTCGTACGGCAGTTAAACATCTACAAGATAATGGTAGCGAAGTGATCTTAGGCGGTATGCAAATTTATGATAACTTGGGCAATGAATACGTACAGTCGTTCTCAGCTATTTATCCACGTATCGCTGAAGATATGAATGTGCCGATGATTCCTTTTTTCTTAGAGGGCGTGGGCGGCGACCCTGATTTGAATCAAGCGGATGCTATCCATCCTACCAGCGAGGGCTATACCATTATCGTTAATAATAATATTTTGCCTGTGCTAGAGCCGGAGCTTGAGAGCATAGTGGCAAGCGCGCGTAATTAAAAATGCTTGCCAGACTACGCTTCGCAAACCTATAGCCATAAAATGCCAATTGAGACTGTCCAATGACTGCTACACCTATAAGTAAAGCCCTACTCACCGCCACAAACCTTAACAAAACCGTACAAGTTGGCGAGCAATCGCTAGCGATTATTAAGGACGTCAGTATCCATGTCAATGCCGGCGAGTTTGTGGTGATTATGGGTAAGTCTGGCTCAGGTAAATCAACCTTGCTTGGTTTGCTAGCGGCGCTCGATTATCCCGATAGCGGCTCGGTTAAGCTTGGCGAGCAAACCTTAAGTGCGCTTGATGAAGATAAGCTCGCCGCTATTCGTCAGCGTGACATGGGCTTTGTGTTTCAGTCTTTTCATTTATTGCCGACATTGACCGTGGCAGAAAACATTGCTTTTCCACTCGATATTGCGCGGCGTCCCGATCAAGCGCGGGTTGATGAACTCATCGATGCGGTCGGACTTGGGCATCGGCGTGATAGCCTGCCTAATCAATTATCTGGCGGTGAACAACAGCGTACCGCCGTCGCCCGCGCTTTGGTGTCGCGTCCCAAAATCGTCTTTGCTGATGAGCCAACCGGTAATTTGGACGAGCAAAATGCCGACCAAGTTATGCAATTATTGCTCGATTTGCGGCAACAAACCGGTTCAGCGCTGGTGGTCGTGACTCATGACCCTGCGCTTGCTGAGATGGCGGATAGAGTGATTACTATGCATGATGGGGTGATAGACGGAACTTACGCCAATGGATAACGTCACCAAAAACAATCAAACTGGTCATCATGTCAGCGATAATGCAGACCCCACTAACAGCATAATAAGCCAGCTTTTTGCTTCCACCCTAGGCACTAAAGCCCTGACCCGTAGCTGGTGGCGACGCTGGGTGTATCCCGTTTTATTCTTAATCACTTTAACCCTATCGCTCGCCACTTACCTGACTTTGGATTCGATTCAGCAAGCGGTCAATACCTATATCACGGACAATCAGCGCGCGCTGGTCGGTGGTGATTTGGTGCTCGAGAGCAATCAAGAGTGGCCGGCGCAAGTGTTAGAGCAAGTACGCAGTTTGCCTGAGAGCCAAGTCGTCTATGACTATCAGTTTAGTTCTATGGCGGTGACTGAAGAGCAAACCTTATTGGTGCGTATAAAAGGCGTTACTCCTGCCTATCCTTTATATGGCGAGGCACAAACCGCCTCCGGTAAACCCTTATGGCAACAGCTAAGGCCAGACACTATCGTCATCGCGCCAGAGGTGTTACAAGGGTTAAATGCCAGCGTTGGCGACAGCGTTACTATTGGCGATGGACAATTTACCATCAGCGATGTGCTGACCAAAGAGCCAGATAGACCGCTTAGCGCCTTTGATTTTGGCGGCCATGTACTCATGCAAGAGGACGGCTTAGCGGCAACTAATCTGCTCGGTCAGCGTAGCCGCGTGCGTTACCGTATTGAGATAGCAGGCGACGAGGAAACCATAGCCGCACTAAATGAGCAATTAGAGCAAACTTTAACCAGCTACCCTAACATCAGGCTGTCCGATATCGATAGCGAAGATACGCAGGTCTCGCGCATCTCTGATAATGTGCTCATGTTTTTGAAATTACTGGTCATCGCGGTACTGCTACTATCCGCCGTTGCTATGTATGGCGTCATTACCGCCTTTGTCACCAAACAGCAAGCCAACAATGCCATCCGTATGGCGATGGGCGAACCTGCCCGTCAAATCAAAGCCAGCTATTATCGGCTATTATTGGGCACCTCCATCATTGCCAGTGTTGCTGCTGTCGTGGTCAGTCTTGGGCTATTAAAGATCGGTCAGCCTTATCTTACCGCTATTTTGCCCGAAGACCTTGGTTTAGCGATTAGTCCGCTTAGCATCATTAAAACGCTGATTATCGCTATCATATTGACCTTGGTGATTACCCAGCGCGGCCTTAATGAGCTGAGTACCACCAAACCCGCTACCCTGCTTAATCAAGGCGCTAGCCAACAATCGGGTAGACAACCTTGGTACAAACGCTTACCCCTACTCTGGTACGGGCTGATGTTTATCGGTCTGTATTTGTTCTTCACTTATGAAGTCGGCTCTTGGCGCTTATCAGCACAACTGCTTATCGGTTTGATTGGCTTTGTCGCTATCTTTTGGGCGCTAGCACGCGGTTGGCTGTGGCTGTTATCGCGGCTAGCTAAAAATAAAAATGTCAGCTGGATGCAGCGCATTGCTATTCATAATCTGGCGCGTAAAGGCAATCAATCGGCGCTATTTTTCGTCACGCTATCGCTATCGGTGGCGGTATTGACCCTGATTACTACTCTCAATCACAGTATCAACGCTCAGTTCGTCAACGCCTACCCTGAAGATGCGCCCAATATATTCTTGCTTGATGTGCAAAGCGAGCAGCACGACGAGATTAATAACATCATTGGCGCACCGGTCAGCTATTATCCGGTTATTCGCGCGCGTATCGTCACCGCGGGAGGCGTGGCGGCAGAAGATATCGATGCTGATGACGACTTCGATGAGCCGACGCGGGTGTTTAACTTAAGCTACGCCGACACGATTATGGACACCGAATACATCGTCGATGCGGTCACCAATGACGAGCTGTATAGCCCTATCGATGGTCAAGACCCACAAATCTCAAAACTACAACAAGTACAGCCGTTATCTATTTTAGATAGCGCCGCTGAGATGTTAAATGTCGGTATGGGCGATGAGGTGGTGTTTAATATTCAAGGCATTGAGATAACCGGAGAGATTACCAGTATTCGCTCGCGCTTCGAACGTGGCCCCAGCCCCTTCTTTTACTTTTTGTTCGAGCCTGAGCTATTAGCCGCCGCCCCGCAAATCCAATTTGCCACCGCGCATATTCCTGAAGACAGTATCGCTGAGGTGCAAGGTCAACTGGTACGCGAATTCCCTGCCGTTACTACAGTTGATGGTACGGCTATCGCTGAGCAAATCCAAGGGCTAGTGCAGCAGATGAGCCGCTTGGTCTATGTCTTCACCTTACTAGCACTACTGACTGGCATTATGGTACTGATTAGCTCGCTGCTGTCCACCTCACAAGACCGCATGCAAGAAAGCGCCTCATTCCGTCTGCTCGGTATGCAAAAGCGTGATTTATACCTGCTTAATATCTTGGAGATTGGTGTACTTGGCGTTAGCGCCGCGGTGTTTGCGATGACGATTGCCAGTGCTGGCTCGTGGTTTGCGATTACCCAGTGGTTTGATTTGCGCTTTAGCGTCCCGTGGGCGAACTTAGCTATTGGTAGCGGATTGCTGCTTGCCTTGCTGCTGGGTATTGCGATTATTTATGTGAGATTGGTGATTGGACGTGGGATTATGGCGCGGGTTCGGGCTATGGTTTGAGAAGCAAATTGAATACGCATAGTAAGGTTCGAGAGAATATGGAATAAAATATGTAGCTCAGTTAATCTATATTTTTCTTACTAAAACATTATATTTATTCGGATTTAATGATGAAATATATAGTCACTGCACTACAAAAGAGTTATGTTTTGGATGAATATCATAAAACAATTTAGATAAGTCATTTTCCATCCAGCCTTGGCGTAGAAACTTCACTTGAGCCCACTTCTTCTCGATAGGGTTCAGATCAGGGCTGTAGGGTGGTAGCCATAGAATACGATGGCCATGTCTATTCAATAGTTTTTGAATACGCTTATTTTTATGAAAGGCAGCGTTATCCATGACAATCACACATTTTTTCTTAAGCTTTGGTATCAGCGTGAACTTGCACCAGTGATAGAAAACCTCTTTATTGATGGTGGTCTTTAAGCAATCGAGTGCAAACAGCATTTTGCCATAGAGCGCACCAATGACATTGGTTCTATCTTTGGCTTGCCAGTTATAACGGTCAATGCAAGGGCTACCAATAGGTGCGTAACCATAACGGCGTATCGTCTCACTTTCAAAGCCACTCTCATCCATGTAGACAATAGCAACGCCCTGAGCGATGTAGTGGTTAAGCTTGGCCAGATAAGTCGCTCTTCTCACAGGACAGGCTTTGGGATGCTCAAGTGTCTTTTTTTTTGCTAATACCAATACGCTTTAAGGCTTTACTAATACCTGTTGGGCTACATCTGAAACGCTGGGCTCGCTCATAATGGTAATCGTCAGGGTAATCCTTAACATCTTGAGCTAAGGCTTCATCCTCTATTTTGTAGGGCTTGATGTCTCGAGTGGTTTTACTGTGGAGACGCTTTTTCCACTTCTGGATGGTCGTTGGACTGATATCATAGAAAACAGCAGCTTCAGCAAAGGTCATGCCCTCATCTAAGCTTTTCAGAACTTGTTTGCGATAGTCTAGGGAGTAAGTCATGGTCATTTATACTGATAATCGTTTAGTCGATTTATTTTATAACACTTTTATGGTCAGGTGACTATATGCTTCAGTATATGGTTGAAGCATAATATCAACTATTTTTCCTGTATTATTATTCAATAGGTAAGTTCTAGCAGTAAAATGGTTTTTAAAAAATTGATTCTGAAACTCAGTATCCCAGTAATATATTTGTTTATTCAAAAAACCATATATTGGTTTGATTTGCTTTTTTATTTTTTCTGATTGCATTATTAAAGATGAGTTCAAAGCATAACTGATATAATTTCTTTTACCAACATGAGTATACTGTTCATAAAGTTTTTTTCTATGAAGTGTATTCCTCGCTAAAGGTGATTTTGATTTTAGTCTTTTATTCCTAGTACGCGAGGCTAATTTAGTACTACCTCTTATCCTACTATAGCATTTTTGAATTCCAGCTGCTCTCAACAAGATATTTTTCCCATCAAAACAAAAACCTAAATACTGTAAGGGTTTGTTCTGATTGGTTATATAACCATTCTGAAAATGAAAAACTTCAGTTTTATCTTTGTTCAAAACCAAGTTTATATCTTCGATATAATGACTGATTTTATTTTTATAAAAATTTTCTTTACTGAAATCGATGTTAGGAAGGATAAATAAAATATCATCACAGTATCTATAATAATTACCATTTACACTATTAGCTAACTCATAAGCCTTCTTATCAAAATCTATCATATATATATTAGATATTAAAGCACTTATAGGAGAGCCTTGAGGTATACCCTTCGTACAATTTTTGGAGTCCTTGTTATTATTAATGAGGGGACGAATCTTTTTGCGATAAGTTTTACTATCACAAAAACGGTATAGATTTTTGGGTGTATGATAGCGAGAGATATTTAAAGCGTCATATATAGAACTCCGCTCAACTTCTGAATACTTAGTAATAGCCTTGAAAACTTTATAATGGTCTTTCGGTAGCTCATCCACACCAAGTATAGTTTTCCACTGTTTTTTTATTAAATTATGGTCTAAATGATCAAAGAAGCTCTTAATATCCATAGCTATTACTAAACAGCTTTCATACTTTTTGACTTCATCAAATACTTCTTTAGCGAAGTGAATATTGCTTTTTCCAAGCTTTCGAAAAGCAAATACTGAGTTGGAAAATACGCAACGCTTTAGATATATTTCATAGTCATCATTTAGTAAGTAAGCGTAATAACTATATATTGCCCTATCTCTATGAGCACAATAAGCTAGGGGTCTTTTTTTAGGCTTAAATTTTAGAGATCTTTTATTATCTGACCTTTCTAAAATGGGTACTCTAGTAACTCTTCTTAGCTTAAGAGTATAGGTAATAAAAGGATAAAAGCTATGGTCAGGTTTTTCTCTAAAGTGAAGAACATACTGTTCTGCTCTTTTTTCACCTATAGGAAAATCAAAATGTAGATAACGCTTTTCTTTGAACCAAGGATGATTAGACTTTTTCTTGTTTTTCATAATATTTGCACAATATAGTCTAAATTAATGGTTAGCATAACCGAGGAAGCATGGGACTTGGGTGATCCAGTATCTTCCTCGGAATATTAGAACTAACGCCTTATTTAATAACATATTAAGTTATTGTCGGACGCCATCAGATCTATAACATGTATAAACATCAACATTTATTAATAGACCCTGTGCTACAAACCATAGGTGGTATAATACTCATGTTACTTGGAGACATTAGTCTGACTTTCACAATCATATTTGAAGTACTAGCTCTGATGTTCACGATAGTTCATGGCATTTATTTAAATCAATGCCATGAACGCTGCTCAATAAGAACTAGTATTCTACATACACCCCTACTATCTAATTATAGTAGGCTATTGAAGCCTAACATATGTTAGTTAGAAAAGATACTATTTTGCAAAGTATAGAAACCAATAATTATATATAGCAAGCATTTTTAGTGCCTATAAATCTTATTCTACAACTAGCAATCAATAGCCGCCTCGTAACGCAGTTTAGCCCTGATTGCAGCGGTAGCTTGATGGGCTGTGGCACTTACAGCACCTTGCATAGGAGATCAAGGTTAAGAACGCTGTCCTCAGCCTCAACATCGCATAAACGATTATCGCCTGACAGAGTGTGTTCATATCTATTACTTGCCTAATTCGTCGCTACTTGGAACGCACTCTACTGTAATATATACATATAAAGTTAAAACTACAAAAAAAAGGTTGAGTATGAAACTGCTAATGAACGTACCAGAAGACCTGAGATTAAATGAGCTTATCAAGAGGGAGGATATACCTTGTTTTTGTAAGATTAACAATAAATTCATTTTGACTTTAGATTTTGATCCTTATGTATTAGAAGGTGAAATGGTAGATTGGGATGTCGAAAGACTGAATTTACTGTTCCCTAGCGGAGCTGGCGGCGAATATACTTATTACAATCACGCTATGATTTCTATAGAAAAGTGTGCAGAAAATCAGTATGAGGTAAGAAGTCTTAAGTTCTTCAAAGCTTATTTTGGTTGGATGCCTATAATTATAGATGGTGAATACGCTCCAAATCCAGATTATGATAAATTTTTTTAACTCATAACTATTCGTAAATTATGCCCAGTACACCGTTAAGAACGCTATTCTTAACTTTAAACCCGTGTTGATGATTACCCCTTGATAACATCTATCTAGGTTTATAGATTTTATAATTTATCGGTGCGCTGGGCGCACCCTACCGCTCAAATTCAAACTCAATTTAAAGTTTCGATTATCGTAATGAACCGGTAACCCTGCTGTAGCAAGGCGGTTTAGCCCTGATTGCAGCGGTAGCTTGGTGGGCTGGGACGCTTACAGCACCTTACACAGGAGTAGTGTCGAGGCAACAGCAATGCTGCTGTGCCTAGGTGCTGTGCGCCACAGACTGCCAACTACAAGCGTAAAGCAGGATTAGCTCCAAAACCCCAATCTCTAAAACCGCAAACCATAACGCTCGCTATTGATATAGAGGGTGTTTTTTGGTTTATTCGTGGGTTAAATATACGAAAGATAAACGGCGATCAGCGCTTGACAAGGCGCACATCAAAGCTGGCATTTGCTATACTAGCGCCACGCGAACCCGCACACTCACCTAATCAAACAGTCAGATACTGACAAGCGCACGGTAATCCTATGAAATTCTCTAAGTTTGGTCAAAAGTTTATTCAGCCTACGGGCATCTCGCAATTGATGGATGACTTGGGCGATGCGCTCAAAAGCGATAAGCCAGTCAACATGCTAGGCGGCGGTAATCCTGCCAAGATTGAGGCGGTGAATGAGCTGTTTTTACAGACTTACCGAGAGCTTGGCAATGATAACGATACAGGCGAAGCGAATAGCACCTCAATTATCAGCATGGCGAATTATTCTAATCCGCAGGGTGATGCCGCTTTTATTGAGGCTTTGGTCAGCTTTTTTAATCGTCATTATGACTGGAATTTGAGCGCAGAAAACATCGCTTTAACCAATGGTTCGCAAAATGCGTTTTTCTACTTGTTTAACCTATTTGGCGGTGCTTTTAAGGTTGATGATAATCAATCTGTCGATAAGTCTATTCTATTGCCGCTAACGCCTGAATATATTGGCTATAGCGATGTGCATGTCGAAGGTCAGCATTTTGCCGCAGTGTTGCCACATATCGATGAAGTGACGCATGATGGCGAGGACGGATTTTTTAAGTATCGAGTCGATTTTGAAGCGTTAGAGAACTTGCCCGCGCTCAAGGAAGGTCGTATTGGTGCGATTTGTTGTTCGCGTCCGACCAATCCGACAGGTAATGTTTTAACCGATGAAGAGATGGCGCATTTGGCGGAGATTGCCAAACGTTACGATGTACCGCTGATTATCGATAACGCTTATGGTATGCCCTTCCCTAATATTATTTACTCAGATGTACAATTAAGCTGGGATGTGAATACGATACTGTGTTTTAGCTTATCGAAGATTGGTCTGCCGGGGGTGCGTACGGGTATTATTGTCGCTGCTCCTGAAGTTATCGAAGCGGTCAGCGCGATGAATGCGGTAGTGAATCTTTCGCCGACGCGCTTTGGCGCATCTATTGCCACGCCGCTAGTTGAAAATGACACTATTAAAGACTTATCTGATAACGAGATTAAACCCTTTTATCAGCAGCAAGCGAAAACCGCAGTTGCGTTACTTAAAAAGGAGCTGGGCGACTATCCGCTATCGATTCATAAGCCTGAGGGCGCGATATTTTTATGGTTATGGTTTAAGGATTTGCCGATTAGTACCTCTGAGCTGTATGAGACTTTGAAAGAAAAAGGTACGCTTATCGTGCCGAGTGAGTACTTCTTCCCTGGTGTTGATATTAGCGACTATAAGCACGCGCATGAGTGTATTCGTATGAGTATTGCCGCCGATGAGCAGACTTTGATTGATGGCATTGCGGTGATTGGTGAGGTGGTGCGTGGGTTATATGATAAGGCTAAGTAAAACCCTTTACTCTTAAAAACAAAAAACGGACTAATGATTAGTCCGTTTTTTTAGGCGACAAGTTTATCAAAACCTTTTTAACTAAACTCTTTTAGCAAAGCTTTAGCACTCATTTTACCAAAGTCATTCGCCGCTAGAGGCCCGTCACCTGAGATCAACTTTCTATCTTGATGCGTCTGTCCAGATGCCAGTTTATTATCGATAGTAACGCCTAAATCTTCTAACTTCTCCGCAAAATACCACGGCATTGGTCCAGGTAGATAACCGATCTTAGGCATTTGCTTGTCCATGGCCGTAGGGAATGCCACCATTTTATAACCTTTAAAGATAAAGTCGCGCTTAGCGTTATCGCTATCGTCTTGCTTGAAGCTATCAGGACTTTCTAAATTAGCTGCCAATAAAGCCGCAGGCCCATGACAAATCGCTAAGGTGAATAGATCATTTTTATGACCCCAGCGCAGTAACTCACCAAGATCATAATCTTCGGGTAAGCCTAGCATCGCCCCATGACCACCGGGGATAAAGATTGCCACATATTCATCGCTATCTGCCATATCATTTTTGACGAAGTCAGCGATACTTTTTGGCTTATTCAGCTTGGACTCGTACTCAGCGTAAATCTCTTTAACGTCTTTGTCATCCTCTGGCATAGCCCACTGCTCAACTTTGACAGGCTTCCCCGTTGGGGTAAACACGTCTACTTCAAAGCCTGCCTTTTTAAAGTGCAATAAAGGTACCATCATCTCAACGGGATGATTACCTGTGTCAAACTTATTGCCGTTCTCCATGGTCATATACTGCTGCTCGGTACAGATCATCATAATTTTCTTATTGCCCGTATAGCGATTATCATACTCGGTATGATCGTAGTTGGTTTTGTTCGGTGCGGCTATCTTTAGCGAGGACTTAGAAGGGATATAAGCGCCTGACTCAGTCTCTTGCGGCTCTAAAACCAAGGTGTCTTTGGCCTTATCTAAAGTATCTTTGGCTTTGTCTACTAGGTTTTGGATATTCATAGTGGTTCCTTTTTAATAGGTTTTTATTATTGATAGTTATGGATAGCCAAATTAATAAACTTGATAGGCATATCGATTTGGCTATTGTCTAAGGGTAAAATAACAAACTAAGGGGGCGTTAAGTAGAAGAGAGTTTTTATGTTTCGTAAGCTTTGTAAGGGGTCGGTTGTTAAGTTGCAAGAATTATCTATGTAACAACTAACCACTCTATAAATCAACTTTTATCCTAATATACTGCATCTGTGCATTGACGCGACCGCCGATCTGCATGGCACTAGCGCTATGAGTCACCGCTAAATACAGATAGCCATCTCTCGCCCAAAATATGTCAGCAGGATCAGTGATAGGCATCCAATTTTTAAAGCCTGCGCTCATAACAGGGATGATCTCTCTGCCTTTAACTTTATAGAGTCCGAGATCGGTATGACCCTCATATGGGTTGGCGTAAGCTGAGATGATATAGCGTTTATTTGGCGACAGATAAGGATAAGCTGAAAACTCTTGAGTTAAGAACCCTTCAACTTGATCAAACATTTGATAGTTCTGACTCTCCCAACGCAGTACTTCAACCAGATGCTGATCTAAGGCATCTATTTGGCCGATATAGCGATAAGTTTCGCCATCATCGTCACTATCGATATCTACTAGTTTCAAAGAATCCTTAACCAATTGAATAGTTATTATGCCATTACGTTTTTTGATGGCGTTTTTATGTGATAAATAATCGACAGCGAGCACACGTTTTTTCTCAAAAAAGGCTTTATCTATTAATTCAATTTTAAGATAGTCATTGAGTACTTTGCCAGCTGGAAAAAATTGATCTTTTTTGCCTACTGACAAATGCGTTATTCGATTTAACTCATTAGTATCAAGTAATTTGACAGGTGCAGGTGTTACGCGGGCTAATGGTTTTTCAATAGAGGGGTTTGTCGATTCAATGACATTCTGAACAGCCATTGCCGAATGATGGCTGCCAAAGCTAAGCAGCAAAGCGGTCAATGTAGAAAGGAGTCTAGCAGCGTAAGGTTTAAACTTGCTGGAGATAAACATAGTAATAGCGCCTCTTTCAGGTTTTTGAAAGAACACCCTTACTTTAGCTTATTTTTAGGGCGGTAAGTTAAGATCTTTGTCTCAACATTTTAACTTGCGGGTTTGAAGGGTGGAATATAGTCGTCCATAGAGTCAAAGTATAAAGCACGAAGGGTAGCAAGCAAGTATTGATAAGGTCATGAATACTGGCCTTTATATCTGAGCCTTCTAAAGCCATTAGACCTTTTGGCGCTATGATGTGTTTATTGTCAAAGTACTCACCTAGTAAGGCAATGCCGATGGCGACTAGCAAAGCAAAAGTTGAGCGGATGGCTTGCTTTTTGATAATAGGACGTAGGATAAACAGGCAGAGCAGGTAGACGCCGACGCCAACGTAGATATGTAAGGCATCTTTGGCAAGACCTGTCACTTCAATGACGCTTAGTTTAAAAGTAGTAAAGTCCACTTATTTATCTCAAATGTTAGTTATAGATAATAAAAAAGGTGAGTTACGCCTATGATAACTCACCTTACTGCCAAATTTAACTTTTACCTAACTACACGTCCCACTCGACAAAATTCTTGAGTAGTTGCAAGCCTGCGGTATGGCTTTTCTCAGGATGAAACTGAGTGGCAAATAGATTGTCTTTGATAATACTGGCACAAAACGGCTGTCCGTAATCGCAAATGGCGGCAATTTGGGACTCATCGTTAGGAGCGCAGTAATAACTGTGCACAAAATAAAAGTGCTGATTGTTCTCTATGCCCTTCCACAAAGGATGGCTCTCATCCATATCAGTAATCGTATTCCAGCCCATGTGCGGCACTTTAATCGTCGCGCCCTGCTCGTCTATCCACGTTGGGTCAAAGGCTTCTACGTTGCCGTCTAGGATACCCAAACAAGCGGTGCCACCGTTTTCACTAGATTCTGCAAACAGCGCTTGCATACCGACGCAAATCGACATGACGGGCTTATTAAAGATAGCGTCACGTACGACATCATCAATGCCAGCATCACGCATACCGATCATACAGTCGCGCATCGCACCAACACCGGGGAAGACGATTTTATCAGCAGCTGCGACGACTTTGGGGTCGTTGGTGATGGACACATCGCTGCCGACATTGGTGAGTGCCTTGCTGACCGAATGCAAGTTACCCATACCGTAATCTAAGAGTGCTATTTTGGTCATTAAAACGCCTCTTTGGTCGATGGTAGCGTATTAAGCGCGCGCTCATCATACTCACAGGCCATACGCAGCGCGCGAGCAAAGGCTTTAAAGGTCGACTCGATTTGGTGATGGCTGTTTTTACCTTTAAGATTATCCAAATGCACCGTCATCCATGAGTGATTGACGAAGCCGTAAAAGAATTCGCTAAATAGATCGACATCAAAAGTACCGACGTGCGAGCGAGTAAAAGGGATGTCCATATGTAAGCCAGGACGACCTGAGAGATCGACGACGGCGCGCGTTAACGCTTCATCAAGCGGCGCATAAAAGTGCCCATAACGACGGATGCCTTTTTTATCACCGAGCGCTTTATTAAAGGCTTGACCCAAGGTAATGCCTGTATCTTCCACACTATGATGGTCGTCGATAAAGGTATCGCCGACGCATTTGATGTCTAAATCAAAGAGACCATGACGCTTGATCTGATTAATCATGTGATCCAAAAACGGCACGCCGGTATCGACCACCCCTTGACCCGTGCCATCAAGATTGACGGTACAAGTGATTTGCGTCTCAGCAGTGTTACGTTCGACGGTGGCGGTGCGCGCTGGGCGACCATATTGATTTAGAGCTGAGTTTTGCTGTTGATTTTGGTTGGCATCAGTAGACATGACGGTTCTCTGTATATAAAGATAAAAAATTCTGATAGGTTTGACGAGAAGTATATTAGGTATCGCTATCATAGCAAAACGGCACCATAACGGCTATGGCGCGTGCGTAAAGCTCACATCATTATGCTAAAATAGTGTGTTTAGTATTATCAATTTACTTATTTTAATCATTATAAAAGTACTCTTTGTAGGATTCGACCATGCCATTAGAAGCTATTGCTATTAACGATCTAGATGCGCCGCTCATTAAAAAACCTGCGCGCGACAATGAGCTTGCTGAGCGCTTGCAAGCTCTCTACGATAACGATGATACCCAGCCAAGTGGCGCTGAGGTCTTAAGTCTTATTGAGCAAGGTTTTAAGCGTGGTCAGTACCTGTATGTCGGTATGTTCAATGACAAGCCTATCGCTGCGGTTGGCTGTTTTGATGATGGGCAGACCGACGCCAAACGCTTGCAATACTTGACGGTGCACGAACAAAACAAGGGGCGCGCGATAGACGCTAAATTCATCAAATTGGTTTATGACGCTGAGGTCAAAAAAGGTGTGCGCCAGTTCGTCCCTGTCGATAGCGATATCCATCACATTATGAGCGATTATGAGCTGCTACGTGTCAAAGAGTGATCTGATATCTATGTTTGCCTATATTACTTCTGTATTTATTTATATTATAGTAGAAAAGCTAAAAATGACTTGACACTAGCGCCTATATTTAGTTTAATAGCGACCTCAACGAAGACGGCTCGATAGCTCAGTAGGTAGAGCAACGGATTGAAAATCCGTGTGTCGGCAGTTCGATCCTGCCTCGAGCCACCATTTCGTTGACCTAATTTAGCTGTTAATTAAGCAGCCAAAACCCTCAAGCTATATAGTTTGAGGGTTTTTTTATGACTAAAGATCAGGCAAGCACATACTCATTCATAACACTTTTATGCTACTTTTCATCATGTTTTGCTCAGTATACTGGGTAGCACTAACAGAAGCGGGTGAAGGTAATGAGAGAATTTGATTACGATTTGGATTATAAGAATCTAGATCTGCGCGCGCAGCCTGAACTATACCGAGTGGGGCGCGGTGAGCAAGGCGTGTTACTCGTTGAGCCATATAAGTCTGAGATTCTGCCGCATTGGCGCTTTGCGACGCCTGATATTGCTCGTGAGAGTAGTGAAAAAATCTATCAGATGTTTTTGGACTATTTAGCAGACGATGACTTCGTTGGTGCCGATATGGCACGCAAATTTATTCAGATGGGCTACACCCGCGCGCGTCGCTACGCCAATCATAAGGGCGGTAAAAAGTACAAAGGCCCTGTACCTGATGATAAAAAAGGTCAAAGCGGTGCGCATGGTCGCGAGGAATTACCACGGCAAATCGAAGACCCCGTTAAGGCAGAATCAGCGCAAATATTTAAAGCCAAATGGGATGAGTGCCGCGCAAATGAAGACTATCTACGGATGAAAAAGGAGCATCGCGAGCGCTACAAAGAAGTAGAATAATGGCTTAGTTTGAGTGCTAACTTTAACCCTTAAAACTATCGGTTTAGCCTAGTATTTTTAATACAAACATAATAATGAGTACATCTATGCAAGATAAAAAACTGTTGATATTTGATTTTGATGGTACGTTGATCGACAGCGTTCCTGATCTGGCTGACGCAATCAATACGATGCTGACAACGCTTGGCAAACCTACCTACTCGCTCGATACGATAAAAGAGTGGGTCGGTAATGGCTCGCGCCTGCTGGTTGAGCGTGCTCTGGTTGGACAGACACAAGTACCTGATGGCGCATTGACACCATCCGAGGCAGATCATGCAGAGCAGATATTTTTGGAGGCTTATAACAACATAGAAACCAGTAAAACCGTCGCTTATCCTGATGTCGATAAGGGTCTACATCAATTAAAACAAGCGGGCTACACGTTAGCGCTCGTGACTAACAAACCCATACGCTTTGTACCCAAAATACTTGAGAGCTTTGGTTGGACGCCGCTGTTCTCAAGCGTGCTTGGCGGCGATAGCTTACCAGTTAAAAAGCCTGACCCAACCCCGCTGCTTCATACCTACCAGACTCTTGGATTTACGCCCATGCAAGCGGTTATGATTGGCGACTCTGTCAATGATATGCTCGCTGGTAAAAGCGCTGGTATGGATACCCTAGCGCTATCTTACGGCTATAATTACGGTCAAGATATTCGAGATAGTCGACCTAGCGCCGCCTTTGACAACTTTGCAGATTTGCTTGATTACGTTTTGAATCAGTAACCTTTAAACAGCGACTCACCGCCTATTATAAATAAAAGAGAATTGCCTGTATGAGCGTCCCTAATGATATTGCTATTGCCCAGCAAGCAATCTTGCAACCTATCAATACTATTGCGCAAAAGCTAGGCATAGATGCAGACCATATCGAGCCCTACGGACATTACAAGGCCAAAATAGACCCCGCCGACGTATTTGCAGTACCTGCGACCAAGCGTAGCAAGTTGATCTTAGTCACCGCCATTAACCCCACCCCTGCTGGTGAAGGCAAGACCACGGTCACTATTGGTCTGGCTGACGCGCTCAATCGCATCCATCAGCAGCAGCGCTCAGGTAAAAAAACGGTTGTCGCTATTCGTGAACCCTCCTTAGGCCCAGTATTTGGTATCAAAGGCGGCGCCGCTGGCGGTGGATACGCGCAGGTGTTGCCGATGGAAGATATCAACCTGCATTTTACAGGTGACTTTCATGCAATTGGTGCGGCCAATAATTTGCTAGCCGCGCTGATTGATAACCATATTTATCAAGGTAATGCACTGGGTATCGATCCCAAACAAATCTTTTGGCGGCGTGCGGTCGATATGAATGATCGTCAGCTGCGCAATATTATCAGCGGTATCGGCAAGACGACTGATGGCATCATGCGTGAAGATGGCTTTGATATCACTGTTGCCTCTGAGGTCATGGCGATATTATGTCTGGCAACCGATTTAAACGATTTAAAGCAGCGCTTGGGTAATATTTTGGTTGCCTTTAATAAAGACAAACAGCCAGTCTACGCTCGTGATCTAAACGCTCACGGCGCTATGGCAGTTTTATTAAAAGAGGCCATCAAACCCAACCTCGTCCAAACGATCGAGGGCACACCTGCTTTCGTCCACGGTGGTCCCTTTGCCAATATCGCCCACGGCTGCAGTTCAGTGATTGCCACTCGCGTCGCTATGCATTTAGCAGATTACACCCTTACCGAAGCAGGCTTTGGTGCTGATCTTGGCGCGCAAAAGTTCTGCGATATCAAATGCCGCTTGTCAGGGCTCATCCCAGATGCAGCGGTTATTGTCGCGACTATCCGCGCGCTTAAATATAATGGCGGTGTTACCAAAAACGAGCTGACAGCTGAGAACCTGCCTGTCCTTGAGGAAGGGCTGCCTAATCTTATGAAGCATATCGATAATATGCAAAACGTCTATGGTCTACCTGTCGTTGTCGCCATCAACCATTTTGTCAGTGATACGGATGCTGAGATTGAACTAGTACGGCGAGCCTGTCAGGCAAAAGGCGTTAAAGTGGCGCTCACGCAAGTATGGGAAAAAGGTGGCGCAGGCGGCGAGACACTAGCGAATACTCTGCTCGATATGCTGCATGACGATAAACCCAGCACCTTTCAGTTAGCTTATGATAGTGACAAACCTATTGCTTATAAAATACGCGCGATTGCTCAGCGTATCTACGGCGCAGATGACATCGATATCAGCAGCCTTGCGCAGTCCAAAATCGCGCGACTAGAGGCACTTAATCTCGATAAGATACCTGTTTGTATTGCTAAGACGCAGTATTCTCTAAGCGATGACGCTAAACTATTAGGACGACCAACCGGCTTTACTATCCATGTGCGCGATATCAGCATCTCAAGTGGTGCAGGGTTTATCGTGGTGATTTGTGGCCCTATTATGAAAATGCCAGGATTACCAAAACAGCCCTCAGCTGAGCGTATTGACTTAGATGATGCTGGCAATATCATCGGGCTGTTTTGATTTAATTCATCAAGGTCAAAAATAGTCAATCACTTACTACGGTAACTGAGCGCTTCGGACACATGAGCGCTGGTGATGTCGATGCTATCGGCAAGATCGGCGATGGTACGGGCAACTCGCAATACACGGTGATAACCACGCGCTGATAGATTGAGACGCTGCTGCGCCATCTGTAGTATCTTTTGCTCGCTCTCGCCTAACTGAACGTGCTCATCAAGCTCGCTAGGACTTAGCTCGTTATTGACCTTGTTTTGTCGCGTTAGTTGACGCTGATGCGCTGCGGCTACTCGAGTTTGTACTTGCTCTGAGCTCTCCCCCGCTTGCGCGTTTTGCAGATCGGCTATTGGTAGCGCAGGTACGGTAATATGCAAGTCAATACGATCTAGTAGTGGCCCTGAGAGCTTATCTTGATAGCGCTTGATCTGTTCAGGACGACAGCGGCAACGATTAGAGGCGTCGCCATCATAACCGCAAGGACACGGATTCATCGCGGCCACTAGCTGAAAGTTGGCAGGAAAAGTCATCTGTGAGTTGGCGCGGCTAATGGTAATTTGCTTGGCTTCTAATGGTTGGCGTAGTACTTCTAATACACTGCGCTCAAACTCAGGCAATTCATCAAGGAACAACACGCCTTTATTGGCAAGGGTAATCTCGCCAGGTTTGGGACGTGAGCCGCCACCAACCAAGGCGACTGCTGATATGGTGTGATGCACTTGACGAAAGGGGCGCGTACCATAGTCATACTCGCTATCTGCGACCGAATAGGTACTAGCGACCTCTAACGCATCCTCAGCGCTAAGATCTGGCAGTATCGTTGGTAGGCGCGACGCCATCAAGGTCTTACCCGAACCTGGTGGTCCTGTGAATAGTAATGAGTGCCCGCCAGCAGCTGCGATCTCAAGCGCTCGGCGCGCATGATGCTGACCCTTTACATCAGCTAAATCAACTTTATACCCTGTATGTTTGGGGGCTGGCGTTGGCACAACTGGTGTCAGCTGTTTGTCCGTCATGGTGGCACCCGTTAGCGCTTGCAGATGATCACAAACCGCCTTTAGACTTATCGCGCCAAGTACCTCTATACCGTCCACTCGGCTGGCCTCAGCGCCGTTAGCGCTTGGTACCATAAGCTGACGCGTTGCTAATGTCTCTTTCGTTATTGTCTCTTTTGTTACTGTCTCTTTTGACGCGGACTGTTCAGCCTTAATGGCTCGGGCAACAGCAAGGCTCCCAGTTACTTGTCGTAGCTCGCCATTTAGAGCCAGCTCTCCGATAAACTCAAACCCAGTGAGCACCTCAGGCTCAAGCTGACCACTGGCGGCCAAAATACCAATGGCAATGGGCAGATCCAAACGCGCGCCGTCTTTGGGCAAATCAGCTGGCGCAAGATTTATGGTTAAACGCCTGTTGGGGAACTGAAATCCTGAATTTATAATAGCTGAGCGCACCCGATCTTTACTCTCTCTGACTGCTGCGGCTGGGAGTCCGACGATAGTCAGTGCAGGCAAGCCTTGAGAGAGATGGACTTCGATGATAACTTGCGGAGCATGTAGACCGACTACGGAGCGGGTATAGACTTGCGCGAACGACATGAGCACTTCCTTATGCAGATTGATTGATAATAAAGTATTATCTACTGACGCGCAAATGTCGTGTCATTGATGATTTTTTTGAGCCAATAAACCCTTAGACCATAAATTACCCCTACTTTTATTAGGGATTTGATATAATAAAATGACATTACTAAACGTTTACAATATAAAAAAGGATACGGACATGGCAGAATTTGATCATTACGCACATGACGCGCCGCCTACTACCGTGCGCCCTACCGCCCAGCCTGACAACCCTTATGCTAGCACGCGCGGCAGTATCACCAGTAAGCAGCTCCCTGCCTTTGACGACGCCATTATCCAAAAATACAATCGTTCAGGGCCCCGCTACACGTCATATCCAACGGCACTAGAATTCTCCCCCATCGCTGAAAATCTAGAGACAAAAATACTCCAAAAGCGTGAAGCACGCGCGCCATTATCTCTGTACTTTCATATCCCTTTTTGTCGTCATCTATGCTATTACTGCGCTTGCAATAAAATTATTACTAAAAAGAACAGTGACTCGGGCGATTATTTAGCGTATTTGATCGATGAGGTAAAACAAAAACGCCGTTTGCTAACTGCGCCAGAGGGTAGTGATAAGCCTATCGTTAAACAGCTGCATCTAGGCGGTGGTACGCCGACGTTTTTGCGCGATGAGGAGCTGGTGCAACTGTGGAAGTTTTTGCAGACGCAGTTTGAGTTTTTGGATGAGGATAAAGGGGATTACTCTATCGAGATTGATCCGCGCGAGCTTGGAGATAATACCCTCAAAACGTTGCGTAGTCTTGGTTTTAATCGCATTAGCTTAGGGGTGCAGGATTTGGATGACGCGGTGCAAATCGCTGTCAACCGCGTCCATTCAGCAGAATTGATTGCTCATATCTTGGCTGAGGCGCGCAAGCTTGGTTTTGGCTCTATCAACATTGATTTGATTTATGGTCTCCCGCATCAGACCCCTGATACACTTGCCAAGACCGTTGCACGCATCATAGAGATGTCACCTGATCGTCTGTCTGTGTTTAACTACGCGCATTTGCCTGAGCGTTTTAAAGCGCAGCGGCAGATCAAGGATGAGGATCTACCTAGCCCTAGCGACAAGCTCACTATGCTTGGCAATACGGTCAATATGCTCACTGCAGCAGGCTATCAATATATCGGTATCGATCATTTTGCCAAAGCGGATGATGAGTTGGCGATAGCACAGCGCGCCGGTAAATTACACCGTAATTTTCAGGGTTATACCATCATGGGCGATTGCGATTTGCTCGGCTTTGGAGTCTCAGCCATCAGCCAAATCGCCAATAGTAATACGCGCTATATTTTGCAAAACGATACCGACTTGCAAGCTTATAAGGAGAGTATTGATAAGGCACGTCATAACCCTAACCTGATTCCTGCTGTTAAAAGCATCAAAACCTCACTCAAAGACCGTCTGCGTGAGTACGTGATTATGAATCTGCTTTGTCACGACTATATCGACTTTAAAGACGTCAATCAAAAATTTGGTATTGATGCAGTGACTTATTTTATTGATGAGATCAGCCAGTTGGATGCTATGCAAAAAGATAAGCTGATAGATATGGATGCAGCGGGTATTCGCGTTTTGCCCAGAGGTCGCCTGCTTGGTCGCAACGTAGCGATGGTGTTTGATGAGTATCTAAGCGTCAAACATAAAGACCGTTTTTCTAAAGTGATTTAACCGTTCATAGTCACAAGAGCAGCCAAAAAAAAGACCTCAAGCGAGGTCTTTTTTTAAATTATGGACTACACTTTAAACTTATCACCGACCATACCTTTAACGGTGCTCAAAATATCAGCAGGTAACACGACCATTTTTGAATTATCAGACTCTGCCAGTTTACGAATCGACTTAATGTACTGCTCGCCAAGTAAGTAGACAATCGGCATCTCTTCATCACCCATCGCCGCGGTAATAAGGCGAATAGATTCTTCTGAGCCTTTGGCCAGTACCACTTGCGCTTCAGCATCGCGGCGTGAGGCTTCAAGGCGACCATCAGCTTCTAAGATAGCCGCTTGCTTTTGACCATCAGCACGGGTCACTGTTGCGCGGCGTAGACGCTCTGCTGCGGCCTGCTCTTCCATAGAGGCTTGCATGGTTTGTGAGGGGTTAATGTCTTGAATCTCAACGGTCTTTAGAGTAATACCCCAATCAGCGATATCTTCTGAGATAGCATGCTTGAGCAAAGCTTTGATCTCGTCACGACTAGACAGAGCATTGTCCAAATCCATCTCACCAATGATAGAACGAAGTGAGGTCTGTACTAAATTGCGGATACCATACTCATAATCTTCGATACCGTAGACCGCTTTGTCTGGACGGACAATATTGATATAAGCGACCGCGTTGGCAATAATGACAACATTATCGCGGGTGATGACTTCTTGTGATGGAATATCGAGTACGATGTCTTTGGTCGTCACTTTGTACGCCACTCTATCAATGAACGGAATAATCAGCGTCAGACCAGGCTCTAGCGTCTGATTGTATTTACCTAAGCGCTGAACCACCCATTTATAACCCTGCGGTACGATGCGTACCCCTTTAAATACGGTAAAAGCTACTAAGGCTATGAGAAGTATCATCACAATACTGACGCCACTCATGTTATTTATAATGCTGTTCATAGTGCTCTCCTTGAGCCATTGCTATCAAGAGCGCAGCAATGTTAAAAAATTTTGTCTAAATCATTACGGTGCTTGACTAGCGTTATATTTGTAGAAAAAATTCACACCACCTTTAGCTCTACGTCTGGTAATGTCAAAGTTCTGGCGATATCAAGGTAGCTTACAATAAAGATTCTGAACCATACCTCACTTATCGATAAACTTGTTCTTCAAGCGCACGCTATCAAGATTAGGTTTGTTGAGATCAAGCCGACTAGCTTTTGCTTTTTCGGGTATGACTCGGCTCTCAACAGGATTGATATTAGGATGAGTAGCAATACTTGGCGCGGCGATACGTTTGGTTGGTGCAACCATTAGATCGTTACCACTTAATCCTGTGACTATAACCCGATCGCCGACCTCTACGCTCTCACTACGAATACGACAAGGCCACTCATCAGCGCCAAAAATAGGGACATTAAAGCGGATGATTCCGGCAGTATTCTTTTGCGGTTTGAGTACGATCATACCCGTCTCACCAATGAGCGTACTACTATCTAGTCCTGCTTTACTGCGATTAATAGATAGCGGTTTGATATATTTGATCCAAGCAAACATAAATAGCACCGATAGTACAAGCCAGATAATCACTTGAAAGACTAAAGGCACAGGCAAGAGCCATGCTAGGGCGGCGACAATCAATGCTGCTGCGCCAAACCAAAGGCTTGCAAAAGTAGGAATAAATATCTCAGCAATCATCAACACAAAGCCAAGTACCAACCAATGCCAAGGCTCAATCATCCAAAGGGTCTCAATCATCGCTGTATGCTCCTATGCATTCCTATTCTTTAATGTAGCACAGTTAAGCGCTTACTATTCTCTTATAAATCAATAATATACTGTTATTTATAGCTTATCGGATTTGATAACCTAAAAGTTATTAATAAAAGTTATAGGCACAAAAAAACGACCACCGAAGTGATCGTTTTCATTAGATAATTGTACTATATCCTAAAATTTAAAGTGAGCACCTACAGTGATACCATCTACATCTAAGTCTTCAACAGAAGGATAGAAATTATACATAGCTTCAATGCTCGCCATAGGAGTAAGGTTATACCCTAAACCTAAGCCACCAGCTACTCCTGTATCGGATTCGCTAAAACTATCGTTTTCACGCGTGTCAAAATTATCAGTATAATCGACATCAATCTCGTTTTTTGCAATACCTAAGCGGCCTTTAGCGTATAACGCAGTGTTAGGAAATACATAATCATAAGTAGCGTATAAGCCGTAAACATCACCACTATACTCTGCCTTTTCAAACTCATCATCAAAAGCATCAGCATCGTTAGTAGTCAGATACTCAGCTTCAACACCGAATTCTGGCGTGAACTTATAACCGCCATACACCCCATAAGAAAAAGCGTCATCATCAACATCATCAGGGCTATACTGACCAACTTTAACACCAGCATAAGGTTGTCCAGTATAACCTGCTACGCCAGAGAACAAAGCAGCTTGCGCGCTGACACTTAGTAGTGAACCTGCGACTAAAGCAATTAAAGACTTCTGTAAATTGTTCATATCTTTCCTTTAATAAAAGGCTGAAATTTAAAATATAGATTCGTCGTCTTTGGGCTCATACTGCAAGCTTTCGTGACAGATGCATAATAGCAAGAAAAATCGTTAGAACAAACAAATGTTTTTATGAAATGCAAACAAAAAACGACCACCAAGGTGATCGTTTTTTATATCAATTATAGTAATAAAATATTAGAACTTCAGATGAGCGCCTAATGTTAGAAGTGACGCATCAGCATCGCTATCCATCATGGCATATTCAGCTTCAACACTGAAATCTTGATTGACTGAATATCCTAAACCGATACCACCAGCAATGCCTGTATCACTTACAGAGTCACTGCCACCGCCATCAAAATCAGCTTCTAATTCTGTTTTAGCAATACCGAGTTTACCTTTTGCATATAAGGCTGTGTTCGGGAAAGCATAGCGGTAAGTACCGTAGGCACCGTAAGTCTTGACGTCATACTCTCCATTGAAGCCACTATCTAGATCCGCATCATCTGATCCGACGTATTCTACTTCCATACCAAAGTTTGGGTCAAAGTTATAACCTGCATAGATACCATAAGCAGTT
Source organism: Psychrobacter sp. T6-4 (assembly GCF_052258425.1). NCBI lineage: Bacteria > Pseudomonadati > Pseudomonadota > Gammaproteobacteria > Moraxellales > Moraxellaceae > Psychrobacter > Psychrobacter sp. T6-4. The sequence continues at coordinate 48,330 of NZ_JBQQEZ010000001.1, forward strand.
GGATCATCACCGTCTACATCAGTGTCAAACTGACCAATCTTAGCACCAACGTACGGCTGACCTGTATAACCATTGCCGTAAGTAACAGCAGCTTGTGCACCAACGCTAACGAACGAACCAACAGCTAATGCGAGTAATGTTTTTTGTAGAGTTTTCATTGTATTCTCCATTAATTTAAATATGACAAACAAGTTATGTATTTATGTGAGCTTTTTGCTCTATCGTCCTGTTTGCTAACGATGAGTACATAGTAACAAAGTATTTCAAATACTCTGTAGCCTATTGAGGGCATGATGGTTAAGAAGTGCAAGCAATCATCTCCTAATGGGTTACAAAGGCTAAGATATGAAATCTTTTGTTACATGAGTAGATTTTGAGCAATATTTATGTCCATGAATGGCCTTTTTTAATTAAAAAAAACGCACTCCGAAGAATGTATCTTTTGATAACTTATGATAAACCTTGATAACACTACAACCCTTTAATATTAAAGGCTTTGACGGTATTATATAACCTGTGATAACCTGAGTTAATCGCTAAAAACAGTCAGTAAATGGCTACCAAAGTGGCTACCAAAAAAACAGGTGATAAGAACATGGCTAAAAAAGAGATAACTACCGACACCCAGATCAAGCGAGCTATCAAAGAAACTGTTCAAGCCGATACAAAAGCCAGTTATCCGATAGCAGGTTATAAAGGCTTAGAAGTGCGTATAAGACCGCATAAAGATAGTACAAGCGCTACAGTCGATTTTAGACACCGCTACACCCACCCTATCACTGCTAAACGCCCTTATATGACATTGGGACAATATCCAGCGTTAAGCCTTGCCGATGCTCGCCAACATTACAGCGACAACATGCAGTTACTCGCAAAGTCTATTGACCCGTTAGAGCATAGAGATCAAGAAAAGCAAAAAGAGCTTGCTGAACGTAAAAACACCTTAAACCACTTCATTAATGAATGGCGTGATGTTCAAGCCAGCAAACACTTAAACCCTACCACGTACAAAAAGAATGAAGTTATATTAAAGCTGATAGATAACAAACTAGGTCAAATGAAAGTCACTGACATAACGCCTAGTGTCGTTATTAAGTTTGTTACTGATATTCAAAAGACGCATGTTGCAAAGGGTTTAAAGACAAGAACCATATTAAAGAGCATTTTACAAATTGCTAAAGCTCATATGATTATTGAGTACAACCCAGCAAGCGATCTACAAGGTACGCTAAAAACGCATACTGTCAAACATAGCCCAGCATTAAGTAATGATGTGCATACCTTCGCCGAACTGTTAAACGATATTGACCAGTTAGAAGATGCAAACCAACTTTATAACAAAAGTATCTTACAGCTATTAGCACTTACCTTTGTCCGTATTGGTGACGCTTGTACTATGAAGTGGGCAGATATTGACTTGAACGCTAAGCAATGGGTTTTTGAGCCGCAAAAAAGCAGAGGACGCGGCGACATGATGGCAAGTATGGTTATACCATTAGCACCGCAAGCCATAGCTATACTTGAGCGTATGCAACCGCTTACAGGTGATAGTGAGTATGTATTTCATAACACTAGACGCAAAGCAGCGCCATATCATCATAAGCAAGAAATTAACAAGGTAATGAACAGTGATCTTATGAATGATGGTAAAGGCTACAAAGGTATTCATACACCCCACGGTTTTAGAGCAAGCGCTAAAACTATGCTAATGGAGCGACTAGGCTATGATGAATTGATAACCGAGCTCGCACTAGGTCATACCATGCTTAATCAGTATGGTAGAGCTTATAGTCGTTTTAATTTTTTAGATAACAGAACCAAAATGATGACCGACTGGGCAAACTACCTAGACAATATCAAAGCTGGCAAGTTTGATAATATTATTCATGCTGATTTTAAGAGTCATAAAAATATAAAACATGGCTGATGTTGCACTGACAAAACTGACAAAACCACTTTGACGACTCGATGTTGTCATAACAAATTGCAAGGCTAGGATTGATCCCCGAACGGCAGCGATTTACACACCTTAAAGCCGCCACCGCCTTGCACCTTATTTTATTAAAAGGTGTGTAAAGGTGTGAGTATGGATATTAAAGAATTAGCAAAAGTAGATGCATTGATAGATGCTGACCTTGTACTTAGTCTTAAATCAGATATTACTAATCGCATGACATACCTGAAGTTATTCATGAAGTCATTCTTAGTTAATTCAGAATACTATTCTAAACTTTATGATTTTAATGCAGATGATTTTTATCAGTGCTACAAGTTAGATGGTTATAGTTGTATCAAAAGCATGATAAACGCCAATGTTTTGGATAGAAGCAACCAAGACAAAGAGCGTTACAATGAATATTTATTATTACTTCTAGCATTGGAGAGTTTGAAGCGGAATAAGTGTAAAGATGCTTTAGAATTATACAAGAATGCCTCTTTATGCGGTACAAATCTCACACCTATTGAAAGGCGAGAGCGTACAGACAAAATAACTTTCACTAATGTAGCGCGTGAAGTATGGAGTTATGATACCTCGCATATTTTAATGCCAGCCCACGTTATAGAAATCTCAAAGCAGATAACTGGTATCAGTCGCTCAGAAAAAACCTTAAAGAGGTGGCTAAATGATGAAATTATCCCCCCTATTGAGATATTAGAAATAATATCAGAAAACAAAATGCCTAGAGGCAAGACAGTAAATAAACAGCGGACACTTTTAATAGAACTAATTTACGATAAGCTAAAAGGTTATTGTAATGAAGCGTAACTATTAACCCTACTATGCTAGCCTGACCCCCTCAAGCTAGAATGACCATCTACCGCCTTATCTATCATAATCCTAATATGACACCTGTTACTAATCATTAACTAACAGGTGATCTTATGACACGAGTCAATCCAACCATCAATAACAGCCATCAAATTAAAGATGAGCAACCAGCCCCACTAAACCCTCAAGGCTATTCACGCATTCAGCCTACAGCCGACCTAATCGGACTACACCACCAAACACTAAGACGCTGGTGGAAAGCTGATAAATTCCCTAAGCCAATTAATATAAACGGTATTCCTATGTTTAGGAATAGCGATATTTTGCGCTTTATTGAAAATCAGCAATCAGTTAGCGAGGGGGTTTAATTATGACTACTACAGCCACCAGCACCGCCCCAGTGACCAACCAGCCAGCACCTAAGACACAGATTGATATTGTTAGAGCACACTTAATGACAGGGGCAACCATAACCACGTGGGACGCATACCGCCTTTATCAAATCACATGCCTAGCACAGCGCATTCATGACCTAAGAACCGCAGGGCTAACCATTCAAAGCGAGATAGTCACGCACAATGACAAGCGTTTTTCGGTCTATTGGCTTGATGAAGCTACCTTATTAGATAGCGAGGTGGCAGATCATGAGTGAAGCCGATTTAATAAATAAAGTCATGGAGAGTCTAAAAGAGCAAGGTTATTTGATGATAACTGATGACTTTATCGACCAGCTCATCATTACCTTACATGCCAACGTAATCACCATCAACAGTCTGATCAAGATAGTAGAAGTAGAAAACAAACTACTAGCTTTAAGCGGTGCGTTACCGACAGGTGATAGGCAAGTAAATTCACTAAAAGAGCTATCCACACGAATAGCAGAAATCGCTTTTAACGTTGAAGGGGTAAGAGATGAGCAAAGATAACAAAGCCAAGTTAAGAGCCGACCACAGCCAATACAGCTACAATCAGCACCCTAAACGCAAGCGCTCGCTAATCGGTTTTATCTCAATAATAGCTTGCTTAGTAATGTTGTTATTAGCCACCTCATGCCAGCCCAAACACCCTCAAACATTCACAAATTTGGAGGTAATAAGTTATGACTGATAACTCAGACAAACCGCAAACCTTTTTTGATGCACAAGTCGCCTTTGCTCAGTCAAAACATGGCAAAGCACAAAAAGCAAAACATAAACACGGTTACCGCTACCGCCAAATCAAACAGGCAGCGACTCAGACGCGAAGTGATGCTAAGGAGTGTAAAGATGATAACCGATAAAAATAACAAAGCCCATGCTATCAGCACAGGCTTGTCACAATTTATAGCAGATTTTAGACTCGCTACATTGGCAGATGTAACAGGTCATGGCACGTTAGAAAGCTTACTAAGTAATGGATCATTAAACTCAGTTATCTATCTAGATAGAGATATTAGCATATTTACAGGAGCGCTGGCAGGAGAAAAGCAGCTCGACACTGCTAACACTATCGGACTGCTAAAAGTTAATAATCAAGCTGAGATTGTCACACTCGCCAGCATACCGCTTGACGATAACGGACGTATCTTTATATCTGATACCGAGATACCAAGCGCCTTTGTCATTGGCTCAATGAGTCGTGATAGTAAGTGGATAGTCATAGCTGATATTGCTGAGGCAGTGCGCTGTTATAACGCTTATCGTAAATTAGGTATTGATATAACGGTACTCACTTGCCTTGTACCGAGCTTGTTTAATCGAACGGTGAAACATTTTGCAGAGGTGCAGCAAGTAACTATCATGACCACTTCACAGCACAAGGCCAAAGTCATAACACCGCTTAAAGGCGTGAATGTTGAAGCCATTATTTGTGAGCATACGCTCATTTATGACGCGCTTGAGTTTGATGCTGATTATGATGACTTAATCGCTGATGCTGAAGTTATCGACTTACAGGCGCTAGGCAAACCAAAGCCCAAGCCAATCAGTCAAACACTGCCACCAGTTAAGACACTCACAAGCGATATAATGCCAAAACTGCTATGGGATTATGCTTCAAACTGTGCTGAGCGCTTGAGCGTACCTATTGAATATGTGCTAATGCCCTTGATGGTATCGTTAGGCAGCTTGATAGGCTCAAAATTGAGCATCTACCCGAAAATGTACGACAACTGGGAAGTAGTACCGAACTTTTATGGTGCAATCATTGGTAACCCATCAAGTAAGAAATCACCGTCATTATCTGATGGATTGAAGCCTATATCGCATTTAGTCGCACTGGCTTCAGACAAGCACAAGGAGGACAAGCTCGAGCATGACACCCAAAAAGAGCTAAACAAGCACATGACAAAGGCAGCTGAGAAGCAGCTCAGTGACCTTGCCAAAAGACTAGCGACCCAAACTGATGACGACGCTGAGATAAGCCAAGATGATCTCAAAGCCAAAGCGCAAGAATTGGCAGAGTCAAAGCAGAGTGATGAGCTGATACCTGAGATCAAACGTTACGTAACTGATGACGGTACGATTGAGAGTATCGGAGAGCTTGAGAGCAAACACAAAAACGGTATGCTGGTAAAGCGTGATGAGCTGACAGGTTGGCTTGCTTCATTAGAGAGTGAAAGCAATCAACAAGCGCGATCATTCTATCTTGAGGGCTTTAATGGTTTAGGTAGCTTTCAAGTCGATAGAATAGGCAGAGGCTCAGTGTTTATCGACACCCATTGTTTATCGGTTATTGGTGGTATTCAGCCTGACAAGCTCGAGTATTACCTATCTAAAACCATGAAAGGGCTAGGCAATGACGGACTTATTCAGCGCTTTCAGTTGATGGTTTACCCCGACCCATTACCAAACAGTAAAGAGCGTGACTTGCCACCTGACAAGCCAAGCCGTGACGCTATCTATAGCTTGTTTGAAACGATTGATAGTATGCAGTTAGGTGACTTTATGCGCTATGGTGCAAACCCGATTGATGACTATCACAAGCGCCCTTATTACCGCTTTACTGATGACGCTTATCAAGTGTTTATGAGTTGGTATGACGCGCTTAAAGTAAGAGCTAGTGACGCTGAGCATAGCATCATAGCTGAGCATCTAATCAAGTATGCTAAAACAGTACCGTCATTAGCATTAGTCTTTCACTTAGTCGATTGTATCGAACATGGTACGTCATTAGGTGCAGTCAACATGAACGCACTTAAAGCAGCGCTAGCATGGTGCGAAGTGTTAGAGAGCCACATGATGAGAATATATAGCACTGTCACCGATAGCGCGAATATCAAAGCCTCTTATTTAGCCGATAAAATAATGAAAATGGTCAAAAAGGGAGCTGACAAAACTGACACAACCGACTGGATCAGTCATGGCTTTACGGCTAGGCAACTGATCCGCAAAGGTTGGAAAGGTTTGACTGATACTGATGATGTACTTAATGCGCTTGAAATATTAGTCGAAAATGACTGGTTAAGCTGGCAGGAGATACCAAGCACAGGGCAGGGAGGCAGACCGACAGAGCGTTACTCTATCAATTCAAGATTGACCGAGATTATATAGTTTTTGTCAGTTATGTCAGTGCAGTATCTAGGCGTTATTTAAAAATAGCGCCTTTTTTATTGTCTGACATTTAGTTTTGTCAGTTTTGTCAGTGCAATATCTAAGGTAATTGTATTATTTATACTGATTAATTAGATACGCTCAGAGTTGAGAATAATTAAGGTTAATATTATTCACGATGATATAATAAAGATGAATTTACCTAATTATTTAGATAATATGCCAGCACTTGCCACTACTCACAGTCTAAACGACTACTTAAAACTACCAATCTCACGTTATCGTGAGCAGCTTAAACAGGGTAACGCTAAATATATCGAAGTCAGCTACACCCACCGCAGCAAGCCCTATCAATACTCTATTCAGCTATCAAAATCAGCTTGTCACTATGGCGGCTATCGTTACTGGTGGCTATGCCCTAAATGCTCGCAGCGTGTCAGTGTTTTATATTGCGCTGGCGTGTATGTATGCCGTCATTGCATTGGTGCTAATTATGGCAGTCAGCTACAACAGCCGATAGATAGAGTGTTTAGCCGTATAGCAGCCATTAGAGCGCGTTTAGGGTGGCAGCAAGGCGTTATTCATGGGATAGGTGCTAAGCCTCGCTACATGCACTCAAAGACGTTTGATAAGTTGGTGACAGAGCATGACCAGCTTAGCGCTCAAGTTTGGCAGCAAACACTAGATAAACTAAATTGCACTCATTGAGGGATTAAATGCGATTACCTGATCTTAACGACTTAATGCAAGATTTACAGCTCGCTAAGCAAATGGCGATAGATGACCACAACCCAAACGCGCTAGTAGTGGCGACCATTGCACAAGCAAAGTTACTAGGACTCGATAAACCCATCAAAGACTTAGCGTCAAACGATAAGCCAGTCGTTTTTAATATTACAGGATTATCACCAGAAGCAGCACTCGCTATTAGCAATGAGTTAGAAGATGAGTATTGAGATGATGAGTAGATTATCGCTAGACGACTTATTAGAGCAGCTAGAACAAGCGCGTCAAATGGCAATAGAGGAACGCAAGCCCACCGCTATGATACAAGCGACGGTTACCACAGCAAAGCTATTAGGTTTTGATAAGCCAGTGATTAAAGACATCAATGCCGATGAGGTGCAGACCATTAGTGATCTTATGAATGACTTGTCAGCTGAGCAAGCATCGATAACCTACAAAGATATTATGAGGTAAAGAATGAATGTGAGTATTAATGATTTAGTGATCGAACTTGATGACGCTAGGTTAATGGCTAAGGCTAACAATCAAGCGTCTGCTATGGTCACCGCTACAATGAGTAAGGCGAAGTTACTAGGGCTAGATAAGGGCGTTACTGATGATACCAACGTGCAGCCTGTAAAGATCGTTATTCGGACGGTGGACGCTCGCAAGCCTGACAGGGTGTGTTAGTTTTTGGACACGTTAGAACCTGACAAGACCTGACATTCAAATTAGATAAAAATGGCTACCAATAGTTAAAATTATAAACAGATGGCTACCAAAGTGGCTACCATTTCAAATATATATAACAATAAATACAATATTATCAGTATCTTACGCAATAAAAAAACGCACTCCGAAGAATGCGTTTTTAATTAAGATTAAGCTAATAGTTTAAAAGCTTACTTTTTATCTTCATCAACTTCAGTGAATTCAGCATCAACGACATCATCATCCGCTTGCGTGCTATCTGCAGATTCTGTCTCTTGACCAAATTGACCTGGATCCATACCCTCGCTGCCTGCGCCGCTATCAGCATAGATCTTTTGGCTTACTGGTAAAAAGGCATTGTCTAATGCTTCAAGCTTAGCTTTGATATCATCATGATCGTCTTCTTTAGTTGCCGCTTCAAGATCAGAGATAGCCGTTTCTACTGATGATTTTTCTTCTTCAGTGACTTTATCTTCAGCATCTTTTAGAGCTTTTTGTACGGCATGAATACGACCGTCGGCTTCATTACGCACTTGCGCAAGGTTAGCAAATTTCTCATCTTCTTCAGCATTTGCCTCAGCGTCACGTACCATTTGCTCGACTTCTTCATCCGACAAGCCAGAATCTGCTTTAATCTGGATGCTTTGCGCTTTACCCGTACCTTTATCAGTCGCTGAGATGTTCATGATACCGTCAGCGTTGATATCGAAAGTCACTTCGATTTGCGGTAGGCCGCGCGGTGCTGGTGGGATATCCGTCAAATCAAAACGCCCAAGCATTTTGTTTTGATTAGCGATTTTACGCTCACCTTGATAGACCTGAATCGTAACTGCTGGCTGGTTGTCTTCAGCGGTTGAGAAAACTTGTGATTTCTTAGTCGGAATCATCGTGTTTTTCTCAATAACTGGCGTCATAACACCGCCCATCGTCTCAATACCTAGCGTCAATGGCGTCACATCTAATAACAATACGTCGGTTTTGTCACCAGAGAGTACCGCACCTTGAATCGCCGCACCAGCAGCAACTGCTTCATCAGGGTTGACATCTTTACGTGGCTCTTGACCAAAGAACTCTTCAACTTGCTTTTGTACTAGTGGCATACGAGTCTGACCACCGACCAAGATAACGTCGTCGATATCAGATAATTTGATGCCAGCGTCTTCTAGAGCAATCTTACAAGGACCCATCGTACGCTTGACTAGATCTTCAGTCAGGCCTTCTAGCTTTGAGCGGCTAATGGTAATAACCAAATGCTTAGGACCATTGCTGTCTGCTGTGATATAAGGCAAGTTGACTTCAGTGCTTTGGGCGCTTGATAGCTCAATCTTCGCTTTTTCAGCAGCTTCTTTTAGACGCTGCATGGCAAGAGAATCACCCTTTAGGTTAACATCCTGCTGCTTTTTGAACTCATCAACCAGATAATCAATAAGCGCTGAATCAAAATCTTCACCACCCAAGAATGTATCACCGTTGGTCGCTAGGACTTCAAACTGCTGCTCACCATCGACATCAGCGATTTCGATGATTGAGACGTCAAAAGTACCACCACCTAAGTCATATACAGCAACGGTGCTATCGCCTTGCTTTTTATCCATACCATAGGCAAGGGCTGCGGCAGTTGGCTCGTTGATAATACGCTTAACATCAAGACCTGCAATTTTACCCGCATCTTTGGTCGCTTGACGCTGTGAGTCATTGAAGTAGGCAGGAACGGTGATGACCGCTTCAGTAACATTTTCGCCCAAATAGTCTTCAGCAGTCTTCTTCATCTTTTTCAAGATCTCAGCTGATACTTGCGGCGGCGCTAATTTTTTGCCATTGATTTCGACCCAAGCATCACCGTTATCCGCTTTTGCGATCTTATACGGGACCATGCCGATATCTTTTTGCACGACTTTGTCATCAAAACGACGACCAATCAGACGCTTAATAGCAAACAGCGTGTTCTTTGGATTGGTGACCGCTTGACGCTTAGCTGATTGACCAACGAGTGTTTCGTCGTCTTTGTAAGCGACGATTGAAGGCGTGGTGCGCGTACCTTCAGCGTTCTCGATAATCTTGACGCTATCGCCTTCCATTACCGCGACGCATGAGTTGGTGGTTCCTAAATCAATACCGATTACTTTACCCATAATTGAGTGCTCCTAATTTTTTGATTTAATAGTTGTGTTGAGGTGCCAGTTTCATTGAGACGCTTTGAGTGACTAACTTAATTTATAGTTATTAACTCCAAACATATAAACTCAAACAAAACTGACATATCAGACCGTAGTTGGTCACTTGTTGCTTTATATCGGTTTAGGTGCGCATTTTTTCAAGTCAATGCTTGGCTAAACCCTAGTTTTTGTGTGAAGTTTTGTGAATACCCTTAGTATAAACAAGGGTTTCATCATTTATTGCTTAATTTACTGCTTAAATTATTGACCGACGCGCACCATAGCAGGACGCAATAGACGACCATTTAGGCTATAGCCTTTTTGTAGTACTGTACCGACTGTATCCGCCTCGGCATCGCTATCGATACCGACTGCTTCATGCATATCAGCATTGAACTTCTCACCCATAGGGTCGACGACTTCAACGCCGTTTTTGTTTAGTACCGCAAGCAAAGCTTTGTGCGTCAGTTGTACGCCTTCTGCCACAGGATCATCAGCGTTAGCGCTTTCAATAGCACGCTCTAAGTTATCGACAATTTCTAGTAGCTCGCGGGCAAATTTTTGCAGAGCGAACTTTTTGCTTTTATCCGCTTCTTGCTCCATGCGTTTTTGCGCATTATAAGCTTCGGCATTAGCGCGCGCTGTACCCTCTTTGGCCTGCTTGACTTCGCCTTCTAACTCTTTAATACGTGCCTCAAAAACGCCTAAATCAATCTCGCTCTCAATCGTTTGATGCTCGCCTGAATTATTGGCAGGATCGAACTCATCCATAGTCTCAGAGAGAACGCTCTCATTGAGATCTAGATTATTGTGTGCCGTTTGCTCATCAATATTATTAGTATTTTGATTTGAGTGACTGGTGTTTTGATTTGAATTGTTCTCGCTCATGATAGCTCCTTTATTTTAATCAAAGATGTAAACTTGCTTTTATACCTAGTTTAATGGCCTCTATTAACCGTTTATATGAATGCGGCCTAATAGCTGATTGATAAAGGCTATAGGCGCTGATTTCAAGCCTATTAATGAGGATAATTTTATTAATAGTAAGGTATGTTCTAAAGCTGTCGCTATACCTAAATAGGTATCAGCACAGGCGTAGCTATTTGGCAAAGTGTAAACCACATATCTGGACGAATGATGCTGTTGTCAATACTTGTGTAAAAAACGATTTACAAAAGGTACAAGAAGGTCATGTTATTCCAAATTTTTTACTGTCTGTATATAAACCATTACTAAACAAAACCCACCTCATCTCACAGCTACTTTATTATCACCTGAAATAATTATTATTAATATCCTATACATATAACAGCTTAGCGTAAACGTTGGCCTTTGAGCCAACAACGTACTAAGAAAGAGAGTAGACCCATGAGAAATGTTACATCAAATTCATCGATAACATCGCTCAACACTTGGCTGAGCAAGACAGCAGCGACGTTCAATAAAGACGATAGCCAGTCTGATCTTGCTCCTATAGAAAAAATTGCAAGCTATCATGATAGCGAGAGTGCAGTTGATGATCGCTACCGCTTTATCGGTGAAAAACTTGCCAGCTACCTACCTACGAGCGACTATCAGCAGCACGCTTTGCATTACGTATTAAAAGGTATTGGCTACTTACCAGATCCACTGCTTGAGAATTTAGTCGGTCGCCTCAAAGGTCCGACGTCTAAGCAATATCTGCATGCTGATGCGCACATGCGCCTTATTATCGCGGTCAACAGTAAGCTTAAAACGCCGCTACACGTTGATAAAATGCAAGAGCTGCGTCAAAGATTCGCCGCTGACTCAGTTGCTATGCAAGCGCCAAAAATATGGCAGCAAGAGGATGTGATCAAGAGCAATATCAAACGCTTTATCAAAAAAGACGATATAGCTGTCAACTGGCAGGATAAGACTATTGCTAATGCTGATGATGGCGATATGACAGTACGCTGCTATCAGGCGACAGCGGGAAATAAAACGCAAGCTAAGATTAATCCTGACGAAACTGTAATGCTGTTCTTTCATGGCGGCGGATTCTGTATCGGTGATGTCGATACCCATCACGAGTTCTGTCATGCAGTATGTGAGCAGACAGGCTGGCCAGTTGTCAGCGTCGATTATCGTCTATCTCCTGAGTATTCAGCGCCTGTAGCGCTTAGAGACTGCATTACTGCTTATGCGTGGCTTGCGGACAACTGTCAAAGCCTTGGCGCTTCTGCTAAGCGTATCGTATTAGCAGGGGATAGTGCAGGCGGCGGTCTATCGACGTTAGTGGCGCAGCAAGTTATTACGCCAGTACAAAGCGCATGGGCAGATTTGGGTGCTGAAGGTCAAAAAACGTTTGAGCTATTAAAGGATCTGCCTGCGCCGCTTGCACAAATGCCTCTATATCCTGTGACTGATGTTGAGACTGACTATCCAAGCTGGGAGCTGTACGGGGAAGGCTTGCTATTAGATCATGCTGACGTAGCAGTGTTTGATGCGGCATGCCTTGCCAATAGTCCGCTATCACGTGATCATGTCCTTATCTCACCGATGATTGGCGATAACAGCCGAGTATGCCCAACCTATGTGGTCGCCTCCGAGCTTGATGTGTTGCGTGATGAGGCTTTTGCTTATGCCAAGCAATTAGAGAGTTTTGGTATTGCTACGCAGACCTACACGGTACTTGGCGCGCCGCATGGTTTTATTCACTTGATGAGTGTACATCAAGGTATAGCCAAAGAGACGCATGATATTATTAAAGGTTTTGCTCAGTTTGTGAGTGAGGTTATTAGCACACAAGCTAAACTTGCGGCCTAAAAATAAAATAAGTTTTATTTTTATCATTTATTGCCCGTTAAAGTAATCAACCAAATCTCAGCACGCGAGCCCAATCGAAACGGAATCCCCCAAAAGCCATAACCTGAGGACACTACAAAGTGACCTTGGTTTATGGCTTCATAGCCGTAGCCTATTCTGTTTATAGCCTTTACAATAAAATTTGCAGGAAACACTTGCCCGTTATGGGTATGTCCTGAGACTTGCAGATCTATAGGTAGCCGGCTGTGCTCCATAATATCGCTTGGTCTGTGATCTAGCAGGATAATAGGCTCTGCCATATCAGTTTGTGCTAACAGATCTGTGGTTACCACACGCTGACTCTTGTGATTATCAAAACGTCCCACTAGCCATAGCGGATCGCCCTTGTGCTCAATTCGTAGCACTTCATCGTTTAATAACTGTACGCCAGCCTCTCGTAGCGCCTCGCTGATCGGCTGCTCATGACCATATAAGTCATGATTGCCAAGCGTAGCATAAACACCATATGGCACAGCAGCGCAAAGCTTGGTTAAATTCGCTGCCATATTATAGTCATTAAACGCTTGCGTATTGTCATCCATGATATCGCCAGGCATCAGTAATATATCTGCTCGACTACTAGTAAGGAGCTGATGCAATTTATCAATCGCTCTATTGCCAAATAAGCGTCCGATATGTAAATCACTTGCTAGCGCTAAGCGTAGTGGATGAGATAAGTGCTTATCTATTTTGATACTTAGCTTGCGCACCACAGGCACATAAGCGCTATAGAGCGCGTAGAAAAATAATCCTATCAATGTAAATAATGCCAGCACTCGCAAGCCAACCTCTAATCTAATGGATTGCATTGACGCTACGCTAGTAAACGAGGCCAAAAGCCAGTATCCACCGTAAAAAATACTGATAACCAGCGCAGTCAGCATAATAAAATGCATGATTAGCATCCACATACTCACCCAGCGATAGCTATTGGCAAATGCTCTTTTAATGCTTAGTACCAGCAAAATATTGGTAATCGCAAACACAATAACCCATACTGCGACTTTTGATGTGGAGGTGCTCCAAGGCGCCAGCCACCACTGTAAGCTGAGCGCCGCACCCGTACTAAAGAGCTGTAATAGCATAAATACAGTAATAAAAAACGTGTAGCGCATGCGGTGTCCTAGAGCTGGTTTGAGTACAGATATGAGAACGGGTCCAACCAAAATCAATAAAAAAGCCTCTTCATAGTAGAGGCTGATAAGTCATTATTAAGATGTTGATTGTAAATGTATCATCCAAATCTCAGAGCGGGTGCCGAGTCTAAAGGGCACAGGGCCAAATCCGTAGCCTGAGGTGACCAAAAACTGCGTACCTCCTAGCTTTTTTGCGCCATAATTAAGCGGCTCGAACCAACTCTTTAGTATCGTTAACGGGAATATCTGCCCGCCATGCGTATGACCGGACAAGTGCAAATCTACTGGCAAGCCGCTGATCTCATCCATCGTTGAGGGGCGATGCTCCAAAAATACGACAGGCTTTTGGGTATCCACTTGCTTGAGTAGCGTATCCGCCGATAACCTCGTCAAATCAACATCGTCTGAGCGTCCAACCAGCCATACCGCATCATCTAACAACACACTCTCGCTATCGAGCGCGGTGATACCAGCCGCTTCCACAGCTTGAGTAATCTCTTCATCACAGCCTCGGTAATCATGATTGCCAAGCGTTGCATAAACGCCAAGCGGCGCTTTTAGCTGCGATAATTGCTCATGCATATTGGTATTGTCATAAGCGATAGTCGTATCATTCATGATGTCGCCTGCGATAACAACCACGTCAGGGTTTTGCTCATCAACCAAATCGACCATTTTCTTTATCTGCCGATTCCCAAACCATCTACCCAAATGGGTATCAGAGATTAGCGCGATATCCATAGGTTTATCCAACGGTTTGTCTGTCGTAACCGTCAATCTATGCACCACTGGTGAATACGCATTGAATACGGCTAAGCTAGCAATACTGACAAAAGTGACGATAGCAAATAAACGTATAAACTTCGCATTTGGATTTTGTCTATACCCTTTGGATAAGATAAACCAAACCACAGCCGTTATGGCTACAGCATAGAGCATAAAGCCTTGCAAGATAGCGACCACTAGATAGACGTGAAAACGCTCATACCAAAATTCAGTAAAGCCGTAAACGAGTATGACATTATTAAATATAAAAATCGCTAGAACCAGCACCACTTTACTAATCGCCCTTTTAGGCCTAATTAACCATAAAAGAATCATGCTGGTCATAATAGCAAGCAGCTGGGTGAAAGTGATAAAGAACCACATAGCCATATCTAACAAAGTGAATATAAATCCATCTTACGGTACTAAACCCTAAAGCGAAATAGCGCTAGTCAGTTTTCGCGAACACTTCATAAAAAATCCTTTAACGCTTATCAGGGGCGATTTTACAAATGCCATTAGCGCAGGCTTGCGTCACTGCTTTACCATAAATCAATTTGGTTACCCAGTTTGGAATACGGTAGCGATTACGCGCAACCGTAGGATAGATAAAGTCGCCCAGCTGTTTGATAATAGGTAGATATAATACCGATGCCCACTTCACGCCGCCCATTTTATAGAGCAGTCTGATAGCATCCATATGCGTATACCAGTGACCTTGATCGGTCTTGACACACAGATAAGTCATAGCATCATTGCGGCTAAATCCAGCCGCTTGTAACTCGTCTATGCCTGTATCTACTGACGTTAATTCAATTCCTTCTGGATTACGAATTTGCATACTGTGCGCTTCTGTACTACAGAGCACGCAACTGTCGTCGTAGTACATAGTGATAGCGGTAACCTTTGATTTTGAGCGGTTGTCTTTATTTAAAATAATCATCTGCGGGCTCCTTCATTTATTATGTTGAACTTATTATGTTGAACATGACTTTTACAGTATTTCTTATAGTGCGGTATCGCTCTGCATGTCTTTATGACTTCTCGTCTTTTGCGAATAGCTAGGTGCTAACATAGGTATCACAGGTTGCTGCGTCCACTCAGGCGCCTGCGCATCCAAACGCTTAGCGAGCTCTGGCAAATGGTTGGTCGGTACCGCTGGAAATAGATGATGCTCGATGTGATAGAGCAGATTAAAAGTCAGCAGATTGATTAGCGGATGGCGCTCGCTACGGGCATAAACTCGCTCATCACAGCCATGATGGACGCTCCATACTGCAAAGAAGCCGACCATAGTATTGGCAAGTATCATAACGAGCACGTGATAGACCAAGACAGGATGCATAGTAATTAGCGCTGTAACAATAACCGCTGATATCAGCAGCATGTCAATGGCGACAAGCAAGCGATTATGGCGACTGCCATGGGTCAGACCGAACCACTGAATCGCTATTGAAAATAGTCCGCCGCCGAGTATCGCTTGATACCAAGGCAGACGTGCCCAATTGCCCTCGACATCGCTCTCCCCTAATGGGTCACGATGATGATTGAGGTGAGTATGGCGAATCGCATGCGTACTACAGAGCATAGTGATACTGAGCGCAAATAGCATGAGCTCGGTCGCCATCTTGCCGATGCCTAAAGTGCGGTGATAGCAATCATGCGCCTGACGTAGTGCAGCGGTAAAAAAGAAAAACGTTGCCACTAATGCCAATAACCAAAACCCTTGCCACGCGCTCCACCATGATAACAAAAGAAAAGGAAGTGATAGCAATACATTGTAGATAGCGTCAACAGGACGCAGTTGACGTAAGTCTTGCCACTTTATTTGACTGAGCGAAGGATGCCGCATGAGGTTCTCCTTGATTAGTATCTATATAAATATTGAATCACTTCATTTACTTTATTTCTGTCAAAACTGAAATAAATAGTTAAATAATTAGACGGCTCGTAAACTGTGTCCAAACCGCCTAACTATATTTAACCGTTACTACGTTGCTTAAAAGTTGAAAAAACAAACTTGAGAAGTTTCACATGAAACAAAGTTGATTTTCATGTTCATAAAGGTGCCCTACTTCTGCTCTTCTAAGGCCTGTTTGAGCGTCGGTTGTTTAAACTTATAGCCGGCGTCCTGTAGTGCTTGTGGCAATACTTTTTGACCATCGATAAGTAAGGTCGA
Organism: Psychrobacter sp. T6-4; assembly: GCF_052258425.1. Taxonomy (NCBI): domain Bacteria; kingdom Pseudomonadati; phylum Pseudomonadota; class Gammaproteobacteria; order Moraxellales; family Moraxellaceae; genus Psychrobacter; species Psychrobacter sp. T6-4. The sequence continues at coordinate 65,129 of NZ_JBQQEZ010000001.1, forward strand.
CATCTCACCAAACATCAGCTTGAGCAAAAATTCTGGTAGAGTAAAGATCGTTGGGCGATGTAGCCAGGCGCCAAAGGTTTTGGTAAAGGTATGATTGCTCACAGGATTGGATGCGGTTAAGTTGTAGACGACAGCAGGTGTATCAGTAGTTGTCTTAATCGCATTGTTCTGCGTCACTTGGCTACTAGCGGCATTATTTAGATGCTGCTCAATAATAAATATCGTAGCCCCTACCCAGTCCTCACGACTGATCCAGCTCATGATTTGCTGGCCATCACCCAGTTGTCCACCAACACCCATTTTAAATGGCAGCATCAGTTTATCCAGCATACCGCCGTCAGGATGCATCACTACGCCCGTACGTACAATGGCGACAGGTACACCATAGGCAGTCGCTTTGAGCGCGAGTTGCTCCCACGTGTCACAAAGTTTATGAGCAAAATCTGTCTTGTAGTCGCTGCTCTCAGTTAATGGCTTGTCGCCTTGGGTGCCATACCAGCCAATCGCTGAGCCACTCACCATCAGTTTAGGCTTGGTGCTACTACGAGCAACGTATTCCAGTAATGATTCGGTTGGTTTCACGCGGCTGGCGAGCAATTGCTCTTTGCGCTCATCGCTCCAGCGCGAGTCGGCGATACCTGCTCCTGCTAAATTCAATATCACATCGAAGCTATCATCGCTCTTAGCAAGCTCATCATAGCTCATCATACTGACGCGGCTTGGATGCGCTTGCGTACTATCACGAGTGAGCCAAGTAACATGCACCTCTTTATCGTCGCCTTGATAACGGCTGATGATCTCTTGACTAAAAGCGCTACCCAAAAACCCTGAACCACCGCTGATTAAAATCTTCATCATATCTTCCTTATTCGTTATGATTTGTGCGTTATCTATGTTTGCTATAAGCACTATCTTTATCAATATCCTGTGCTTTTCTAGCGCTATTGTCAAAACAGCTTTTGGTGAGTTTAGGTAAGGTTAAGTAGCCCGCTACTATAGAACTCGTACCGCCAAACACCCCACCAATGAGCATAAATCCGAGTAAAACGCCAACTTCTAATAAAGATCCGATACCTAGGTATAGCACGATAAAAGCCACGTAGAATGCTGATACTAAAAACCCTGTCAAAAAAGTAATCTCTGTAGCATTTTTTGCGCTTTGCTTAAGCCTGATAAAGGCTAATATACAAGCGGTTATAAATGCGGGTAAACACCCAAATAGTCCAACGAATATTAAAGGTTGAAACCCTATCTGCGCAAAGCTCGCCTCTCTAAAAACAACCAAAACAATAAGCTCTGCTATGAGTCCACTGATGACACTACCAAATCCTGAAAATAATAGGACAACCTGTAAATAAGGATAAGCGCTATTGTCTATATTCATTATATTTACCCTAAAAAGTGAGTCGTTCATTTAGTATAAATATAGCGTTGGTAGTGACAATGAATTAACTAAGAATTCACTATGGATAATATATAGAACTTTATTTTATTAGTTTCTGTCAAAACAGAAAACAGTACTCAAATTTTTTATTTTAAATAACACAGTTTCACTATTAGCGTAAAACCTTTTTAATACTAGCGCCTAGTTTTAGTACCTTTTTTAGTATATTGGTCGGTAGTTTGAGCATCTCAGATGACCAAGTTGTGAGCGTGCTGACGAACTCTTGCGTATCACGGATACGAGCTTTTACTTCGCTATTCTCATGTTCAAACTCAGGACTATTCATCAGCTCTTGCAAGAATTGAACGGTCGGGTCCAGCTCACGCTTTTGCCGCTGGGCGACAATGATACGCGCCAGCTCCCAGACATCAGTATTGGTCGTAAAGTAATCGCGGCGATCGCCTAATATCGACACCTTTTGCACCAATCCCCAGTTCTGTAGCTCTTTGATGCTGTTAGAGACGTTTGAGCGTGCCACGCCTAGTGTTCCAGTGATTTCTTCGGCATTTAACGGCTTGCCAATGACATAAAGCAAAGCATGAATCTGTGACATCGTACGGTTAACGCCCCATTTAGAGCCCATTTCGCCCCAATGTAAGATAAATTTTTCGGTGACAGGGTTTAGTTTCATAATAAATAAATACTCTTAACTTTTATGAGTTCTTTGAATCTATACTGCGCTATTCTTTTATTTCTGTCAACACTGAAATTAAAGAATACACTTTTTTATTTAACGGTCTCTGTTTCACGCTATATAGCCAGTCCAATATAAAAAAGATACAGCAGGGCTGGAATGAATTTTTTGCAGCCTCTGTCTGCGTAGGCACAGCACGCCAGAAAAATTTATACTAGTCCCGCGTTTTTGAATAACGTATCCATTTTATTTAGTGTTAACTATACTATTAACGAACGACTAAACCTGTAACGGCATCTCGTATCTGGCTTGGCTGCGTATAGCCGAGAGTATCAGCTTGTAGATAACTGATTTGGGTATTAAAATAATTATACGCTTCAAAGAAATTTTTGGCAGGCGGCTGACCTGAAGGGTTGCAGCTCGTAGAGACGATAAACCCATAAGGATTATCAATAGATACCAGCTGCCGGCAAAGCTCGCGGATAAGCGGATGGGCAATGACTCTAACCGCAATGCTCTGATGCTGACCCGTTATCCAAAGAGGGATAGTGCCGACAAGCGTTTGAGGAATAGGTAAAAGCCAAGTATGAGCTTGCTGATGTTGAACCTCTAAATTCTCATTGTCTACCTGCCAGCTATCCATAATCTGTTGGTGTCTATCTTTGTCTAAAGTCTCCAATAAAGGAGTCAAACGCTCGCTACTATCGGTGATAACAATCATACCTTTGGCTTGCGGGCGCTGTTTAATATCTAAAATATGCCCAACTGCTGCTTTATCATAAGCATCACAGCCAATACCCCAAACGCTTTCAGTCGGATAAGCGAGCAGCCGTCCTTGTTTGAGCCATGTGGCAGCTTGAACGACGGATTCAGTAATAAGCGGGCTAGATAAGGACATAAGATAGGCGCTATAGATAAGGCTGCGAAAATATATACAGATTAACAGGGCAAACAGAGGCTAAAAACTATCATCAAACACGCAAATAACGTCCGCCCTGCTCACTAATGAGTCCCAAAAGCTCAAGCTCCATCAGTTGACCGATCAGCGGCGGCGCCGTGAGAGTAGTACTGATAAGCAAGGCATCTAAATCCTGACCATGCCAGTCAAGCTGCTCGTAAACAGGCGCTAAATGCTCAGGCACGACTATGTCAGCTTTGGTATTCATAGCCGTACTTGAGCGTTGCTTAGCGTTTTTATTAGAGTCAGCGCTATTATCTTTCGCGCTGTTAACTTTCGACGGCTGAGATTGGTTTATACGTGTACGTTGTAGCGGCGTATAAACTTGAGCGCTGACATCATCTAGCACCTGCTGCGGATGGTATATCAGTGTTGCGCCCTCACGTATTAGATGATGGCAGCCCTCAGCGTTGCTGTTGTCGATGTGGCTGGGTACGGCAAAGACTTGTTTGCCCTGCTCTGAGGTCAGACGTGCGGTAATTAAGGAGCCACTTTTGATCGTCGCTTCAGTCACTATCGTGGCTAGGCTTAAACCTGCGACCAAACGATTGCGCCGCGGAAAGGTATGTTTGTGCGGGCCAGTATGCGGCAATAGCTCACTGATAAGGCAGCCGCCTTGTTCGATAATTTTGCTAAAGAGCTTGTCGTGGTGATTGGGGTAGCTGATATTGATACCCGTACCCATAACTCCTATCGTACGGCCTTGATACTGCGTATCTGTCTGCGACAGTGCGCCTAGATGCGCGCACTTATCGACGCCCATTGCCAGACCACTGGTGACGATATAGCCTGCTTGCACAAGATACTGCGCGATATCAAAGGTGATTTTTTGCGCATGGGTGCTAGGCTTGCGGCTACCGACGATAGCAATCTGGGGTTGCTGCAATAAAGAGATGTCACCGCGAAAGAACAGCAGTGGCGGCGGGTCGAATATTTGTGATAGTGACACAGGGTATTCAGGCTGATCGGCGAACAGGAGACCATAGCGTCCCTCTACCAAGGCTTGCTCAATCTTATCGATATCAGTCTGTGTTTGCTCTAAATTTTCATGACGCTTAAGATGAGTATGATGGATACCCATCTCTTGCCAAACGCTTGCTTTGGCTTGCCATGCCAGCTGCGCGCTACCCAAATGAGTGACCAGCTTATGATAAGCTGATAGTGACGCATTGACCTCATACCACAGCGCCAATATAGCGCGTTGATCTGTAGATAAAAAAGGTCGCGACGTGGTCATGAGTCATTGCTCTGTTTAGATTCTTAAATCTGTAAGACGCTTGGGCGCGCCTATTAATACCGTTATAGATAAGGCGGCGGTAGTAGCTTATCGCCCACATTGAGCGGTAAGTCTGAGCTTAAAATATAAGCGTAGCTGATATCGCTAAAGGTATTGAACACCATAAGCATACCACTTGGCTCATTTGGCAGACGCACTGGCATATCATTATCGATAGTATCGCGTACCAAAGCGCCTTGTTTGTAAATAGTCAAAACATCGCCAGGCTTAGCGCCTTGAGTACGACCTAGATTGATAGCGACTACGCTACCCTTAGCCGCTGAGCTAATAGAATCCATAACACGTACGATCATACCACCGCGATTGACTGTCGCAGGCTCAGGGTAGAACACAGGCGGTATCGAGTTGTTAAGCTCAACGAACACCCGATCGCCTTCACGTACTTCTTTATCATAAGAATCTGTCAATTCTAAGCTGCTCACGCCATTACTAGCCACACTTGTGACCATACCAGTTGCCACTTGCGTGACCTCTAATCCGATAACCCTCTGACTCTTAGGATCAACATACTGTTGCCCTTCACGATACACACCGTAGCGTTGACCGACAATTAAAGGCACACCTTTGGCATAAACTTTATCACCGCTTGCCGTGACCAAGTTGCCTTTTTTGGACGCTAAAATATAAGGGGTAGTATTAAAGTCTGCTGGATTGACGATAAGGGTTTTATCAAGCCAGTGCCCAATTGCAGAGCGCGGAATAGCAGGTATACTATTCACAGTTGAGGTCACCGCAACCGCAGTGGCTACAACATCACCAGTCAGTTGCCTCTCAACGCCAGCGCAGCCCTCGCCTGTATCGACTCCAATGAGCGTTTTGCCTTGAATGACGCACAAGATGAGAATGTCATCAGGATAGATCAGGTTAGGATTTTTGATTTGCTTATTGGTTGCCCAAATCTCCCGCCAGCGCCACGGGCTATCTAGGTATCGCCCCGATATATCCCATAAGGTATCGCCTTTTTTGACAATATAGCGGTTAGGCGCATCAGCTTTGATGGTTGGTGGTGGATTGTTAGCATAAGCGGTTGTCATGAGTATAGCGCTACTAAAAGCTGTGACCATAAAAGCCTTGGTTAGGGCAGTAATGCTTATTTTCATTGTTATATCCACAAAATATGAGAGTTATCGTAGGCGATATAAACTAAGGTTCTTATCTTTAAATAAGATAAAACAAGTATGACCAACCGCTCAACTTACAGTAGTAAGAACCATAGCATAATTTCTGACACATTTTTACAAAAAATAATACTATTTACAGCCATAGATTTGAGTAAAGACAACTTATAAAGTTTCATGTGAAACAAAATAAGCTTGTCTCACATTTTAGATCGATTTTACCTATTACAGATTAGCAGTTACATGCTGACGAATCTGGTCAGCAACTAGTTCGGCGTTATTAGCTAATACGGTAACGTACTGAGGTAAATCCTCTAAGCCTTCAGTGTGTGCTGGACGAGCAATGTCTATTGGACCAATGGACTCTACGATAGTATCGGCAAATTTAACAGGCAAAGCGGTCTCAGCACAAATGATAACCTCGCCCTCTTGCTGCAACTCTTTAGCCACTTTGATACCGTCAGCAGTATGCGGATCGACCAATTCACCTGACTCTTTATACAGCTTGCGGATCGTTTGCAGACGATCCTCATGGGTTGATTTGCCCGCTGCAAAGCCATAATGCGTATTGACGGTATTCATCACCCCAGATAGATCAAACCCTTGACCTGATTTGACGCCTTCAAATAGCTCATGGACGCGGGCGCTATCTTTATCTAACAATAGGTACACAAAACGCTCAAAGTTAGAGGCTTTGGAGATATCCATTGATGGGCTTGAGGTGATATAAGTCTGCTCTGTAGGACGCGGCTGATAAATCCCTTTATTAAAAAAGTCATTTAACACATCGTTCTCATTGGTTGCGACAATTAAGCGTCCAATAGGCAAACCCATCTCGCGAGCAATGTGACCGGCGCAGATATTACCAAAATTCCCTGATGGCACGCTAAAGCTCACTTGCTCATCGTTACTATCAGTGACCGCAAAGTAGGCTTTGAAATAATAAACGATTTGCGCCAATATACGGCCCCAATTGATAGAGTTGACCGTGCCTAGATTATAGGCCGCTTTAAAGGTGGCATCTTGCTGTAGCGCTTTGACAATATCTTGGCAATCATCAAACATACCGTCAATAGCGATATTATGGATGTTGTCATCGGTTAGGCTATACATTTGCGCGCGCTGAAACTCACTCATTCTGCCATGGGGAGAGAGCATAAAGACTTCGATATTCTCTTTACCGCGTAGCGCATATTCAGCAGCACTGCCCGTATCACCACTGGTCGCACCGATAATCGTGATGCGAGCGTCTTTTTGTTTGAGTACATATTCAAAAGCATTACCCAAAAACTGCATCGCCACATCTTTAAACGCTAGCGTCGGACCGTTTGATAAACCTAAAATGTATAGGTTGTCCTCAAGCTTACGTACAGGAACAATCTCAGAATCACCGAACACTTCAGCCTTGTAAGTACGCTCGATAATGTCTTTTAAATCTGCCTTTGGAATATCAGTCGCAAAACGCTGCATAATGGCAAATGCCAATTCTGGGTAACTCAGCCCTCGCCACTCGCTCAACATCGCAGCATCGATCGCTGGATAATGCTCAGGTAGCATCAAGCCGCCATCAGGAGCAAGGCCCAATAAAAGCACATCGCTAAAATCCATCGGCTCAGTCTGACCACGGGTACTGATATATTTCATTGTTTGTCCTATAAATAATTGCTTCGTTCAAATATAAATTTCAAATAGGTATATGCGGTTGTAGGCTGGTGCTTTAGCCCAGCATGGCAACCTTACAAAATATAGAAGCTGGTCTAAAGCATCAGCCTACCCTGAACCTTAATCGTTTAAAGTAGGTCTCAAATATATCTACTGATCTGTCTTTTGCAACAACGCATAATAAAAGCCATCGCCGCCGTCGCTATCAATCGGCAAACACTGACGACCAATCTCTTGATGGATTCCCCAGTTACAAGCATCGGTGAATTCAATCGCCACTGCATCATTGTGATGAGTAATAAAGTCCTGCATTTGCTCGACGTTTTCTTGCTTTAAAATAGAGCACGTCACATAAAGCAAATAACCACCAACCTTAAGCTGTGGCCATAAATTGTGCAAGATATCCGCTTGTAAAATGGCCGTCTGCGCCATATCTTCTTCATGACGCAAGATGCTGATGTCAGGATGACGACGGATAACGCCTGTTGCCGTACAAGGGGAATCAAGCAAAATAGCATCGAATACGGCGAGATTTTCATCTTGAGCGTACTGCCAGCGAGTGGCATCTGTACAAACGATATTGAGATCGATAGGTTCATTTTGAGCTTGGCCCAGTTGTAAGCGCTCTAGGTTATCGTGAATACGAGTGATACGCATTGCTTCATTATCGATAGCGGTTAGTTTGACTTGCGTTTTAATGTCGTTATCTTGTTTCACATGAAACAAAGACTGCTCACTACCCGTGTTTAGTAATTCTAGCCAGTGGGCCAGCTTACCGCCAGGAGCGGCGCATGCATCTAGCAGATGAATATCTGTAGTTGGCGTATCCTCTTCACGCGCACCTGTTATCTTTTGGACAAGCGCTTGATTGATAAGCAAGGCAGCGAGCTGAGCATGCATGTCTTGCACACTAGCTGCGCCTTCGCTAAATTGCGGCAAATAACTTACCGCAGTACTTTGCTGTAAGCGTAGAGCTTGCGATGTTATTTCAGTAACGCTACCTTCAGCCTGATTAGCTAGCTGATTATTCAAAGCCAAACCACTACGCAGCTCAACGACATCATTGCTGATATCGGCATCTATAAGCATTTGATGATAGTCCTCGACCGAATGCATACGACTGTTCACGCGCAAAAACATCGGTGCAGGCAGGCGCAGCCCTTGAGTAAGATCGTTATAGTACTCGCTCCAGTCTTGCTTGAGCTGATAGGCCAGCCAATTAGGCAAGCTATGGTTTTTATCGCATTTTTTGCGAAATTTATTAGTATTTTTGGCGATTTTACGCAAGATTGCATTGACCAAACCTGAGGCATGCGCGAACTCTATCTCTTTGACCGCTTCAACCGTTTCGTGAATCGCAGCATGGTCGGCGACTTCTAGATACAGCAATTGCACCATACCGACCTGAATCGTCGTGCGTACCTCTATCTCATCAATAGAATTATCCGCAAGACTATCGAGCAGTCGCGCGAGCGCGTACCACTGGCGTAGAGTGGTCAAAAGCAGCGCATGAGCGAAACCCTTGTCTCCATCGTGCAGGCTATTGAGCAGTGGATCGAGTACGCTTGAGAGGGATTGACCGTTTTGAATCGCAAGTAGCGTACGTATGACACGCACGCGCACGCTGCCGCTCATTTTTAGGTTACTCGATGGCTTAGCTTTTTTGCTATTGTGATTAGACGCGGTTTGGTGTCTCATTAAGTTTTGTTTCCTTGACGTCTGATTAATAGCGTCTTATTTAGATAGAGTTTGGCGTATTTTAGGATTAATCTTAGAACTAAGTAGGGTCGCGAGTAAATTGGTCGTCATCATTTAATTGACTACCCTGACAGACTTGCTCGGCTTTTACTGGCTTACTGCCTGCAAATTGCAACTGAGTCACTCTTAACGTACTCCCTTGCGTATCACTAGCATTTTCTTTGCCGCAAGCAATTAAAATAGCTTTGCGCCCGACGCTGATAACAGTGCCCGCTGGCTTGTCGGTTCGCAGCGTTTCATCGACAGGTAAACTGGCTAAAATCTTGACACGTTGAGCTTGTAGAAAGGTATAAGCACCAGGCCAAGGGGTCAGGCCACGTATCTGACGCTCAATAGCCGTAGCAGACTGCGTCCAATCGATCTCGCCCTCAGACTTGACTAACTTCTTGGCATAATTAGCTTGACTATCATCTTGCTTGCTTGCGTTTGCCTGATAGTTTTGTAGATCTTGCATAACGGTAATGATCGCCTGAGCGCCCAAGTCTGCTAACTTATCATGCAAGCTTGACGCACTATCGTGTGATTCAATAGTGCAGCTGACTTTATAGAGCATATCGCCCGTATCTAGCCCTTTATCCATTTGCATAATGGTAATGCCAGTCTCTTTATCACCCGCCAGTAGCGCGCGGTGAATCGGCGCCGCCCCGCGAAAGCGCGGCAGCAATGACGCATGAATATTAAGACACCCTAAAGTTGGCGTAGTCAACACCCCTACTGGCAAGATCAGCCCGTAAGCGGCGACAATCATGACATCAGGCTGATAAGAGCGCAGCGTCTGTCTGGCTACCATGCCCTCAGTACTAGACTTTTTGAAAGTAGCGGGCTGCTCGACTACAATATCATGTGCTAGAGCGACTTGCTTGACCGCAGACATGGTGATTTTTTGACCTCGCCCCGCTTTGCGATCAGGTTGGGTGTAGACCGCAACGATTTCTATAGCCAGCGACTCTTGCTGAGCAATCAAGGCTTCAAGACTAGTCGCTGCAAACTCAGGCGTTCCAGCAAAGATGACTCGTAATGGACGCACGACAGATAAGGTATTTTGTTTTTCTGATACGGCAGATAAGCTCATAGTAAGGCTTGATTAAAAATAGACTTAGCCATTATAAGTGAGTTTTCTATATAGCGCTATGCCTGTCCTAGGCCGTGACTACACTTGGGTCTATTCTTGATTACTTATTTTTTACTAAAATAGCGAGGTTAAGTCGATGACAAGCGTTTAATATGGTTGTTATACTCAAACACTTTAGATAGGTTTTGGTACTGACATAGGATTATGTTTTTATGCAACAGTTCCATTCTTTGCAACGCTTGCTGCTTTTTTATACGATAACGCTCATAGTCATGCTAGCGTTATATTATACGATGGTATTTAGTGAGCTTGAGACCTATAGCGAACGCCATACCCTTGATGCCTTTGAGTCCTTGCAGTACGACTTTATTGATTATGGAGATAACGTTACAGATACTGATGTTCGAAAACTGTTGGACAAACCATATCTACAAGATTTGAGCTATCAGATCATATTTATGTTGCCCTCAGGTCAAACCTTTATCCATCGGTATACGAGGCCTAACGACACGACCATATCGACCGTTGTTTTTCCTACGATTTCATCCCCTACTCAAAGTAATAGTAACAGCGCCTACTCAATTAATACCATCGATTTAAAAGGCACTATCAAGCTTCAAAGTGGTCATCAGCTTTATGTCATGATTAAACATCAGCCTATTCAAATCAGTTGGATCTCTTATCGTTTTTGGCTTCCTCTAATGGCAGCGTTGATCTTGTTCACCATCGCTTTACTCTACATGCTCAAACGAAATGCTAACTGGCGAGCACTAATGAGCTACGCTGATGACTTGGGTAATAGTGCAAAAGAATCCTATAGCCCGCAACCCTTTCTTGAGCGCAATACTACTACTGAATTTTTGCGTTTAGGTCATGCGCTCAGCCGTATTAGCTATCAGATACACAACAATCATCGCAGTATAAAAACCCTTAATCACCGTCTTGAGCGCCTAGTTGAACAAGCACCGCTCCCGATGCTGATGCTGATGCGCCACGGTCAGATTAGCTTCTCCAACAAGCGCTTTGAGCAAGTCTTTGGTGTCTCCTCCCAGCTTAGCCATAGTTATCAGCTGACAGAATTTGTGACCGGTTTTGATGATGCCACTCAGCTTTGGTTAAAGAACTTATCGACCCAGCGCGTCATGCGCACTTTAGTAGTCAAAGGGTTAAAGGATCAACAGACCTATCAGCTCCATATTACCCCTTGGTTTGGCGATCATGGACAGATCCATGGCTTCACTGTACTTCTTAACTCCATCAACGACTTTGTCAAACAAACAGAGCGCTTGCAGCGACAAAACCAAGTATTGCAGCAGCAGCTTAATGAAGCTCACAAAACCAAAGCTATTCTTCATCACGAACTTGCTTTACCACTTGATAGAGTAATCAGCACGCTAAAGGACATCAGTTCTGACACTTTATTAAAAGATGAGATAATAGAAGATGTTAATCAATTGAGTCACACCTTATCAGGCAAACTTATCGATGTACTTAGCACAGCACAGCCAATAGCTACTAAATCAACGATCAGTAGCAAACCTGTAGATATCTTTATGATGGGTAAACAATTAATTGCTTTGGTAACCGATGAGGTACATCAGCAAGGTATTGAGCTTCTATACTTTTTTGCCCCAAACTGTCCGCGTTATATCGATACTGACGATTCTAGATTAAGGCAGTTACTACGTAATTTATTGGCAGATGCGATCAGTGCGACCGAGGCGGGCTGTATTGCTCTAACTATCGACTCAGTATCAAAAGAGCAGAGCGCCTGCGCTTGGATAAGCTTCACGGTATACGATACTAGAACGCAAAAGGTAGATCCTACGCATCTTTACCCGATTCACTACACTGAACAAGATGATAAGTCCACGCAGCAAAACTACTATAGTAGTAAGCTTAAAATGAGTGCGGCTGATAGCGCGGGGCAATCGCTGGACGGCTATATGGAGTTTGGCAGTCAAAATGATGATTCCGATAGTGAGTATGACAAAATCAACAGCACGACCCTTTATCTGCCCTGTCGTCAACCCAATTATGTACCGATATATCATGACAACGATAGCTTAAAAAATGTGCACCTTATAGCTATTGTTAATCATCAAATGTATGCAGAGCATTTAGAAAATATCTGTCAGCATCTATCGATGACTTGTAGCGTCCATACTTCAATCGATGTTATTGATGATATAAAAGATATGCTTCAAAATGATAAAAACCTCACCCCTATCGTACTCTTAGACTTTGAGCTGTACGAGAACACTTATCATCAAGCGGCAAAAGAGACTAAGCGCATAAGGACTAGGAGCCGCGCTGACATCATAACGCTTTTGGATGGTTTGCTCGCAGATGATACCCTCTCCACCCTACTCTTAAGCCGTAAACGGACACGCCACATACCTTCAAGTCTTCTTGATCGCTTTGATGGTTTTTTGAATAAACCTTTAGACATCAGTTTATTGTTATCTGAACTAAAACGCCTCGCTACGTCACCAAAAAGCTTAGTAGAAAAAGAAGAGATAGCCACAATTACTGATACAGCTACAATTACTGATACAACTGAAATTACTGATACAACTGAGTCATCAGCGCCTCTTGTACTCGTCGTTGAAGATAGCTTGACCAATCAAAAAATTACCTGCCGCTTACTCAAAAAGTTGGGATATCGTAGCGTCGTTGCAGAGGATGGGCAAAAGGGCTTGGCACAATTTGAGAATCAAAAAGAGCCTATTGATCTGATTTTGATGGATTGCCGCATGCCCATTATGGACGGGTTTGAAGCCACTCGAGCTATTCGCTCACAAGACGAAAATATCCCAATCGTCGCCTTGACGGCTAATAATACCGAAGAGGATCGTGAAGCGTGTACAAGAGCAGGTATGAGCGACTTTTTATCTAAACCCATCAATAAGGATAGGCTACAGACTGTCCTACAAAAATATATCTAAGCCTTTTACTTCATAAAACCGTTATCCGCTAAAAACGCCTCTGTAATACTGCTTTCTTGGCTCGCTGGCGTTTTATTAATTAGGCGCTCAAGATAACGCGCCACAATATCCACCTCCACATTGACCTTATCTCCTACCAGCCAATGCTTTGATATATTGGTGACTTGTGCAGTATGCGGGATGATGTTTAGAGATACGATATTATCTTTGACTAGATTGGTTGTGAGACTTATTCCGTCTAGGGTAATAGAGCCTTTGGTCGCCGCGTAGTGCTCAAGCTCCTTTGGAATAGCAATCTCAATATAGATAGAGCGTGCATCTTGTTGGAGTTTAACGACTGTACCCACGCCATCGACATGACCTGCGACAATATGACCGCCAAAACGAGTGGTCGGTAGCATAGCTTTTTCTAAATTCACAATATCACCCGTCTTTAGCCCTTCAAGCGCCGTACGAGCCATAGTTTCACGTGACACATCTACTGAATAAGCGTTGCTGCTCATATCTACCACGGTAAGACAAATACCATTAGATGCTATGGAGTCTCCAATCTTGACATCGCTGAAGTCTAGATCATTGGACTCTACTGTGAGACGGATATCACCGCCTACAGGTTGCATTGATTTTACGTGCCCGACACTTTCTATAATTCCTGTGAACATATGAACCTCATTTTTATGGTTATAAACCTATGCTATATTTTAGTTTGCGTAGTAAGGGATAACCTGTGGATAAGTATAAAAAATTTTAGATATTACTATTTCATGAGTACCAATTAAGAAGTTATCCACAGTATTTGAATACATAGTACAACTCTGGTAAACGAACACTAATAGACATAAATTACTGATTTTTATGATAATTTATAGCAACTTACCTTTGATTAATTATTTTGGTTCCATGTGAAACAAAGTTATACACAGTTTCATGTGGAACTTTCAAGAGAGCTGCTTTTATCTATATTTATAAACAGTAATGATATTAGCTGTGGATAGATAAGTATTTAGATCGGCAACAAGGTTAGCTTTAAATCAGAGCCTATTTTCTCACAACTTTGATACTCAAAACGTAGTTGCTGCGCTAAAGTCAGCGGAGCACTATCAACCATAGCGCGTGCATGTGCCCCTAAAATACAAGGCGCTTGATAAACAATCAATTCATCGACCAGCTGCTGACTCAAAAAACTACCTGCGACGCTAGCGCCTGCCTCTATTAACACCTCATAGCAATGATGCTCACTCACTAAAGTTTTTAGTAGTTCAATCAAATTGTCATCGCGCCAATACACAGTAGCCATATGGCGACAGAGTCGATAATTTGATCGTGCATTATGGGATAAGCGTTTGCGTCTATCGAGTATGACGATGATAGGAGGCGGAACCTGCTCAGGCGATACCCCCAGCTGATTTGAGCGTACATTAAGCTGCGGGTTATCTTGAATAACTGTCTCGCTACCTGTAATAATGGCACCACTACGTGCTCGCAGCTTTTGTACATCCTCGCGGGCAGCTGGTCCAGTGATCCACTTTGACTCGCCAGTTGCCATCGCGGTACGTCCATCAAGACTAGTAGCGATTTTGAGGCGCACGTAAGGCATTTGCGTACGCATCGCCTTCAAAAATCCTCGATTGAGTGCTTCTGCTTGCTCAGTTAATACACCAACACTGACCTCAATTCTAGCCTCTTTGAGTAGGCGGACACCGCGTCCAGCGACTTGTGGATTGGGATCAAGACCTGCTACAACGACACGCTTAATCCCAGCCTCTATCAGTGCCAAAGCACAAGGCGGCGTGCGCCCCGTATGACTACAAGGCTCTAAAGTAACATAAGCAGTCGCACCAATCGCTTGCTCGCCTGCATCTTTGAGTGCAAATACCTCAGCGTGAGGCTGTCCTGCCTTGGGGTGATAGCCTTGTCCAACGACCTGCTGTGCTTGCACAATGACGCAGCCTACCGCTGGATTGGGTCTGGTCGTATACAAACCTAGTTTAGCCTGTTCGATAGCGAGCATCATAAAATAGCTATCTTGCGCATTTTGAGCATGGTTTATAGTTGACATAAGGGAGTGCTTATTAAGTAAATATGAGTCAACACCAAAAGGTGAAATGATTTTAAGACGCTATCCATTTTCAGAATTAATCATCTGATTTTTCACTAGGGCGAATATTAGCGATTTCTTGATGAAAAGCATCAATATCTTGAAAGTCACGGTAGACGCTAGCGAAGCGTACATAGGCGACATCGTCCAACACTTTAAGCTCGCTCATAATAATCTCACCAAGCACTTTGCTACTGATCTCACGCTCGCCCATTTGCCTAATACGTTTTTCGATACGGCTAATCATCGCCTCTTGCTCATCGATAGTAATAGGACGCTTTTGTAGCGGCAATAAAATAGAGCGGCGCAGTTTTTCATTGTCATAAGGTACGATTTTACCACTAGATTTGATGATACGCGGCATGACTACCTCTACCATCTCAAAGGTAGTAAAGCGCTCTTGACAGCTACTACAAGAGCGGCGGCGGCGTACTTGTGCGCCCTCTGCGGCCAGACGCGAGTCAATAACCTTTGTCTCTGAGGCATTACAATAGGGACAATGCATATCGCTTCCTTGTTAACTCTTTATTAAAAACAGCTATTTACCAATACAAAAACTACCAAATATTTTACCTAGTAGATCATCAGCGCTAAACTCGCCTGTGATTTCGCCCAAACTCTGCTGCGCTTGGCGCAGACTTTCAGCGACCAATTCGCCTGCAGTAAATACCGTGAGTTGCTCGTGCGCCTCACTTAAATATTCAGCCGTTCGCTTCAAAGCATCTAAGTGACGCGTACGAGCGATTAGACTGTTTTCTGGCGGATGAAATCCTACTTTATCACATAGAGCCGTAACTAGAGTATCGATACCAGCACCTGTTTCACATGAAACATTGACCTGCTCGTAACCTATTTCTCGCATTTGCTTATCAGTATCTATAGCCTTTTTTTGATTATCACTAGCATTTAATAAATCGCTTTTATTGGCAATTATAAGTAAGCGCTTAGCCTCAGGCAGCTTACCAAATAGCTGCTCTGCTAGCTGTAATGGTGTACTCTCACTTACAAGATCACGAGTCACATCGTAGACCATAAGGAGTATATCGGCTTGCTCAATCGCTGTGCGCGCGCGCTCAATCCCTATGCGCTCTACGGTATCCTCAGTATCCCTTAGACCTGCAGTATCAGTTAGATGTAGCGTCAGACCATTGAGCACCACTGTCTCACTTAGAGTGTCACGAGTTGTGCCTGCGACCTCTGTGACAATAGCGCGCTCCTGCCCTGCCAAGCGATTAAGCAGACTTGACTTGCCAGCATTAGGACGCCCTGCTAGCACCACATGAATACCATCACGCAATAATTGCCCTTGTTTTGCAGTCGCCAAGACTTGCCTGATTCTAGCTTGAGTGTGCTCAAGCTTATCTTGTATGACGCCATCGGATAAAAAATCAACGTCTTCTTCATCAGGGAAATCAATAGCCGCCTCAACGTGCAAACGCAGATGAATCAGTTGCTCTAATAGCTGGTTAATTTTTTGTGAAAACTCACCACTTAGTGAGCGAATAGCGCTACTCGCCGCAGCACTACTAGTCGCATCAATAGCATCAGCAATAGCTTCTGCTTGTACTAGATCCAACTTATCATTGTCAAAGGCGCGATAAGAGAACTCGCCCGCTGTCGCTTGCTGAGCGCCTAATTCGAACACGCGTGCAAGCAGATGATTTTGTAGTATTACTCCGCCATGACCTTGTAGCTCGATAACATCTTCACCTGTGAACGAATGCGGTGCTTTAAAATACAGCACTAAGCCTTCGTCAATAATACTACCATCCGCTTGATAAAAACGGCAAAAGTGAGCTTGTCGCGGCGTAAAGCTCGTTTTATCTGTAAGCTTGCAGGCTATAGCATAAGCTTTTGGGCCCGATAGCCTAACGATGCCTACTCCCGCGCGGCCGATAGGCGTAGCTATAGCGGCAATGGTCGTAAGTCCTGACTTTTCAGATCGCTCATCAGGCATCAGCGGCGTTACAATAGCATTCACATTGACTCTCACTAGCTAAAATCATCATTATAGACGGCTGCGTGGATACTCACAAAACAAACTTGATATCAGTATCTCTAGCACTAAAAAATAAAACTATAATCATAAAAAAACCACCGCTAAAGCGATGGTTTTTATACCGTACATACAAACTTAGCTCAGCACTTTAACAGTACGACGCTTTTGCTCTTCTTCAACTTTTTTGTTGACGATATACTGCTGCGTCATACTAAACAAGTTGTTCACTGTCCAGTACAATACCAGACCTGCTGGGAAGAACAACATAAAGGCGGTGAAGATAATAGGTAAAAACTTCATCACTTTAGCTTGCATCGGATCAGCAGGCTGCGGATTAAGCTGCTGCTGAATGAACATCGACGCACCCATAAGCAGTGGTAAGATGAACCATGGATCCATCGCTGATAGATCTTGAATCCATAGTATCCACGGCGCATGACGCAGCTCAACACTTTCAACCAGCACCCAATACAGTGCCAAGAAAATAGGCATTTGCATGAGTATAGGCAAACACCCTGCCATTGGATTGACTTTTTCTTCTTTATAAATGCCCATCATCTCTTGTGACATCTTCATGCGATCATCGCCATGCTCTTCTTTGAGCGCGGCTAGGCGCGGAGCAAGTGCGCGCATCTTCGCCATAGAGTAGTAGCTCTTATTTGAGAACCACATCAAAGCGATTTTGACCAAGATAGTCAACACAATGATCGACCAACCCCAATTACCAAGTACCTTATGGATACCATCAAGTATGGCGAATAATATCTTAGATATTGGCCAAAGCAAGCCATAGTCAACCGTTTGGTTAAGACCTACAGCGACCTCTTTGAGCTCAGACTGTACTTTTGGTCCAGCATACAAGGTTGCATTTAACGTCACTTGCTTATTTGGGGCGACATTAACTGGCTGACTATTAAAGCCAATAAAATAGTCATTGCCTGTTTCGCGAGTAAAGAACTTACCTGTGAAATTCTCAGGCGTCCATGCAGAAACAAAATAATGCTGCACTATCCCTACCCAACCCTCATCACTGGTTACTGCCAGCTGCTCGCTAAAGTCTTTGAACTTAAGCTTATTATAAGGGTCATCAGGTGTACCCCACGCACCGCCTAAATAGGTAGCCATACTAAGCGCGCCCTTATCAGACATACCAGGGTCTTTACTATCATCACGCTTAAGCTGCGCAAACATCTGTCCTTGCCAGGCAGACGTAGAGGCGTTTTGAATCTGATAGCTGATATCGATAGGGTATTTACCTTGGGTAAAGGTAAAGGTCTTTGTGATCTTAACGCCGTCTTGTTGATAGGTAAGTGGTACAGATAGAGTTTGCTGACCTTCCTCCATCACATAATTATTAGCAGTATGGCTGTAGCTTGCTCGGCCCTCAGCAGTATCGATACCATCTTGACCAATCAAACCTGATTGAGCGACATATATACGATTGCTATTGCTCTCTAATAATACAAAAGGCTCATCGCTATCGAGTGTCGCATCAAACTGCTTAAGCGCTGCATACTCAATATCACCGCCTTCTGGGTTGATTTTAATATCATAGCGATCAGTCGTTACTGTGATAAGAGCGGCGCTATCAGGGGCGGCCGCCACTATACTGTTATCAGCAGGCAGTGTTTGCACTGGAATATCGCCTGCAGCACCAGTCGTTGCAGGAATATCAGCACTCACAGACGTCGTGGCCTCAGAGACAGTATCCACAGCAGGTACATCAGCGTAATCGTCGCGCCACGCTAGTATCAGCAGATAAGCGGTGATCAACATCGCAATGATGATCATCACCCGAAATATCTTTTGCATAAACCTTTCCTAGATTAAAAATTAGGGAGCGAAATGTTGGGACATATGTCATGACTGCTAGATAAGATTATTGCTACTACTGACGCAATGAAATCAGGCAAAAGCAGTCACTGACACAAAATGTGCACTATTTTACTAAAAATCCACTCTAAATGATACCAATAGCCCAAATCATAAATAATGTAGATAACCTGGGGATAACTTTGTCTTTCTGTGGAAAAGCTAGGTCTAAGTGTGGATAACTTGCTGTGGATAACTATAGAACTTATCCACAGCATTCAATTATAGACAGCCTCATCATCCTCTCATTAGATAATTCAGACGAGCAGCATAACTTGTATAGTCTGAATAAATGATCGAGTGAACTTTTATCCAAGACGTATCTACATATTGATATTGATAAGAAGATAGCGGCAGAGGTACAAAATCAATGCCATGGCCACCTAGTGGATGACAACGACCTAAGCGCTTCAACAATAGCCAAATACCTGACCAAACGCCATGCCATGCCAAGGCCTGTTTGCCATATTCTGAACAAGTAGGATAATAGCGACAGCGCGCAGGTAATACTGGACTTATTATTTTTTGATAAAAAACAATAATACTACTAAGTAATAAATAAAAAAAATGATTAATGTTTTTTATAAAGTTAGTCATTTTATTTATTTTCTATTTTTTTAAATATATATTTTATCTGATCCCTTATCTCTTTTTTTTCTATATCTTTTACAGGTTTTTTAACAATAAAAACTATGTCTTTATTTTCTAATATATGAGACTTTAATCGAAACTGCTCACGTATTTGACGTTTGATTAAATTTCTAGCGACTGCAGTAGGTACTTTGCGCTTGGTAATAGCCATACCTACTCGTGGCCGCTGACAAGTATTATCACGTACAAATGCCATCAAGTGACTTTGGTGAAGCTTACGAGTAGGAGCATCAAACACCGATTTGAAGTCACTAGGCGTCAGTAGGCGCTGCTCTTTAGTGAAACGGGTAGTAGGTACTGCTAAGACAGTGTTGGACATAGTACAGCCTAAATTGAGAGCTTCTGATGTTACAGAAAGTAATAGTATAAATCGTAAAGACAAAAAAAGCGCCTATATGGGCGCTTTTAATATATGAAT
This sequence comes from Psychrobacter sp. T6-4, assembly GCF_052258425.1. Classification (NCBI taxonomy): domain Bacteria; kingdom Pseudomonadati; phylum Pseudomonadota; class Gammaproteobacteria; order Moraxellales; family Moraxellaceae; genus Psychrobacter; species Psychrobacter sp. T6-4. The sequence goes on from NZ_JBQQEZ010000001.1 coordinate 85,058, forward strand.
CAATGGCAACTATAGTTTATCTTATTATCATACTAGATATTCAACCAGCACCTTGACCCACGATTCTTGCAATGTGCTCATTACACAGTAAGACGATGACGTCCTTTAGCGCGGCGACGTGCTAGAACCTGACGGCCCTTTTTAGTTGCCATACGAGCACGGAAACCGTGAGTACGTTTACGCTTGATCACACTGGGTTGGAATGTACGTTTCATAACTCACCTATCAAAATAATGGACTAAATTCGTAATAGCGAAGGATTATACCACTTAGCAACAACTGGGTCAACGAACTAGTTTATTAAATTTCTAAGTATCCGTTATCTCATCAGATAGGTGATCTTTTTTTATGATCTGTGCCGCTTGGTTACTAGTTAAGTCTAGACGAATATTTGACTAGTATTCAAAAGTTATCCACAGCAAATGCTGTTTTCCATAATAATTAATAATTAATATATATAAGTATTGTTGTTATTGGAGACCCTAATATCTGTGGGTAAGTCTAATTAGTTCTTTACTATCAAGCTACTAGCCTAGGGGTAACCCTGTGGATAACCTGTGGGCGAAATATGGATAACTCTGCCTTTTAACTTATCCACAAAACTATCCACAGCCTTATCCACAAAAAACAAGATGTTATCCACAGGCAGTTTATGTTAAATTAGCAGCCTACAAAATAGAGAGCTTATCCTGGCTTTGTTCTACCTTAAATGGTCAAAGGGTGCTGCTAAGCAAGTTTCTAAATTATTCACAAATGACACAAAGTGCGTCATATTTTAAGATAAAAGGTTAAATTTCTTTATGATAGAGACTGCAACCATTTGGGATAAGTGCTTAGACGACTTACGTTATCACGTCAAAGACAACGTTTTTACGATGTGGCTAAGACCTTTGTCAGCACATCAAGAATCAAAAACGTTGGTCATTCGCGCGCCTAATGATTACTTTGTCTCTTATATTAAAAAGAATCATCTACAAGATATCCAGCAGCTGGTTGCCAAACATAGTCAAGGTAGTATTGATGAAGTCGTTGTTCGAGTTGACAATACAGGTCACAATGACGGGTCTTATAGTGATGAGAATAATGCCTCCCAAGTCACAAGTGACGCCTCTACCCTACTCCAGACAAACTCAAAAGTTACTACCAATAGTGAGAATAATGAGTTATTGAGTTACGATACAGGCTTGCAGCAACATGCTCAGCTTATGGAGTCTGCTGATACTAAGTCTTTGAGTTATCTAAATCCTGATTTTACCTTTGACAGCTTTGTTACAGGCAAGTCTAATAACCTAGCTTACAAAGCCTGTTATGAGCTAAGTAAACGTCAATCAAAAAATAGGCACAATCCTTTATTTATATATGGACCTTCAGGATTGGGAAAAACGCATTTAATGCATTCTGTTGCGCATCGCTTTATAAAAAACAATAGAAGTTTTTATTATTTTACTTCTGAAAAATTTATTAACCAATTAGTTTACTCATTAAGAAATAATAAAATAGAAGATTTTAAGAAGAAAATAAAAAAAGTAGATCTACTTATTGTAGATGATATTCATGTTTTGGCTGGAAAGACTAAAAGCAGTGATGAGTTTTTGACTTTATTTGCTGACTTTACTAGTGGTGATAAGCAGCTGATTCTGGCCTCAGATCGTCACCCTTCGCAAATGACTGAATTTGATGAACGTTTTCGTTCACGATTTGCTTGGGGTTTGACAGTTGCAGTTGATCCCCCTGAGATTGATACTAGGGTGCAGATACTACAAAAAAAGGCCGCTTCCTTTGGTATGGTATTACCTAAGGACTGTGCATTGTTTATCGCACAAAATGTGGTGTCGAACGTCAGGCGTCTAGAAGGTGCTCTAAATCAAGTTTTTGCCAATGCCAATCTGACAGGTGCACCAATTACGCTTGAGATGGTACAGTATGCGCTAAAAGACATTATCGCGATGCGTGTGCAAGCGGTAAATATGGATAACATACGCAAAGTGGTTGCTGAGTATTACAATATTAGCGTAAAGGATCTGATGGGACGCAAACGCACTCGAAGTATTGCCAGACCACGCCAGATTGCAATGTCTTTAGCTCGCGAGCTCACTGGTGATAGCTATCCTGATATTGGTCAGTCATTTGGCGGACGTGATCATACTACTGTAATGCACGCCTGTGACAAAGTCGCTCAACTGCGCTCAATGGATCCTGCTTTTGACAAAGACTACAAGTCGTTATCTATGATGCTACAAGCCGCTTAAAGCCTAGTATTACGGCTATGTTGTCGCCTACAATAATGGTTTATAATAAACCAAAAAGCCCTTTAAATAAGAGTAATTAAGCATGCAATTATCGATTAATCGAGAGTCGTTACTAAAAGCCATTAACCTGATCGCCAAAGCTGCTGACAAGCGCCATAATATGGTTATCTTGGGTAATATTAAGCTTCAATTATCCGAGTCTGAACTGATCTTAACGGCTTCTGATTTAGAGGTAGAATTGACATCGACTCTAAAGCTGCCAGCAGGCGCTTGTATCGAAGCGGGTGCAACGACACTACCTGCCACCAAACTAAAAGATATTTGTAAATCGCTACCAGCGCAAGCGCAAGTCAATCTAGCAACGCAAGCCAATGAGCGCTGCCTATTAACTAGTGGTAAGAGCCGATTTACCTTAGGAACGCTGCCAAGCGAAGACTATCCAAGCTTGGGCAATCCTGAAAGTATCACGCCTCTAAACATCAGCCGTAGCCATCTATTGGACTTAATTCACAAAACACAATTTGCGATGGCGATTCAAGATGTGCGCTATTACCTAACGGGTATGTTGTTTGATGTTGCAGAGCAGCAGCTCACGACTGTTGCGACTGATGGCCATAGACTGGCTTTGGCTCGCAGCGTGGTTGATGTCAGTCAAGAGTTGAATATGCAAGCTATTTTGCCGCGCAAGGCCGTTATTGAGCTTGAACGTTTGGCCTCTGAGCTTGGTAAAATGCTCGGTGAGCAAGATAATGCAGTAACGCTTAGCTTTGGCCGAGAGTTTTTGCAAGTCAGCTTGCCGTTTGGTAACGTTGATAGTACAGGGCAGGTGAGCACAGACTTGATGGTCACTTTTACTGCGCGCCTTATCGATGGCAAATTCCCTGACTATCGCCGCGTTATGCCAAGTAATACAGATAAGCTTGCACTATTTAATCAAGAAAAAATGATGGATGTATTACGCCGCGTTGCTATTTTGAGTAATGAAAAATCGCGCGGCGTCGTGTTTAACTTTGCCAGCGACGGTATGGTTGAGGTTCGTGCTAACAATGCCGAGCAGGACGAAGCTGTCGAGATGCTACAAGCTAAATATAGTGGCGAGCCGATGGAGCTGTCATTCAATGCCGCTTACTTGCAAGACGTTCTTGGAGTGATCCAAGGAGATTTGCAAATGCATATGAGCCAATCTAATGCCTCAGTACTAGTCAACCAATTGGGTGATGAGTTTCATCAATACGTCATCATGCCTATGCGTATATAGTGCTTCACACTCTAAGATGCGATGATTTATAGACTAAAATATATTATTAGGTAGTTATATGATTGAACGTCTACAAGTCTCGCATTTACGCAACCTTGATAACCTAAGTCTCAAAGCCTCAGCTTGCAACATCATTATTGGTGCTAATGGTAGTGGGAAGACGTCTCTACTTGAGGCGATATTCTTGTTATCCCGTGGCAAAAGCTTTCGTCATCATCAGCCTAAACGCTATATTCAACATTATCAGCCTGCAACGACGGTACATGCCACTCTGTCGGCAGATCGTACTATTGCTATTCAAAAACAGCTCGATGCAACTACCATATTACGTTTGAACCAAAACACTGTTTATACGCAAAGCGCTCTGACTGAGCAGCTACCAACGCTACTAATTGATCCCTCTACTATGGATATGTTAGAGCAGGGCAGTGCTAGTCGGCGTCAATTGCTCGACTGGCTCGTGTTTCACATGAAACCAGGCTTTCATTCGCAGTGGGTCTCCTATCAGCGCTTACTTAAGCAGCGTAACAGTTTACTCAAACAAAGCAGTAGCTTAAGCCAAACACAACTCAACGAGTTAAAGTCTTGGGATAAAGGTCTTGCCAATCATGCAGCGCTTATCCATCACTACCGCGAGCAAGTATTTGATGCTTGGCGACCCTTTTTTGCGCAAAGTATCGCACAGCTATTGCCGTCTTACGCAGATCAGCTGAGTTTAAGCTACAATGCAGGCTTTGACGCTACAAAACCTCTTGATGAGCAGCTCAATGAGCGTTTAAGTCAGGATTTGCAACTGGGTTATACTCGTATCGGCAGCCACCGCGCCGATATACATGTGCATTGGCGCTCAAATGATGACAAGTCTAAACCAGTAACTGATAATGCGATAAAACTACCAACCTTAAAAGAGCAGGCCGCTAACGTCTTATCTCGCGGCGAGAAAAAGCTACTGATTACCGCTTTACGCTTATCACAGTTGCCTCTACTGCTTAATAAACCAGTACTGAGTACGCAGTTTGCTGATCAAGAAAAGTCAGATGATGTCAGCATAAAGGATATTGGTTCTAGATCAGATCTATCTATAACCCCAGTTGTACTCTTAGATGATATTACCGCAGAGCTAGATGGTAGGGCGCTTGATATTTTATTGTCAACACTAGCAAAGCTTCCGTGTCAGGTCTTTATGACCAGTTTGACCGAAGATGTCATTGCATTCATCAATCGTTATTGGTCATATTCTACAGTGTTTCACATGAAACAAGGCGTCCTTTTGGCTACTGAATGAGATAGTGATTCTATTGCTAGAATATGCCAGCAAACAGTGACTTACGAGCAAAAAAATGCTAAAATAGGGCTTTATTTTTGTCCTATATTCAGCAAATTATCTTAAGGTAAAAAACGAGCGATTCTAAGCCTCTATATCTATTCAAGCAACTGATTATTAAAGGTTTTATATTTATATAAATCTACAAGTAATGAGTGCTGATAAGCGCTGAGATTGTTTTAGTTTTTATCACATCAAGTTCAACTATTTGAGTCCAAGATAACATTATGCTCGCCTCACTACAGACGCGTGCTTATGATAAGCAACTGATTATGGCTAGACTAAGGAATGCACATGAGTGAGTCATTACCTATCGATAACGAGCAACTGATGTCAGCAGAATTACAAACAGATAGCATCGTTGAAACCATTACCCCTGAAGGATTGCCTTCAGATTATAGCTCCAAAGACATCCGCGTATTGCGTGGTCTTGAAGCGGTACGCGTGCGCCCTGGGATGTATATCGGTGATACTGATGATGGCACCGGTCTTCATCATATGGTCTTTGAGGTCGTTGATAACTCAATTGATGAGGCCTTAGCTGGTCACTGTGATCAGATTGATATTATCATTCACGAAGATGAGTCGGTTAGCGTTATGGACAATGGTCGCGGCGTTCCTGTGGATATCCATCCGGAGGAAGGCGTATCAGCGGCGCAAGTCATCATGACAGTACTGCACGCTGGTGGTAAGTTCGATGATAACAGTTATAAAGTCTCAGGCGGCTTGCACGGTGTTGGCGTCTCTGTGGTCAATGCGCTGTCCAAAAAGCTTGAGATGAACATCTGGCGTGAGGGTTTTCATTACCAGCAGACTTATACCGATGGCGTGCCTGATAGCGATATTCAGCAGATGGAGGCGACCGATAGAACAGGGACGCAAATCCGTTTTTATCCAAGTACTGATGTGTTCACAGGTACGATCTTTGAGTACGATATTTTAGCAAAACGTTTGCGTGAGCTATCATTTTTAAACTCAGGCGTACGTATTGTCCTGACAGATGAGCGTATCGATAAACGCCATGAATTTGAGCACAAAGGCGGCTTGTCTGAGTTCGTAAGCTACATCAATGCTGGCAAAGACGGCATCAATGAGATTTTCCATTTTAACAGCGACCAAGATGACGGCATCGGTGTAGAAGTGGCGTTGCAGTGGACCGATACTTATAACGAAAAGGTATTATGCTTTACCAATAATATTCCGCAGCGCGACGGTGGTACGCATCTATCAGGCTTTCGCTCGGCACTGACTCGCGTACTAAATACTTATATGGATCGTGAGAATCTGTTTAAAAAAGAAAAAGTCACGGCGACAGGTGATGATGCGCGTGAAGGCTTGACCGCTATCGTCTCTGTCAAAGTACCCGATCCTAAGTTCTCAAGTCAGACCAAAGACAAGCTGGTATCTAGCGAAGTCAAATCTGCGGTCGAATCGGCGATGCATGATAAGTTTAATGACTTTTTATTAGAGAATCCAAGCGCAGCTAAAGCAATTGCAGGCAAAATTATCGATGCCGCGCGTGCTCGTGACGCCGCTCGTAAAGCCCGTGAGATGACGCGCCGCAAGACCACTTTAGACATTGCAGGTCTGCCAGGTAAATTGGCTGATTGCCAAGAAAAAGACCCTGCGTTATCTGAGCTATACATAGTGGAGGGTGACTCTGCTGGCGGTTCAGCCAAACAAGGTCGTAGCCGCAAAACGCAGGCAATTTTACCGCTAAAAGGTAAAATCCTAAACGTCGAGCGCGCGCGTTTTGATAAAATGCTGTCCTCAGCTGAGGTCGGTACGCTCATTACTGCGCTTGGCTGCGGTATCGGTCCTGATGAGTATAATCCTGACAAAGTCCGCTATCACAAAATCATCATCATGACTGATGCGGACGTTGATGGTTCGCACATTCGTACGCTACTGTTGACTTTCTTTTTCCGCCAAACACCTGAGCTTATTGAGCGCGGCTACATTTATATCGCTCAGCCGCCACTATACAAAGTCAAAAAAGGTCGCCAAGAGCTGTACTTAAAAGACGATGAAGCACTCAAAGCTTATTTATTATCATCAACGATAGATAATACTAAGCTGCATGTAAGTGCGGACGCGCCTGCGATTACTGGTCAAGCGCTTGAGACTTTATTGAACGATTATAACCAGACGCAGCTAATAAAAGCGCGTTTGCAGATTCGTTATCCTGCGTTGCTACTTGATGCATTGACGCACACGCCGAAGCTGAGCACGGATATGACTTATGATAAGGCGTCTATGGAGGAGTGGCGTACATCATTACAGACTCAGCTTGATCACTTTGGTAGTGATTTAAATCCTGAGATCGAACTGGTCAATATTCACGCGCCAAAAACGGATGCAAGCGAGATGGATGCTGCTGCTGCTGATTTATTAGGCATGAAGCCGCAACCTGAGCTATTGGCTGATAACACCGATGCCCAAATACAGACAGCGTCTAATAGCGAGATGCTATCGACCAAAGCGCAGTGGCTACCACGTGTCACCATTTACGTCCATCAATTAGCCCATCATTACTTGCTTGATGCCAGCTTTATCAATTCAGGTGAGTATACTCGGCTGCTGCGTTTATCGAGCGAATGGAATACGCTACTAGATGACAGTGCGTTTATCCGCCGTGAGAATACTGCTGGCACGACCAAAGACATTCCAGTCCGCGACTTTGACTATCTATGGCAGCAGATGATGTTAGACGCGCGCCGTGGCCTTGCGATTCAGCGTTATAAAGGTCTGGGTGAGATGAATGCCGATCAACTCTGGGATACGACGATGGATCCAGAAAATCGCCGTATGCTACGTGTGACTATTGAGGATGCCATTGCTGCAGATCATATGTTTACCTGTCTTATGGGTGATCATGTCGAGCCGCGCCGCGCCTTTATTGAAGAGAATGCGTTGACAGTCTCTAATCTTGATATCTAGTATAGTGTTTACTTTTATTTGTCCCGTCCTAAAATAGGTTGAGGGTTTATAAGGAGTCAGATACTGCAAGTATCTGGCTTTTTTGTTTCATGTGAAACCCATTTAATAGTGAGATATTGTTTTATCATTTTAGGTGATAATTTAAAAATAGCTTAAGGACTATCTATGTTAGATGATCAGCAAAAGGCGTGTCTATCAAAGCTGCCTAAGGCGACTTTGGTTAATTTTGTGGCTGATGTGCAAGGTATGGACAAGCTGCTTGATAAAAAGATTGAGCGTCTATTACTACAATCAGACAAACCTAAACTGATTAAAAAGCTAACTTCTACCTTAAAAGGACTCAGACGCCGCCGAAAATCGTTAAACTTTTGGGAGTATAGCGATTTTGTGACTGAGCTACATTACCTCGTAGATGATGTTATGAGTCTATATCCTGAGCAAGCGCAAGCGTGTTTAGAGCTGCTTGAGCTATTTATTGATTCTACAGAACCTACCTTTGAGCGGATTGATGACTCAAACGGTGATGTCATTGATATTTACCAGAATCTGACCTCGTTATGGCTACAAGTAGCGACTAGATGTTACGAGCAAGAATTGCAGGCTGCTGGCATAGATGAGAAAGATATCGTCCGCCATGCGTGGATGGAAAAAGTAAAGTCTATAGCTTGTGATAATGACTATGGCACTAAAGACCATATTCTGCGAGGCGTAGATCAGCTGTTTACATCAATAGAGATACAAGGCCTGATTGAGGATTACAAATACGATTATCAGACGCTACTTAACGATGCTTTTAATGATTTTTTTGATGGTTCCAAGCCTAGTTTTGATGAGCAAAACAGCGCTAATAGTATCCACAAAAAATATCTTGAGACCGCACTTACAGATCTAGCGTGGGCACTAGGCGATATCGACGTGTTCGAAGAGATGTACTTGTATTTAAATACTCATAGAGTGTTTTCGTTATATGAGTTTAAAATGTTTATCACGTTTATGCTTGAGCAAGACGCTTACCATACTGCTTTGCGTTATTTGACCAAAGACTGGCAAGATAGTCATCATGTCCCAGAGACAGAGTGTCTACACTGGCTCAATAGAGTTTATGCGCAGCAAAATAATGTTGCACTACAACTAGACGTATTAAATACAGCATTTGAGCTTGAGCCAACGCCTGCACTTTTTGAGCAGATTATGGCGATTGCTACACCAGCCCAGCAAGCCGACTTACGCAAAAAAACCTACGAGCTGGCTGATCAACAAGATGATGTCATCATTGCGATAGGATTATGGCTTGAAGTTAAAGAGACGACGCGCGCCAATCAGGTCGCTATCGCGCGCCAAGATGAGTTTGACGATATGCACTATACGACTTTGACTCGGTGGCTTAAACAACTTCCTGATGAGACTCATCTTATTCGAGTGGTCATCTACCGCAGCCTACTCAATGATATCTTGGAGAATGATCGCAGTATGGCGTATGGACATGCAGCTCGCTACTACAAGCACTTAGTCAAGTTAGATGCTTTTATTAATAGATCTGATGCTGGCTATATGGGTCTTGACCATCATAAGAATTATGTGGATTCTATTCAGAAAAAACACGGTAAAAAGTACAGCTTTTGGGATAGGGTTGAGTCGTAACTACCTTAAAACCAGTCATTGTCAATACCTTAAGACGTTCCACGTGAAACAAGAATGAGTAAGTTATAAATGATAGAAGTCATACTACTAGCAATCGCTTTGGCAATGGACGCTTTTGCCGTTGCTATAGGGCTTGGCGCGCAGTCACAACATAAAAACCGCTTATATTTACGACGTTTAGCTATCTATATCGCGTTATATTTTGGCATTGCACAGGGCGTGATGCCTCTGATCGGTTATTTATTGGGCGTAGCGGTGATAGGGTGGTTTGCTGCTGTTGCACCTTGGATAGGCGGTTTTATCCTTATTGGTATTGGTGCAAAGATGCTTTATGAGGTCGTACGCAATGAGCAAAGTGAAGCGGGAGATAATGGAGCTCATACTGATAAAAACCTTTGTGTACAGGACACTATTGCTCAGCGCACGTTATTGACCCTTGCTATTGCAACCAGTATCGACGCTATGGTCGCAGGTTTTACACTTAACGTATTAGCCTTAAATGCTTGGTTAGCCTGTTTCATTATCGGCATAACTACAGCAATCTTTAGCTTCTTTGGCGTGTATCTAGGCCGAAAATCAGGAACTTGGCTTGAGGATAGAGCAGAAATGGTGGGCGGTGTGGTACTTATTGGTATAGGACTTAAGATACTGTTCTTTACCTAAAAAACATTTCTAAACGCTATTAAAAAAGACCACTCAAAAATGAAGTGGTCTTTTTGGTTTCACGTGAAACTATATAGCATTCTTTGTAAAACGTATTGTTCCATGTGAAACCTATAAAAATATGTGCCTATGAATAGATTAACTCTCTTGTGCTTCATCCATGGTAAAACGCCATGCTAGCACTCGCGTGCTCTTTTGACCTTGACTCATCTCGATAATGCGCATCTGCGCCACATCAAGTTGTTTTAATAATAGCTGCAAAGGTTTTACGTTTTCAGACTTCGATACTAAGCTTGTGAACCAACCAACATGCTCAGCAAAGTCCTTGCTCTCTTTAATCATCTTGGTTAAAAAAGCAATCTCGCCGCCCTCAGACCACAGCTCTTTATGTTGACCGCCAAAGTTTAGGTTGTGCGCGGCATTACCCGATTTTGTTGAGCTGCGACTTATTTGCGCGTTTTCATTCTTGCCGCGATGTCTTTGCAAATTATGCTGTTTACGGCTATTAGCCTGCATCGCTTCTTCTAATGAGGCATGAAACGGTGGGTTACACACCACGACGTCGAAGTAATCTTGGCGACCGATGATGTTTTTAAAGATGTATTTCGGTTCAGGTTGCAGCTTGACTTTGATCGCGCCCTTAAGCTTCGGATTGGCTTGGCTGATAACCGTCGCGGTATTAACAGAAACCGTATCAATATCACTTGCGGTAAAGCGCCATCCATAGCTTTGAGCGCCGATAATAGGGTAGATGGCACTGGCACCGGTGCCAATATCGAGCGCATGAATATCTTTGCCCATCGGCGGGCTATTATCGCTACTCACATGGGTCGTTTGCGCGAGCAAGTCGGCGATGTAGTGAATATAATCAGCGCGCCCTGGAATAGGCGGGCACAAATAACCCTCAGGTATGTCCCAAAATTTGACACCATAATAATGCGCGAGCAGTGCTTGATTGAGCACACGTACGGCCTTGGCATCAGAGAAATTAATCGTCGACTCACCTTTTGGATTGGTAATGGTGTAATCGCTAAGCTCAGGTAATGCACGCGTCAATACTGCAAAGTCATAGCGACCTTGATGTGGGTTACGCGGATGTAATTGCCCCAGCTTTTTCGCGGTTGCTGGGGATCTGTTTCTATGTTTTGGACTGCTGTTTCTAGAAGAGAAATTGGTCATAATAGTAGGCTATAAGGTGTGAATATAACCGAGTATTTTAACAGATTATCATCGTTAATAGCCATCTTATCGGCTACGCAAAATCAGGTTTAGTCCTAATATGATCATTGCTGTACCTAAAATACGCTCTATCCAGTGCTCAAAGCGCTGAAAACGGCGCAAAATTGCTGGAATAGAGAGCAGCATGACCACGGTGCTAAACCATGCCATCTGTAACACCATCATCCACACGCCATAAATGGCCAGTTGCCAAAGCGGGATACCGGGCGATAATACTAGGGTAAATATGGCGACGAAATACACAGGCGCTTTTGGATTAAAGACATTACAAAAAAATCCACGACGCAAAATAGCAAAAGTAGAATCGCTGTTGCTCACGCCAGATTTTGTCGGTTTAACACTTTGACTGTCTAAAATAGTTTGAGTATTGGGCGCTGCTATGTCCGAGACCGACTTAGGTTTAGCTTGAATGGGTTTAGCTTGAATGCCTTGCCAGCCTAAATAAATCAGATAAGCGCCGCCCAACCATTTAATAGCGGTGAGTAGAGGCTGCGAGTGAGCGATTACCGTTGCCAGTCCCAATACCGAATAGATAATGTGGACGGCGAGACCTAAGGTAATACCGAGACTACAAATCAGACCCGTGCGTCGCCCCTTTGCCAAAGTCTGCTGTGAAACTAATACAAAATCAGGACCTGGGGAGGCGGCAGCAAGCAAGTGCACGCTAGTGATCAGCAAAAAACCGTGCAAAATTCCATAACGCGCTCTAATAAGGGTTACAAGTTGCATAATAGTGGCAGCTATCATAAATCAGGTCAACTTATATTGATAATGGCTTTGCTGCTTGTGTTATAGAGTGGGGGTGGCTATATTGAAAGCACGTTGATTAAAGCGATACCAACAAAAAAGGATAAAACTATGACTACGCAAAGTAACGATACGGACAACCGCATTACCTTTGAGACTGATGGTTACATCTGCCTGATTGGACTTAATCGCGCCGACAAGCGCAATGCCTTTGACAGCCATATGATTAAGCAGCTCTCTAGAGCACTTACTAAATATGAGAGTGATGATAATCTACGCTGTGCGCTCATTTTCGCTCATGGTGAGCACTTTACCGCAGGTCTTGATCTCATGGAGCTACAGAATAAATGGGACAAAGGCGCGTTTGAATTTGATGAGACGCAAATTGACCCGTGGGGCATCGGTGGTAAATTACGCAGCAAACCCGTGGTCGTCGCGATACAAGGCACTTGCTTTACCGCGGGTATTGAGCTGATGCTAAATAGTGATGTGGTTATCGCCAGTAGCAACTGCAACTTTGCACAAATGGAAGTCCAGCGCGGTATCATGCCATTTGGCGGGGCGACGGTACGATTTGTGGCGGCAGCGGGTTGGCAAAAAGCAATGCCATATCTATTAACTGGCAAGAACTTTGATGCACAAACCGCAGACAGACTCAATTTGGTCAGCGAAGTGGTGCCGAATGGTGAAGAGTATGAGCGCGCACTAACGATAGCACAAGAGATCTGCACCGCCGCCCCGCTTGGCGTACAAGGGCTACTGTCCTCAGCACAAGATGCCAGTCGTAATGGCGCAGCTAGCGCTCTAGCTAATATTCATGGCTATCTACCGCACTTGTTTCATTCAGAAGATGCAAAGGAAGGTGCGATGGCGATGGTAGAGCGCCGCGCGGCTGAATTTAAAGGGCGCTAGAGCTTTGACTTATATTTATTCTAAAATTGCTTTATGACATCAAGGGCAATGATTACCATGTTAGACATTATTAATATCACTGCCCCTATTTTTATCGTCATCGTCTCGACAATCGGCTCGTTCTTTAGCATGAGCGCGGTACTGATCTACTGGAAAATGAGCGTTGGGTTTTAAAATATAGAGTTTGATGGTAATCACTTAATGCAGGAAAGCTGAATTCAATAAGTGACTGCTAAACAGAAATAAGCACTTATTAAACGCCTTTAATCAACGTAAAGCCCCGCAATTGCAGGGCTTTTTTTATCGGGTTAAATGATATTAACTTTGTCTACCAAGCAAAAGTCACGCCGCCACGTGCGCCCACTTTACCTGTATCAAGCCCGACGCCGGCACCAGCTGAGATGGTCATACTATCACTGACGCGCCCAGCAAAAGAGGTGCTTAGCGCTGAGCCATTATTATAATAACCGGTACCAAAGGTCATAGCATAGCGTTTACCTGAGGGGATGACTGGGGTCTCAAGTGCCAGGGCCATAGCGATGCCGTCTTCGGCTTCATCCAAGCGGTCTTCATGACGATTGTACTCGCTACGCAGATCACTAATCTGTCTTGAGTTATTAGCAGATGCTACTCCTAGATTAGCCACTTGCGTATTGGTATTGGCAAGCTGGGAGTTGGTATTAGCCAGCTGATTGGCGGTAGCCAGTGAATCTACAGTGACGCTTGCGCCCAAGGTACCGTTACCGTCGGTAGTAACAATGTTAGTTGACCCTGACTGTGAAGCGGTACTGGCTTGAATTTGACCTGCGCCACCAAGAGCAATCTGGTTATCGTTTGCGGCAGATGCTTGATTACCGATAGCGATACTGTTTAAACCACCTGCTGCTGCCGCTTCACCGACTGCGGTAGAGCGTACGCCAGTTGCCGATGCCAAGTGACCAAAAGCTTGTGCGCGTTCAGCGCTGGCAGTCGACTGCCAACCGACTGCGGTTGCGCCTGCTTGCGTCGCTTGCGCTTGCGCGCCAATAGCGGTTGAGGACGTACCAGAAGCCATCGTTTGACGAACCCCGCTTCTATCTCCACCGATTGCTACGCCATCGAGACCTGAGGCGACTGAGTTGTTACCGATAGCGACCGCATTGTCTGAGCTAGCAGCGGCGGCCTCACCAACAGCAGTAGAGCGTAGACCGCTCGCATTGGCGAGATGACCAAAGGCCTGCGCGCGCTCAGCAGTGGCTTTTGATTGCCAACCGATAGAGGTTGAACCTAGACCTGCTGCATTGGCCTGACCACCGACTGCTGTCGCTGAATTATTACCAGCGTTCGCGGTATTGCCGATGGCGACGGTGTCGTTATCGCCGCCAGCGGTAGCCGCTTCGCCTACTGCTAGCGATCTTACCCCATTTGCTTGAGCCAAATGACCAAAAGCTTGTGCGCGTTCGGCATTAGCCCCTGACTGCCAACCGATGGCGGTTGCGCCAGCACCCGTAGCAACTGATTCGCCGCCTATAGCAGTTGTAGAGTTACCTTGAGCACTAGCAGCAGCACCAATAGCAACAGCGTCATTGCCATTGGCATTTGATCCAACACCGTCTTCGTCCAAATCTCCATCGTTGTTTGCGTCATTGTTGCCACCAATAGCGATAGCACCATTGCCTGTAGCCATTGCATCTTCACCAACGGCGACTGATTGCACACCAATTGCGGAAGTCTGATGCCCAAGCGCTGTTGAACGATTGCCTTGAGTAACCGCTTGCCAACCAATAGCAGTAGCGCCAGGACCACTAGCAGATGACTCACCGCCGACTGCAGTGGTTGAGTTACCGTTAGCGTTGGCTTGATCGCCAAGCGCTAGGGCATCCACTCCTGTAGCGGTAGATTGATTGCCAATGGCCGTTGAGTTGGCACTTAGTGCTCGAGAATCTTCACCAACTGCTAAAGACAAATCGCCAGTAGCGGTGGCCTGATGACCAAAAGCTTGTGCCTGTGCACCAGTAGCGTTTGACTGCCAACCAATAGCAGTAGCGCCAGGACCACTAGCAGATGACTCACCGCCGACTGCAGTGGTTGAGTTGCCGTTAGCATTGGCTTGATCGCCAAGCGCTAGGGCATCCACTCCTGTAGCGGTAGATTGATTGCCAATGGCCGTTGAGTTGGCACTTAGTGCTCGAGAATCTTCACCAACCGCTAAAGACAAATCGCCGGTAGCGGTGGCTTGATGCCCAAAAGCTTGTGCCTGTGCGCCAGTAGCGTTTGACTGCCAACCAATAGCAGTTGCGCCTGCACCCTCTGCTATTGACTCACCACCAATGGCAGTCGTCGAGTTACCCAAAGCTTGTGCTCCTGCGCGTGAACCGTTTTCAGACACACCGCCGCCAAGCGCGACGGCATCAACACCGTCAGCTTGAGAGTTGGCACCAATTGAGATAGCGTTTTCAAACGAGGCAAAGGCAGTGTTACCGATTGCTATAGCGTTTTCATCTGACGCGAATGAGTTTTGACCGACGGCGGTGGCATTGTCAGCAAAGGCACTAGTGTTAAGGCCACAAGCTAGAGCGTCTGTGCCGAAGCTGGTCGCGCCTCCTGTATCACCGCTAGCTAATTGACACTCAGCCGCTATAACAGTGTTAGTACTTAAAGAAGCGGCGGCAATAGCTAGAGTGAGTGCACTGATTTTGAGTGCTGAGCATGGAAGAAAGTCCGTTTTCATAGTGTTAAATCCTTTTAAAAAAGCCATCTGGGCTTTGTGGGTAGTTGGGCGATGCTAATAGGTCACAATCCTTGCAATATCAACATCCTCTGTCCTAGATAAAGCATAGAGTCTGCATTATGAATGTAGCACTAATTTTTGATAGTCATTAAACTAATAATAAAATTATGTTTTAAAAGGTCGTTTTAGCCGACGAACAGACAACGACAGTCCAATTTTTGGCAAAACTTATTGATTTTTATGCAATTATTTTATATTGAATACGGTTTAATCTACAAAAAATCATCAAAGCTAAAAAAACCCCGCCATATAAACTAAACCGTCCAACATTTGGGGGTCAGTTCACCTAGCGAGGTCTCATTATTTTATTTAATCTGATTTACAGCTGTGCCAATATTATCCAGTGATGGTTTAACGAGCGGATTTGTAGTAGTCAACCAGCATCGTGCCCAAAGTGCCGTTGTCATCGATAGTCACGATTCTGACCGTACCCGACTGTGATGCGGTGCTCGATTGTACTTGTCCGGCGCTACCTAAGACGACTTGGTTATTGCCTGCTGCCATTGCGCCATTACCGATAGCGATGCTGTTCATGCCGCCTGCCATAGATTTGTTACCTACAGCTACCGAGTTTGCCCCTTGTGCGGCGGCCGCCTCACCGACGGCGGTTGAACGAACGCCACTAGCGTTGGCGATATGACCAAAAGCTTGCGCGCGCTCAGCAGTGGCTTTGGACTGCCAGCCGATAGAGGTTGAGCCGAGACCTGCGGCATTGGCTTCACCGCCGACAGCCGTTGCTGAGTTTAGACCTGCATTGGCTTTATTACCGACAGCGACCGTATCGTTGGTGCCTCCTGCCATAGCCGCTTCGCCAACAGCGGTTGCGCGTACGCCGCTTGCATTAGCGAGATGACCAAAGGCTTGTGCGCGCTCGGCAGTGGCTTTTGATTGCCAACCGACAGAGGTTGAGCCCAGACCTGCAGCGTTAGCTTGACCGCCGATAGCTGTCGCTGAATTAAGTCCGGCGTTCGCCATATTACCGATAGCGACGGTGTCGTTCGTGCCAGTAGACATAGCGCTATTGCCCAAAATGAGGGCCGTACTGCTAGTCGCACCGGCAGCCATCGGTTGAACCTCGGCGGCGGTAGTTATATTGGAGCAAGCAGCGACGCTTGCAATTGCTAAAGTCAGCACGCTCATCTTGAGTGCAGAGCTTCGTGAAAATTCCATTTTCATAATTTTAAGTCCTTTTAAATAAGCCATCTTGGCTCAGGTAGTGGTTTTGGCAAGTGCCAATATCTTATAAATAGTACACTATCAGCATACTCTGGCATCGATAAACTGATGAGATATAGAGTCCGCCACAGTAATGTAACACTAATTCTTGCGCATCATGCAAGTAATGATAGTGTTAAACTCTCAAAGGTTATTTAAGCCGACGAATGAGCAGTTATAGCCCAAAAACACACTCGCTATTCACTGATATAAAGGAGAATGCTCATGCCATATAATTTTGATGAGATAATCGATAGACGCGGGACGGGATCACTCAAATGGCACTATAGCGATGATACTATTCCGCTGTGGGTCGCTGATATGGACTTTAAAGCAGCGCAGCCTATTTTAGATAGCTTACAGCGTGTGGTGGATCACGGCATCTTGGGTTATACCAAACCTACCGATGCCTTGTACGAGTCGATTATTAATTGGCACGGCAGTCGTTATGGTTTGCAGTTGGCTCAAGACAATATTTTATTTTCGCCAGGCGTGGTGCCAAGCCTGGCGCTGATGATGCATATTTTTACTGAAGTAGGCGATGCGGTACTGGTCAATGATCCCATCTATACGCCGTTTATGACTAAGGTGAAGCAAAATAAGCGCACGCTGGTGACCTCAGCAATAAAGGAAGTCGACGGTAAATATCAACTCGATCTAAACGATATCGAAGCTAAAATTATCGATAATAAAGTTAAATTATATCTGCTATGCAATCCGCATAATCCGGGCGGGCGCGTCTGGACAACCGACGAGCTTAAAGCGCTGCTTAAGTTATGTAAAAAGCACAATGTAGCAATTGTCAGTGATGAGATCCATCAAGATTTGACGTTAAGTGGTTATAAATTTACACCGTTTTTAAAGTTAGCAGAAGCCGAAGGATACGCGCATAACGTCGTCAGCCTGACCTCGATGACTAAAACCTTTAACGTCGCCGGTATCAAAGGCTCAATGATCTTTGCTAAAGATGAGACGCTGATCAAAAAAATCAGCCAGCAGCAGAATTTGAATGATGAATACGAGCTCAATTTATTTGCTTATACCGTGATGCAAAGCGCTTATAAAGAGGGTGGCGAGTGGCTTGAGCAGGTACTGGCTTATATCGAAAAAAATATCGAGATTACGATAGATTTTTTATCAGGGCATCTGCCTGATATTAAGGTGATGCGTCCTGAGGCTTCGTATTTGATTTGGCTGGATTGCTCAGCGTATGCGCAAGATGATCAGGCGCTGTATGACAAACTGCGTGACGCTAAAGTTGAGCTTAATTCAGGGATTAAATACGGTAGTGAGGGACATCTAAAAATGCGTATTAATGTGGCTTGTCCTGAGGCGCTACTGCGTGAGGGGTTAAATCGGGTTTATGCGGCGTTTAGTGTTATTTGATCTTAGTGCTTCTTGCGTAAGGAATGCTTATAAACGAGATAACTTAAAAACTTATTATAGCAGGTTAAAGTAGAAAAGTTGCTATTCTTAGTACGATATGATCGTGTTGACAATGGCTGAGCAATACAATGTTATTAATTCACGGACTCATTCTATTATCTATGTTAACTAGACCAGAGCTGTTCATAGTATCAAGTATAGGACGAATATTTTCAAAAGATTGATTTCTCACTCTACCAAATTTATCTTGTCTTTCTTTACTAAAAGTAAATATGACTCGCTTTTTAGCTCTAGATAGTGCTACAAAAAAAGCACGATTGTCTTCATTAGATTGATTTTTATACGTCCAAAAAGCACCGTCTTCCAATCCTATAAACACTACTGTATGGTATTCAAGTCCTTTGCTTTTGTGAATAGTCATAACAGGTATAGTATCTTTACCTAAAAGAGTATCTAAAGAAGTCTCTAAACTTTCAGATATCTGATAAGCTTTCCATAACTCATCATCTAATTTCTTCAGAAGTTTATCTAGCTCTATCTGATTTTTATATTTAGGAAATTGAGCTTTTAATCTTCTCTCATCTACTAACTCTCTAGCATCTTTCAGCAATGCTTTGATTGTATCAAATGTTAAATTATCAAAGTCGTACTTATTCCGAGCATATTTTATAAATTTGAATAGTTTTTTCTCCATATTCAAGAGCTTTTGATTATCAAGTTCTGAATACAAATAGCTTATAAAATCAAAAGTTTGTTTCCTAGTTTCAGTATTTGTATTGTCTAAACATCTATACATCATATTAACGATGAATATTGATATTTCCTCAGTAAGAATGTCGTAAAAATTGTCTTCATTTCTAGTCTTGATATTATTTTTGCAAAAGTAACCTATCATCTCACCGACATAAACGTCTAATTGTTGCTTCACTAGAATACATATATCTCTGGGGTCAATACTATCTTGGGTAATCCATCTATTAACGTCTACTAATAAATCTCGTTTTTCATTCTCAGGGCTATTGAAAAAACATATGTTGCATTCACCTTGATCTACTTCCCATCTAGTAGAAGGAGTAGCTTTATGATTATCTCTTAGTAAATGCTCACTGAAATAGTTTAATAAATTAACAATTTTAGGCGCACTACGATAATTCATATGAAGGTTAATTTGCTTTGCACCAGCATCATTTATGAAATCCTGAAATACTGTTTCTTTCGCACCAGCCCATAACATTATACGTTGTTTATCATCACCCACAGCTGTAAATGTAGAACTGCTATTAATAAAACAGCTTTGAAATAAGTCATATTGAATGTCTGTAGTATCTTGAAATTCATCAAGAAAGACGAATTGATAAGTCATTTGAAGATACTTTTTTATTTTAGGGTTAGTATTTATGATGAGTTCAGCTAAGCGCATTATCATTGGAAACGATAATTTTGATGGATTAGAATTTAATAATTGTAACCATACTCTCTTTCTAGCATCATTAGGCGAATTACTGAAGTCTGTTAGAAGCTGCTCGTTATGAGTCTTCATTATTTGCTTTTTTATAGCATAAGAATGAAGAGTTGTACCCTCCCTTTCATAAAGCTCCAGTATTTCTTTATCACCTAACAAAACTTCGTACTGGTCAGCAACATTAACACCGTTAGGTAGTGCTTTCTTAAACCTGTCTAAAATTTGCTTAGCAAAAGAATCAAACGTGAGTGAATCAAATCTCTTAACTAATTCATCTCCACAGCGTTTTTCAACTCTTTCATTTAAATTATAAGAAGCATCCCTCTTAAAACTAATAGCTAGAATTTTTCGAGGGTATTTACAAGTGTTCGTTTCTAATAAATAGCTTGCTCTTTGGGCTAGCATTTCTGTTTTACCAGCACCTGGTCCAGCTAAGATTAAGCAGTTACTCATGCTTTTAACCGCATCCAACGCATTGTCTTCAAGTTCTAAACTATCACTGGGAAGCCAGTCTTCCGAACTAATAACTTTCATAACAATTTCTATTCACCTACTACAAATTAAATATCTAAAGCGATATGAGTGTTTTAATACCGAAACCTATATTATGAGTGAATAAGTAAGTCGTTCATACGTTTGAAAAGAGTAGTGAATAAAGGTGGGAAGGACTGTTTTATTTCCTCTTCTGTCATTTTAGCCAGAGCAAGAATATGAGTTGTTGGTTTTCCTCTACCTAAAAAATGATAGTTGTACCAAATCATCAACTCTCTATCTTCGGGAGTATAAGTGTGACCAGTAGCATCTGCTGATTTTAGAGTTGCTTGAACACCATTAGCTATTTTGACATTAAATTTATCAAGCTCACTTGTCTTATTCGGAATTTGTGGTCCGCCATTTTTCGGAATAGTATCTTTATAGAAGCTTGTATAACTCTTTAGCATCAAAAAATCTAAATCTAGAGGTTCCGAGAAATAAACATCATATCTATTCAGTCTTCTAATCCATAGATACATTATTTCAATATTGCGTTCATTTAACTCCATATTATGCATGGATTCCAGTCGCTCATCTGAAAAAATACTTCCATCTGTTAAAGCTAAGAGTTCATTTTTGTCCTTCCCAATTTTAATTAATTGTTGAAGAGCGTATTTAACTCTTCCCCAGCCACCCCCATTTCTCTCTAAATCCAAGTCTAATAAGGTAATGAAAGGAATCTGTAAAGCGTTCAGTAGTTTCCATATGTGGTTGACGAATCTGTGACCTAATGGGGCGAAAGTGATAATATTGTCATCGAAATCAACACCTTCTATCTCCATAAAACGATTAAAAATAACTTCCTCTGTATCACCTTCACCAATAACTACTAATCTAGCGAAATATATTTCTGGATAATTATGTATTGCTTGCTTAATATATCTATAAGCTAAATCATTCTCTTCAGGCAATACAATCATGCTAACTTGCGACTCATAACTTTCATTAATTCTAAAATGTAGAATACTTTCAGGATCTATTCTTTTGACAATTGAAGGTGTATGAGAAGATAACAATACTTGTGAATGGTTTTGTTTTGAAATAGTATTTAGAATTTTAACTACTCGACCGAGTAATTGAGGTGCAATATGATTTTCAGGCTCTTCTATGGCTAATATAGTTAACAAGGGACGAGTAGCTTTTAGAGTTTCGTTATTGCTTCTATCTGCTAACTGCTCTTCAATATCCAATAAAGCACATACCAATGTAAGATAAAACATCGAACGATATCCATCACCTAACTCATGAATAAAAAATTCTTTGTGAGTACCTGTAGGGCTAAAAGAAATCTCTAGCTTTTTTAAGATTTCATCCGAACTACTAGCACTAAAACCTAAAGCTGTATCTTTATAACGCTCATCTTTGTGAAATTGACCCCATACGTTTTTAATTACATCTTGAATAACGTTAAATTCAGCGAGGCCTTTAAAAGCCTCATTAATTTCATGTATTTTTTCATCAAAGTCCACTTTAAATGAGTCATCCCACTGAATTTTTCGGAGGATTCTATATAAGATACTACCTGAAGCATATTTAATCTGTTCGGAAGGTCTTCTAATCGCAGGCACATATAAAATTTGTATCAATTGTCTTAGATGAGGACTGAGTTTAGTTTTATTATCTTCATTCGCTATTTCACCGTCGGCAACTTTTATGAAATAAGTTTCGAATTCAAACTCACCGTCAGGCTCAATGTCAGATTTTTTCCATTTTGCTTCAAGTCTAATACGAACATAGGGGTCTTGACCTTGACCGTTAATAACCATATCAGGAAAGAACTGGACAATAGCATCACTTTCGCTTTCTTCCTCAGAAAACTGAATTTTTGCTTCGATAGAAAGCTCACGGTTTACTATGTTTTCTGAGTTCTCTTCCTTGCCAATGTGAAAGTCTTCTCTTACAAGCTCTCTTTCTGATAATGTTGAACCAAATAGCTTTCTCAAAGCCTCTAAGGCGGTAGTCTTCCCAGAACTATTAAGACCAATGAAAGCTGAAAGTTTGTTCTTTAGCAGTATATCAACACCTTCAGGTCCAAATGACTTGAAACCCTTTATTCTTAGATTAGAGATTTGCATAGGAACCTATATTTATATATTAACAACTCAAATTTTTTGAGTAGAGAAGCTGTTTTATTCTATAGCTTATATCAAAATTACTTGTCAGAGTAGACTTTAATAAGCTAATTATAGTGTTGCCTTGAGACGCGTCTTAGCCGTGACTGACGCGGTATCCTGTGCGACTAAGCGGGTTGCGGGCACTTGGCTGAGGGTAGTATCGAGTATACAGGAATGCCATCAGCCATTAGTGCCCGCCACGCTTAGGGGTACAGATACAAGCAGAAGGCGCGATCAGCTCCCATAACCTCTTCGGCACAATCATCCCACCTTTTGACCACGCCTAATACTTCTACACTTCAAACTCGTCCAGACTACTTGGCGGGGTATCCTGTGATGTCTTGAATGCTTTGGTATAAGGGTTTTAGGCGCTCGTACATCTTCAGATAGACTTCGTTATACAGACGCTTGTAGAGTTGCACGTTGGCTTCAATAGGTAAGAATTCGTCGCCTAAATGGGTCATAGCTTTGCTGGCTGCGGCGTGGTCAGGATAGACGCCGAGACCCACCGCGCAGTTGATGGCAGCGCCGAGGCCAGTGGCCTCATAGGTGTGCGGGCGGTAGGCGGGCATGGCAAAGATGTCGGCGGTGAGCTGCATGGCAGCGTCGCTTTGGGAGCCGCCGCCTGAGACGCGCAGGTGTTTGATGGGTTTGCCGGTACGTTTTTCGATGGTATCAAAACCGAGTTTAAGCTCGTAAGCCAGCCCTTCTAAGATGGCGCGATAAATATGCGCGCGCGTATGCACATCACCAAAACCGATAAGTGCGCCTTTGCCTTCAAGCCCCGGATGACGGACACCGGGTGACCAATACGGCTGCATCATGAGTCCCATACAGCCGGCTGGAATGTCTTTGACGGCGGCATCGAGGAGTTTTTCGGTGTCGATGCCTTGGGTTTTAGCAAGCTCTTGCTCGTAGTGGGCGAATTGTTCTTTGAACCAGCTGACCATCCAAAAGCCGCGATAAATCATGTACTCGTGGTTGTAGTAGTGCGGGGCGGCGGCGGTGTAGGCGGGCATGTGCTTGAGGACCTCTAAGTAATCGGGGGAGATAGTATTAATAGTAGCGGTGGTGCCAAAGCTAAGACACGCGGTATCGGCGGCAAACCCCGCTGCGCCTAGGGCTTCGCACGCCTTATCACTGGCGGCAGCGATCATTGGTGTGCCTTTTAAGATACCCGTAGCTTTGGCTGCTGCCGCGCTAATTTGACCGAGCTTTCGCCCCGGCGGAATGATTTTGGGCATTTGCTCGGGGGTACAGCTAAACAGTCGCCATTTAAGATCTTTGGGTTTGAGCCATGTTTGTGCTTTGTAGTCATACGGCAAATAGCCGACCGAATGACCATTTGAGTCGATAAGTTCACCTACTAGCTGATAAGTGAGGTAGGCGGAGAGGTTGACGTAGTGGGCGGTCTTGGCCCAAGTCTCTGGCTCGTTTTGCGCGAGCCAATTACAACGGGCTTTTTGCTGCGCGTCTTTTACCAATTCGCCCATGCCGATGATTTTTGTAATTGGGTTTAAAAAACCGATGTCATGAGTCTCAGCGCGGCGCAAATCCATCCAAACGATAGCAGGACGTAGCGGCTGTTTGTCTTTATCCAAACAAATCATCGTATAACGCTGAGTGGCGAGACTGACACCGGCGATTTGCTCAGGTTTAATATCGCAGCTTTGCCACAGCTTTTGGCAGGCCTCCCATAGCTTTTGCCAATAGTAGTCGGCGTGCTGCTCGGCATAATTGGGCTGCTCGGAGAAATACGGCTCGATAGGCACGCGGGCTTTGGCAATCTCGCTGCCGAATTGATCAAAGATAAGCGCGCGGACGCTTTGGGTGCCGTTGTCGATAGCTAAGAAATAAATCGGGTCGTGAGAGGTGGTCATAGTTGTCCTTAACTATAGTCGAACCGCTCTTAAAGTGTTACAGCGTTAGACTCGCTTAGCCTACTATCGTAGTACTTGCGCTCGTCTGCCTTGTACCACTTTCAAGATCGGTTGACTATCTGTAGAGTTACACAGATAGTTTATGTAAAAATTTACACCAGTAGCACTAATCCAGAACACTGATTTCTATAATAATTCGAAGAAGCACTAAGCCGCAGGCAAATGGTAATAGCGTTGCCACAACTCGCTATAGCGAGCGGCTTCTCGTTGCCACTTTTGCTCATCCCAGCCCAGCTCTTGCTGACAGATTTGCTTCAGTCTCGCGCTAATAAGCGGTGTCATCGCGCCATGCGGGAGAATCAAACCTAAGCGCGTACGCCGCAGTAGTAGATCATCTAAATGAATGACTTGCTCAAAGCGCGCGGCAAAGCGAATCTCGGCCCAAATAGTATTGCTATCGGTGACATACGCTAACTCGTCGTCATGCGCTATGTCTAGTAACCTATCAAGCTGTAGACCATAAAACCCTTGCAAGCGCTGTTGTAGAGGTTTTGGTAAAGTGGCAAATTTAGGATGGGTAGGGGTGGGGTTACTAAAGACTTGGTCACCACTTACTGTTTGGTTTTGCATAGTGGTATCGCTAAGCGCGAGTACTTGTTGACACTTCTCAAGTACATCAAGGGCAATAAGGCGAAAGGTGGTGAGCTTGCCACCGCTGACGGTAACAAGATTATTATCGAGCCAAACGCTATGATCACGCTTTTCTTTACTAGGACTGACGCGTTTGCCATCACCGCCATCGGAGATCAGCGGACGCACGCCTGCCCAAGTGCTGATAACGTCTTCGCGGTTTAAGTCCGTATCATCAAACAATCCATTGGTCGCGTCTAATAGATAATCGACTTCTTCATTGGTAATGCCGACCTCTTGATCATCTAAAGGCGGGTGATCCAAATCAGTGGTGCCAAGGACGGTACGGTTTTCCCACGGAAAGACGAATACCGCTCTTTTATCAGTAGGATGTAAAAAGGTATAAGCTTGCGAGGTAGGTAAGCGCTCTTGACTGACCACTAAGTGACTACCGCGTGAGGGTCGGATTTGCTTATGGAAGCTTTGCTCGGTTTCATTACTGGCTTGCATACGTAAGGTATCGGCCCAAGCGCCTGTGGCACTGACCACGACTTTGGCATAAACGTTATAAGTCTGATCGCTATCTTTAGAAGCGGTGTCTTTTAAAGTTGCGCCAACGACTAAGCCTTGTTCATTGGTGATAAGCGACTCGGCTTTCAGGTAATTAATCGCCTGCGCGCCGTCATGGATGGCTTCGTCTAAAACGCGCATCACTAAGCGCGAGTCATCGGTGACGGCATCGCTAAACTGGCTGGCACCCAAAAACTTATCTTGCTTTATATTAGGATTTAGACGCAAAAAGGCGTCTTTTTTAAAATACTTAAAATAGCGCTTGCCCGCTATTCTGTCATAGACTCTTAATAAGGTATTAAATATCCACGGCGGTGGAAACTTACCTTTATAATGCGGCATGACGTAGTGCATCTCGTTGACCAGACCGTCTGCTTCAGTGAGCATACGCTCACGCTCACGGACGCTAAGTAAGGTGGTTTTGTAGTCGCCCGAAGCTATGTAACGCAATCCGCCATGTACCATTTTGCTAGAGCGGCTGGAGGTGCCCCAAGCAAAGTCTTTTTGCTCGATAAGTAATACCGCTAGACCACGCCTTGCCGCTTCACGCGCAATGCCCGCCCCAGTAATACCGCCGCCGATAATGAGCATATCCCAAGGTTCAGATCGTGCTAGAGGCGCGAGGGCTTGCTGGCGTTGTTTGCTTTGAGTCATAAACCATTCTTCTTAATTAATAATTTATTAGACATAGTTGATTTCAAATAAACTAAGCCCTTTGTATTATGACGCGTGACTGGTATAAATTTTCCTTGCTTGCTTGCTTGCTTGCTTGCTTGCTTGCTTGCTGTGCGACTGCGTCACTCCAGAGGCTGCGCAAAATCAAGACCAGCCGCGCTGTAACGCTCTTCTATCAAACTGGCTATAAACAAAGCTCTTAATTAAAATTACTCTTCGAGCAACACACCCGGGTTCATACGCTGCTCAGGATCCAAGCTTTTGAGCATATCACGAGTCACTTGAATGCCAAGCTTACCTTTTTCGGCAGCCAGATACGGGGCATGATCGCGACCGACGCCATGCTGATGTGATATCGTCGCTTTGCCATTAGCCACGCTAGTACTTGCCGCATGTTTGATTTTTTGCCAGCGCTGTAAGGTGGTTGCATGATCTTTGGCGGCGCGGAAGAAATAAGTGGTATATAGACTTGCGCCTTGCTTATAGACATGTGAGATATGGGTAAAGGCCATGACGTCCTCGCCTTCATCAGCGAGCGAGGTTTTTACCGCGTCTTGCATCTGCGCCATTTGCTCGTCAATACGGCTCCAGTTGGTCGCAGTCTCAAAGGTATCGACCATAATGCCGCGATCCCAAAGCGTGCCGCGCAGATACGGAAATTTAAAACGCCCGTGTGCCCAAACACTACCCATAATATTAGTGATCTTGCCCGTGACACTACCATTTTGCTTTAACAATTTATTAAACTGAGTGATAGCTAGTTTATTCTGCGCCTTGTCACCTGAAAAGCCATAAGTGAGCATAACCTTTTCTGAGCTCAGCCCGCGCGCTTTTAGATAAGTACTAATGGCTAAAAACTGACTTGGCGTAGTACCTAGATGCAAATGTGCGTCAGTCTCGACCGCATTACTTAGGCGTAGCATAGACAGGCGAACATCGTTTTGCACCGCTTGTTTGAGTACCGCCTTACCCGCTTCCCAATTCGGCAAAAAAGCCACTTTAAATAGCTCTTCCTCAGGTTGCGATTGCACGCGCATCTTCACTTCGGTAAAGATACCCGCGCGACCTTCAGTGCCCATCATCATCTCACGCAGATCAGGCCCTGCTGAGGATGCGGGTATATCAGCAATCTCTAGCACGCCTTGCGGAGTGACTAAAGTGCCGCCAGCAAACATCTGCTCGATACGCCCATAGCCGAGCGATTGCTGTCCACTAGAGCGCGCGGCAATCCAGCCACCTAGCGTTGATAGCTCCCACGACTGCGGATAATGTCCCAAGCGATAACCGTGCTCGTCCAACTGTGCTTCGACTGCAGGCCCTTGCGTACCCGCGCCAAAAGTGGCAATTTGGCTCTCGGTATCTAAGTCAATCAGCTGCGCCATCTCACCCATAGCAATCGTTAACACGGGACGCGAACCCTTTTGTGGGTTGATATGACCGACTACTGAAGTACCGCCGCCAAAAGGAATAACAATTAAGTCGTGCTCTTGAGCCAGCTTAAGTAATTGCTCGACATCACTAGTCGATTCGGGGAAAGCTACGCCATCGGGGAACACTTCAAAGTCACCGCCATGCATAGCGATCCAATCAGGGAAGCTTTGACCGCGGGCGTGTCTGAGTCTGATTTCTTGATCGGTCGATACCATATCAAGATCGGTAAGCTCAGCTGGCAAACGTGATTGTGGTACAGTTTTTAGCACTTGTTGCAGGCTAACTGATTTGAGCTTTTTAGTCTTGCCAATTTGTGATTTAATCAGTTTTGCGCCATGCGGTGAGACTTTTTTATTGATATTGACGTTACCCCAACCATTCCAGCGCGTTTGCTCGATAGGGGTGTTGGTCTTGGAAGTCATATCGAGACTGGTATTGTCGGTATTTTTGCTATCAGAGGCGATTGCGAGAGGCACAGATTTATTGGCTTTAGGGTTTTTACGGAGAAGGGATTTGAGTTTGCTCATAGGGACATACCTGTCGAGTTATAATCGTAATATTTTGAATGGGAGTGAGTCTATACAAGATGCTAAAACTCAACTAATGACTAAACCAAATGATAAGTCACCATACTAATTTTTCTAGATAATCGCAATACAAAAAACTATTCTTTATAAGTTTACCATTCGCTCTATCTATTATTTATTTAGACTTTACCTAAATCTATTAAATCGACAAATTCCTTTTCTCCATGGATCTTATACATTCTGCGTTTGATATCGGGATAATTGGTGATATCAATCGGCGGTCTACTACCACCCATAAGGTAGGTGGCGTCGCTATCACTATCATTACGCATAGAATGGGCTGCACCATGCGCTGGAAAACCAACAAAATCGCCTGCACTTAACGGATAAGTTTCGTCACCATAACGTAGCGTCAGCTCGCCTTCTAGCACATAAATAAATTCGTCTGACTCTTCATGATAGTGATGCTGGGTGGTCTCATCGCCTGGCTCAACGCGTACCAGATGCAGACCAAAAGTGTTCAGTCCAACGATGTCACTTAGAGATACCGTATGGCGAATAGCGTTGTCGTTAAACTGATGTACGTGTCTGGTTTCAGGAATGGCGTCAATATCGTACTTGGTAAGGATATAGTCTTTTGGATCGTCAGATTTAGGTTTGGCTGTTTTGCTCACAAGCTGTCTCCATTATGGTTATATCAAAATTATAGTAACGAATAACCCAAGGGTTTATGTATTAAATGAGATCCATCTAGTCACGGTCACTGTCGATATAGAAGCGGCTCTATTTTGTTGCACAATCGATGTTATCAGTCGCGCATACTCGTCTTATTCTTGCTAAAATACGCTTATTTTTCTGCTTTTACCATTGGACGATATTATGACCACTGCTGCAATCCCAACTATCAAAGAAGACCGCATCTTAATCCTTGATTTTGGCTCACAATATAGTCAGCTCATCGCTCGCCGTGTGCGCGATTCAGGGGTATTTTGTGAGATGTTACCCTTTGATATCGACACCCAGCGTATTACTGACTTTGGTGCCAAGGGCATCATCCTATCGGGCGGTCCTGAGAGCGTGCACGCAGCGGATAGCCCGCGTATTAATGATGCAGTGTTTGATTTAGGCGTGCCAGTATTGGGTATTTGCTACGGTATGCAAGCGATGGCAGATCGTTTCGGCGGTGAGGTACATGCCAGTGACATCCATGAGTTTGGCGCAGCGACAATCAATGTAAACGGTCACTCACAGCTTACCGAAGGCATTGAAGATAAGACGACAGAAGCGGCAACTACTCAGCTCAATGTCTGGATGAGCCATGGTGACAAGGTGGTTGAGGCACCTAAAGGCTTCGAGATTATCGCTAGTACGCCCAGCTGTCCGATTGCGATTATGGCGGATGATGATAAGCACTATTACGGTCTCCAGTTTCATCCAGAGGTCACCCATACGCTACAAGGGCAAGCGCTACTCGGTCGCTTCGTGCATCAAATCTGCGACTGCTCTGGCGAGTGGACACCAGACAATATCGCTGATATGCGCGTGGCACAATTAAAAGAGCAAATTGGTGATAAGCAAGTCTTGCTTGGGCTATCAGGCGGGGTTGATAGCTCGGTGGTCGCGGCATTATTGCATAAAGCCATTGGCGATCAGCTCACTTGTGTGTTTGTTGATAACGGTCTCTTGCGTCTGCATGAAGGCGATCAAGTGATGCAAGTCTTCGCGGAGAACATGGGTGTCAAAGTCATCCGTGTCGATGCTGAGGATCTATTTTTAAACGCGCTAGCAGGCGAGTCTGATCCTGAAGCCAAACGCAAAATCATCGGCAAAACCTTTATCGATGTCTTCGCCGATAGCGCGCGCCAAGTTAGCGAACAAAGCGATGGCAAAGTGGTCGAATTCCTAGCGCAAGGCACAATTTATCCCGACGTTATCGAATCGGCCAAATCACATCAAGGCAAAGCCCACGTCATCAAGAGCCATCATAACGTCGGCGGTCTACCCGATGATTTAGCTTTTAAACTCATTGAGCCGCTACGTGATCTGTTCAAAGATGAAGTGCGTAAACTCGGTATCACTCTTGGCTTACCTGCCAAGATGATCTATCGTCATCCGTTCCCAGGGCCAGGTTTGGGCGTGCGTATTTTGGGTGAAGTCACCAAAGAATACGCCGATATCCTGCGTCAAGCCGATGCGATATTCATGCAGGAGCTTGAGCGTTCTGGCTGGTATGACAAGACCGCGCAAGCGTTTGCGGTATTCCAACCGATCAAATCGGTCGGTGTAGTCGGTGACGGTCGCCGCTATGCGTGGGTGATTGCGCTACGTGCCGTCGAGACCGTGGACTTTATGACCGCGCGCTTTGCCCATCTGCCGTATGAGCTGATTGAGACGGTGAGTAATCGCATCATGAATGAAATCGCTGAGGTCTCACGCGTGACTTATGACGTATCGAGTAAGCCGCCTGCGACTATTGAGTGGGAGTAGGGGTTGGCTTAGTGATGGGTTTTAGCTGAAATAAGAAATACTCAACTTGGTTGGGTGTTTTTTTTGTTTAAGATTTTTGGAGCTAATCTCGCTTTCCACTAATATCTTGTCTGCCTCCTAGAGCACCGACTAAAGCTCGCTGTGTTCCTGCTACGCGAGATGAGGAGGGGAACAGCGAGTGTCTGGGAGACACTCGTCCCGACGCAAGAGAAAATCTATGATTTTCTGCGCGGGCTAAGTCGCTGCAATCTAGTGGTCAAACAAGGATAACCGCTGCAATCGAGGCTAAAAAACTAAAACGCTCTACGAGTCGGAGATTGATCGATTATCAAAACCTAGTGAACTATAAAAACAGCTTGTATAGGATAATAAAAGGATTGCTAAGAACCGTATAGCACCGCAGCATCTTTTAATGTCTGCCAGTTCTTATTTTCTACCCATACAAAACCACAAGCTCCATTACTTCTTTTTGCCCACAAATCACCAATACGTTTTTTCTCTATGCTATCTCGATTACCCATCTCTACAGAGCGATCTTTTCCTTTATATTCAATAGCCAAAATTACACCGCTTTTAAGCTTAACAACGAAGTCAGGATAAAATTTATCAGAAGCTGTCTGCAACCAGAAAGACGTAGGTTTCTTCTCTACATTTCTTACCCACCATTCAACTCCTTGCATTTGGTGTGCAATGTATTCAGCACATTCAAACTCCTCCCCTTTATCTTTTAAATTACCAATAACTTTAAAGAAGTGGTTTTTTAAAGGGATCAAACCGTTGTAAACGCTATCATAGCCATAGCGACCTTGCTCAAAAGTAATAGCATGCTCGTTCCTAACTTCAAATTTATCTTCATCAGCAAATAAGTCGTCAAAAACACGCTGTTTTACTTCTACTAGTCCCGCAGCCATTTTTCGTTGTAATGCACCTCGTAAACGAAACTTACGATACGCTAATTCATCTAATGTAAAATTCTTTTCATTCATTAAATAAGAAACGGCAGCGTTTAACCAAGCCACCTTTACATCGCGCTCTGAATAAGGGAAATACAAATTTCTATCTAGCCAATATATGATATCTGTTACTTGCCAACCTTGCTCTTTTCCAAAAATAGCTAGTTGGCTATCCATTTGATCGTAAACATCACACTCAACTCTTTCTAATTGAGAAATACTTAATGAAGCGCGACGCATAGTTTCTATATCTGGAGAAAATTCAGCATCCGTTAGTTTGTAATCAAAATCTGATATTTCCCAGTCAGCATCTAATAGTGGCGTTTCATCGAAAATATCGAAAAAGCTCAACTGACTATAGCTAAGTAAAGGTACTTTAGCTGAGACTCCTTTTTCCGCAGGTGTTAGTTCTTGGCTGGGCGGCGCTGCTTGAATCGCAAGTGCAGTGTTGAGTTGTTCCTTTATCGATTTTGCTATTTCTGGCTGTTTAAAAGTCTCTGATATTTGCTGAATTTGTTTAGAAGTGGCTCCCTCTTTTACCGTCAATGTAGAGGTTTCTGGTGAAATTTCAATTTTATCTCGTAAGGATTTCGGTAATGCTGAAACTGACTCTTCATCAGGAAGGGACAAAAATCCATCATACTCAGGTAGTGGAATAATCAAATCGGTAGGTTGCGAGAATAAATCTCCGCTCTGTTCTTCGCCACGAGCGACTATCAAGTCTTTTGCTTCTAAACGCTCAAAACCACTCTGAACCAACCCATCTTTTAAATTCTGAACAGTAGCAGCAAGCTCATTCGATACGACATAAGCATAACTGCGATTAAGCGCTTCTTCACTTTTACGTACGACATGAGGCATACGTAATATACGACCGAGTACCTGCTCTACAGCTGTAGCAGAAGTGGTGTTTCTGAAAGAAAATAAAACGTATGCATTCGGACAGTCCCAACCTTCACGTAGTTTATCAACGGTAATAATAAACTGTGGATAGTCAGGATCGCCTAGCCTTTTACCTGTTAATTCATCAACAGCGCCCGTTGCAATAGCTATTGATTCTTCGGGAACATTGAAGTCCTCAATTAAGTGCTTTTTTACTTTGTCTGGCGTAAACGTCTCTTTTTCTTTAGCAGTTCGTTCGGCCTGAATTAGCATCACTACTGGATCTATAATTTCTCCAGTGAGTTGTTTCTCTTTTTCAGCATGTTTTTCTAGCTGACGTAATCGAGCAATTGCTTCTGTCAATGAAACGCGCCACTCTGGATGAATAGCTAGCTCTAATGGCAGCTTTAACATATCCTCTGATTGTAGAGTAGCGGCTGAAACGCTACGTAATACGTTAGAGGGCTGATGTGATCTATCTGGTGTGGCGGTAAGTTCTAGTATACAGCTAGGATTGAAGCGTTTGAGAGTATCAGCTGCTAACTGAGTACCTTGGTTATGTGCCTCATCTACAATGACGTAGGGTCTTCTCAAGCGAATCACATCTACTAACGAATGCTCGCCCTTTTGCTCATCAGCACTTACACCTTCAAAGTGTGGCATAAGTGCACCGTTTTGACGATACACTCGCAAGCCGTCTGCTGTGTCACGCTTAAAGCTTTGCATGGTCGCGACAATAATCGTATTGCCAGTATTCAGTGTAGCAGGCTGCATATACAGTGCTTCATTGATATCTAAGACATTAACCGCGCCAAATAGGTCGCGCATATCTTGATGCAGCAGTTCTCCTTCGGTTTTGAGCGCATATAAAGTCTGTTCACGTATGGGATCTGAGGGAACTAGCCAAAGTACTAACGAATGCTCTACTGCTAAGAACGCATCATTAACCTGTTTTATAGATTGTCCTGCTATGCGTGTTTTCCCGCCACCAGTAGGTACTCGAAGACAGACATAAGGCACATGATCCATCTCTGGTAATGGATAGTAAGGCTGAGCTAGACCAGAAGTCATCAACTGGGTAGATTCTGCAAAGGCGGCAGCAGGGTCTTTCAACTCTCTACAGCGGTATAGATAGCTTGAATAATCTGCAAGTAAGTTGTTTTGATAGTTTTTTAGTGATTTATTATTTAGAACCATGTTTTAACCGCCAATTCATAAGGGAGTTGGTGAAAAGTAATATTGAGTCTGGCTAGTTTTGTTTTATCAAATCGTGTACGAGCACCGTAAATAATCTTCTGACCTTCAAAGTTTGGCAAAGCTTCTTCTAGTATTTCAAGAGTTCGACCGTTAAGGACGTTGCCACCAGCGTCAGATTTATCTTTTAGGATGTCGTTATAGAGCAAAAATATCGCTCTATCTTTATATTGCCCGAGATAGGGTGTAATATTTTTCTTATCTATAGACTTTAAATCAGATAGCTTTAAACCAGTTCCCGTTTCCATAAACCAAACAAATTCGGCTAGCTGATCGAATGTAACATCGGAACGGATTTGACCATCAGAACTAAAAATCGATGACTTTGATAATTTAAGAACTTGAAAACCGCCACCTAATGGTGGAATTTTCTTTTTTCCTTTGGTGTAGCCAGTTACGGCTTTTTTTAGCCTAGGTATAAGAATATTTTTAGAGATATTTTCTACCATTTCTATCGCAATGAAATTTCTCTTACAGTTTTCTCTATTTGAAACTGTCATTACGGCGTGTGCGGTTGTACCTGAACCAGCAAAAGAATCTAAAATAATATCTCCTTCTTTCGTCATCCAAGAGATAATACGCTCTATTATTTTTATACTTTTTTCTGTCTCAAAAGTGGTTTCAGTTCCACTGAGCAATATATCCATCCAATTATCACTCAGTATTTTTCCGCTACTAGGTGGGACGTAATACTGAATACTTCCTTGGTCATTTTCGCGAACGAAATCTAACTTTGAGTTATTAGCAGTAAGGTTTTCAATAAACCATTCATCTAAACTCATGTCGTCTTGAATATTGTTAAGATAATATTCATAGTTCTTCTGAGCTTTAGTAGCTCTTACGCGTTCCCAACGCCACTGACCTTTATCAGGAGTGAAGTCAAATAGTTTATACCTCATTGTTGGTCTATCAGTACCGCGCCAAAAAGTATCCCATTTTCCAGGTTTTTCAACTTCATGCTCTAACATTAGCTTTGGTAAACGAGTACTTTTATTTTTTGAGTACATTAAGATATATTCATGACCAACAGCAAGAGCGCTCCAATCATCAAATTGTGCTTGCACATTCTTTACTCCACGTCTAACTGCTATTGTATTTTTATAACAATTCGAGCCAAATATTTCATCAAGAAGAAATCTTAAGTAGCAATGTGCATTATCGTCAATCGATGCAAAAATGACCCCATCTTCATGTAGAAATTGTTTTAAAAGCAATAGCCTTGGATACATCATACATAACCAACGGTCGTGACGGTCTAAGGTTTCACCTTCTTTACCGACCACTTCGCCTAGCCATTTTTTAATCTCTGGACTATTCACATTATCGTTATAAACCCAACCTTCATTACCCGTGTTATAGGGCGGGTCGATATAGATACATTTTACTTTTCCAGCATATCGCGGCAACAGTGCTTTTAGGGCATCTAAATTATCACCTTGTACGATTAGATTTCCACTATCAGCATCCCCGCAAGATAACGCTTCTACAGGCTCTAATAAACGAAATGGTACTTCTTTATGATGCTTTTCTACTGCTTCTTTACCAATCCAATTGAGTGTTGGCATTTATATCCCTTTAGTCATCTGAGTTTGTTTCTATTTAATGTGGTTAGTATATGTCTCAGAGCATTTTAATACTATCTTTGTCTAATTTCACAGGTAACTTACAGTTTTGAATAATCGCAAATGAACGCAAATGAACGCAAATGAACGCAAATGAACGCAAATGAACGCAAACTTGAGTTCCAAAAAAAAAGCAGCACCCCAAAAGAGCACTGCCATTATTTAAAAACCTATCTTCTAAACCAAACCCTAACCCCGAACATTCACCACATAACGCCCAACCGTCTGACTCGCCATAAA
This sequence comes from Psychrobacter sp. T6-4, assembly GCF_052258425.1. Taxonomy (NCBI): domain Bacteria; kingdom Pseudomonadati; phylum Pseudomonadota; class Gammaproteobacteria; order Moraxellales; family Moraxellaceae; genus Psychrobacter; species Psychrobacter sp. T6-4. Next base: position 120,663 of record NZ_JBQQEZ010000001.1, read on the forward strand.
GCGATCTAGGTACTCAGGGGTTTGCTCAAGGGTAATCTCTTCGCCATAACTCTCAAGATCAGGCAGCTTCATATCCGTAGCCACTCTCTCCCAAATCGCTTTTTTGTCTTCTAACGGAATAAAGACCGAATCGATACCGAGCAAGGAGACGCCGCGAGTGATAAAGGGTAGTACCGTCATGGAGAATTCAGCAGAGGCCGCCAGACCACAAGAGGTCACCGCGCCGCCTGCTTTGGTTTGCTTGAGCAAGTTCGCTAAATAGTCACCGCCAACGGTATCGATAGCATTGGCCCACAGCTCGCGTCCGACAGGTCGACTGCCGACTTCATTGACACTATCACGATGACGGACTTCAGTTGCGCCAAGCTCTTTGAGATGCTCGGTTTGTTCCGTTTTTCCTGAGAAGGCGATAACGTCATAACCCAATTGATTAAGTATGGCGATACTGATACTACCGACGCCGCCCGTTGCTCCGCTGACGGCGACAGAGCCATGTTCAGGTTTTGCGCCCATTTTCTCAAGCTTTTGGATACTAAGCGCGGCAGTGACACCGCCCGTACCATAGATCATCGCCTCTTTTAGCGTGAGAGAGTCTGGACATTTAACCGCCCAATCAGCAGGAATAGCAATCATCTCAGCGAGGCCGCCATCAGTGTTCATGCCTAGATCATAGCCAAAGATGACGACTTCTTGACCTTTGGTAAAAGTGCCAGACTTATCGCTAACGACCACGCCAGCAGCATCGATACCTGGGGTATGTGGGAAGTTTTTGCTAATAGCTTTATTGCCTGAGGCTGACATTGCGTCTTTATAATTTAAGGATGAGTAATGCACCTCAACTAGCAGATCATTCTCAGGTAAATCGCTAACATGGCGCTGCTCAATGCTTTTGTTAAATTCGCCGTCGCTGGTTTCGCGTACGACTAGCGCTTTAAAGGTTTGCTCGGACATAATAGTATCTCCTAAAAAAATAGTGGTTTAGTGCTAGTAGGTTTGTATATATTTATGGCTTAAGTAATACCTTACCATTTTTACCCGATTGCAATTTGCCATCGACCGCTTGAGTGATATCAGCCAAATCAAAAGTAGCTTCGACAGGAAGCTGTAATTTACCATCTACGGCGCGCTCGATGAGTTCATCAACTAGGCGTTGTTTATTCTCCACGCTCATCTCTTGGCTCAGCTTGCTACCCCAAAATCCTTTGATCACCGCCTGTTTAAAGATCACATCGGTAGGGTTAAGTACCATAGGCTTACCCGACATCGCGCCAAATACTGCAAAGGTGCCGCCATGACCTAGGAGCGAGAGCATATCGCCGCTGTCTTGACCGCCGACCGAATCAACTGCTGCGCTGATTTTGTCGTCACCGAGGAGCGCTTTGACCTGTTCTTTCCAGTCTTCATCTTCGGTATTGATGTTATTCTTTGCGCCGACCGCTTCTAATTCCTCTACCGCTTCTTTACTGCGTACGACATTGATGGTGTTGACATCGCGCGCTGCGGCTAGCATGGCAAGCGACTTACCGACCGCGCCATTAGCAGCGTTATGAATGACCCATTGACCACTTTCTACTTCTAAGAATTCGAGCAGCATAAGGGCACTTAGCGGCATAGCGATCAATTGCGCCGCCATCTCATCATCTAAGCTCTCAGGGATGGCAAAGACCATATCCTCGACAGCGACGAAATACTCCGCCCAAGTGGCTTGTACACTGGCTGCGGCGACACGCTGACCGACTTTTAGATTTTTGACATCACTACCAACAGCATCGACCACGCCTACCGCCTCAGAGCCTGCGATGGCTGGCAGTTCAGGCTTAAAGCCATATTTGCCGCGAATGGTCAATAGGTCATGATTATGAATAGAGGCGAGGGTGGTTTTGACGCGTACCTCGGTGGCTTTGGGCTCAGGAATTGGGCGATCGCCTAGGCTGAGTACTTCGGTTGGTTTGCCAAATTCGTTATAAGTTGCGCTGCGCATAATAAATCCTTTTTTTGATTTTAAGTGTTTTGTACTTTTGAATGTTTTTGCAAATGCTTAGCTACTTGCTCGATAGCTATAAAACAAGCACTACCATAACAAGTGAACCTAAAGGTTCGCAATGTGACTTTAGTTAAACCTTTTGATTCATGCGTTCTTTAATAAATGAGCTATACCTCAACGGTTACTTTACCTACGGTATGATTGGTCTCAACTTGACGATGCGCGTCATGCAGCTTTGCAAAGGCAAAAGTCTTGAACACATGCGGTTTTAGCACCCCCTTCTCAAGCATAGTCTTTAGGGTTTGCATATCATCGCCATTAGAGGTGACGTTAAAATAAGCAACATCGATGTCGTGCTCATGCGCATAATCGAGTACCTCATCAGAGAATTGCGGGGTAGGTAGACTGATGATTTCGCCGCCATCTTTGGTCACTTTTAGAGATTTCTTGAGCACCTCACCACCGATTGCATCCAATACAAAGTCTAAATCTGAGACTATTTTTTCAAAGTCTTGAGCTTCATAATCGATATGCTCATCTGCACCGAGCGACAACACAAAATCCCTATTGTCAGCGGAGGAGGTGGAGATGACATAAGCGCCGATATCTTTGGCGATCTGTACCGCAAAATGACCGACGCCGCCAGAGCCTGCATGAATAAGGACTTTATCACCCGCCTTTATTCTTGGGCGTAGTACTTGTAATGCGGTTAATGCTGCAAGCGTGGTCGCGGCGGCTTCTGGAAAAGAGGTGCCCTCAGGCATCTCGACCAAATGCTCGCCAGGCGCGGCGACGTATTCGGCATACGCACTGCCATGACCTGGGAAGTTAACGAGTCCAAATACCTTGTCGTCCGCCTTAAAGTCAGTAACATCGCGGCCCACCGCATGGACTATACCTGCAATATCCCAGCCCAAAATCAGTGGTCTATCGGTGCCATAGACTTTGTCTAGTAATTTTGGCATCTCGCGTATTTTGACATCGACAGGATTGATACTTATGGCTTTGATCTTAATTAGCACCTCACCATCTTTGGGCATGGGCGTATCAATCTCACTTAGAGTTAGATTCTCAATACCGCCTGCTTTATGGAGTAGATAGGCTTGCATAGTGGCCTCCTTTATTGTTGTTATAAACAATTACCTTAACAAGAGGCTTGGATCACTAGCAAGGCAGATTTGGTTACCTGATGTTGTGAGAGTCTAACAAGATCAATAAAACTCGATGCGGCTCAGCACATGCTCTTGCACCAGATACGCGCAGAGATAAGCACTGGGCCAAGCAAAGACAAATGCCAGTCCCCATGAGCCCATTAGATCAGCGAAAAAATAATCGCTATAGCCCGTCTTGACCAGTATCAGTGCCGCTGAAATGATAAGCGACATCATTAGCGCCATAAGGCAGGTAAATATCAGACGGTAGTATTTGCGACGAATACGAATGTTGAGGGTAGTAGTGTTTGCCATAATCTTCTGCTTAGTTATTGTTTTTAATGACCGCTATTCATGCGCTAGCGGCGGTGACGTTTTTATTGAGCTAGCCCCAACTCGATGCCAACGCTTAGCCTCACTAAATTCGCCCTTTTGCAGTACCTAATCAATGCTCTGAAGTTTGTGGCGTAAGTCGGCAATACGCAGCGAAGGTAAATGCTTCCACGACGTCGTCGGTGCCATATCACGGCACGACGAACAAGTCCCTACCTGAGCACGGTAGCCCTCAGATCTTTGCGCCGCTTCCTCTGCCGACAGGTTTTTGCCTTTACGCCAGCCGCCGTGTAGATATAGTCCTCCGCCCATCACAGCGGTAGCAACCATGCCTGCTGGGAACGACAGCCAAAGCGCATCGGTGCCAAGTACAGGATAAAGCCCAAAAGCAAAGCCAAGTCGCACCGGATACATCGAGATCACCATGACAATCAGCGGCCAAATCACATAGCCATTTGCACGCATAGTGCCAAAGAACACTTGCGCGATACCAAAGAACACAAAGCCCCATGTCGCCATGAGCTGAATATGGCGTCCAATCGGTACCGCTGGGCTATCACTACCCAAGAAAAAGCTCAAAATAGTGCTATCAAAAATGGTTAGTACGCCGATCATAGTACCTGTTAACACCACGTTAAAGATAAGCCCCCAGCGGGTGATTCCTGCCACGCGGCTCCATTGATCAGCACCGATATTTTGCGCGACCATGGCGCTTGCCGCCGCACTGAGCGCCATGGCAGGCATCTGTACATACGTCCACAGCTGCTGGGTCGCGCTGTAGGCAGCGGTCGTCTGCACGCCCTCGCGATTAATTAGCGATAGCATAGTCAAAGCCGCTGATGAGATAACGATCATCTGCAGACCCATGGGCAAACCTTTGGAGAACATCGACTTCAAAATCTCACGGTCAGCACGCAAAAAGCGCAGCTCTGGCATACTTAAGGTCAGCACTGAGCCGCGCCAGTACAAAGTAATAATCATGCCAATAAGCGCGATAGCATTTGCCGCCGCAGTTGCAACCGCCGAGCCAAATATACCCCATTCAGGAAACGGCCCCAGACCCAAAATAAGTGTCGGTGTCAAAACCAGGTCAATGACCACCGAGATAATAATAAACCAAAGCGGCGTCGTAGAGTCCCCCGTGCCGCGTAGCGCCATCATCATCAGCGTAAAAGTTAAGGTGACAGGCATCGCAATAAAAATCATGCGCAGATAAGTCAGCGCAAGATCAAACGCACTTGGCGGCGTACCGAGTAGATCTAGTAGCATCGGCGCAAATATCCATCCGCCTGCCGAGACCAGTACACTTATCGGAATAATGCTACCCAGCGCCGTTCCCATCGTGCGCTTGATCAGGACCTCGTTGCGGCTGCCCATCGCTTGACCGATCAAGATAGTCGCCGCCATACCGAAACCAAAGACAAAAGAGATCATAATAAACATCAAGATATTGCCGTTCGCCGTTGCGGCAAGCGCCTCTTCACCCAAAAACCGACCCACCCAAACGGCATTGATCGAGCCGTTTAGAGACTGTAGCGCTGATGAGCCAAGGGTAGGCAAGGCAAATAGCAGCATGGTTTTAGGAATGGATCCTTTGGTAAGGTCACGCTTCTTATCAGTGGCAGTATGAGTATCGCTCAATGTGCATCCTTTTTGCCATCCAAGTAGGCGTAGGTTGAATAAAGATGCCTATTATAAATGACAATGCTTGAGTCATTTGATTAGAAAGGTAATCAGCTCGGTGGTCGTTTTGTTTATTACAAAACTGTTTTGACTATCAAGTTATCAATTAACAACCCTAAACACGAGTTTGCCGTTAAACTCATAAGCAAAATTCATATTTAGGAAGCTCTCATGATCTTAAAACGTCTTAGTCTCGCCACTTTACTAGCGGCGTCCGTCGTTGGCTGTACCACCGCGCCCAACACACTTGCGGTCAATACTACCCAAAAGCTCATTCAGTATGAGCGCAATAAATCGGATCTAACGACCAAATCATTCACCCTAGCGTCTGGCGATAAGCTGGTCTATGCCGAAAACGGCAACATCGCAGGCGAGCCTTTATTGCTCATACATGGCTTCGGTGGTAACAAAGACAACTTTACCCGTATCGCTGATGAGCTAGAGGGTTATCATTTGCTGATTCCTGATTTGCTTGGTTTTGGCGAATCGAGTAAGCCTATGGGCGCAGACTACCGCTCACAGGCACAAGCCACACGCTTGCATGAGCTGATGCAAGCCAAGGGCGTGGCGTCCAATATTCATGTCGGCGGTAATTCGATGGGCGGCGCGATCAGTGTCGCGTATGCGGCAAAGTATCCTAATGAGGTCAAAAGTCTGTGGCTGGTCGATAGCGCAGGGTTTTGGTCAGCGGGCGTGCCAAAATCGCTAGAGGGCGCAACCCTTGAGAACAATCCTTTGCTGATTAATAGCAAAGAAGACTTCTACGATATGTACGATTTTGTCATGTACAAGCCGCCATATATTCCAAAATCGGTCAAAGCAGTATTTGCGCAAGAGCGCCTTGCCAATAGAGGGCTACACGCCAATATTTTGGAGCAAATCGTTACTGACAATGTCGAGGAGCGCGCCAAAGTCATCGCCGACTACAATATCCCAACGCTCGTGGTATGGGGTGATAAAGACCAAGTCATCAAGCCTGAAACCGTCAAGGTGATCAAAGACATCATTCCACAATCACAAGTCATTATGATGAAGGATATCGGTCACGTGCCGATGGTTGAGGCGGTCGATCAAACGGCTGAGGATTATAAGCGCTTTCGGGAAGGAGTTAAGTAGTAGCTATTCCCGCTTTACGCTACTATCTTAGCTGCCACCGTGGCGGTGACTAATAGGCAGTCGTGCTCCTGTTGCCTCGATATGAGGAGGGAAACAGTAAGTGTCTGGGAGACACTTACCCCGACGCAAGAGAAAATCTAAGATTTTCTAGAAAGCCAAGTCCCCGCAACACAGTGTCTAGCTAAGTATATCCGCTGCAATCGAGGCTAAACCACACCCCATTTCCACCTAAAATTGTAGTGCAATTTTTTGACGGTGCTCAAGCTGAACCGCTCCCTATGTCCACCTTTACTACTATTAAGGTAGTTAGCTACAGATTTGTAGTCAATATATTTGACTACGGTTTCGTAGTTAAGCCGTAGGGTGCGCCTAGCGCATCATAGAATTAAATAGTTTATAGCTTCAAGGTTCTGGTTTAGCTAACGTGTCTTCTGTTTATTTCTTTGAGCTACATCAAAATAACCAATCGGTGCGCTGGGCGCACCCTACCCAACATTTTAATTATTCAAAAGCTTGATCTACAAAATAGATTTTGAAATCTAAATTATTGTAGACAAAAAATAAGTCAGCTCCCCAAACCATCAAAAGATGCCAAAGAAAACCAGCTCATTTTTATAACTTTATTTGTTCAGCTCTAATTCAACTGCAAAGATCCCTTTGCGCTCATCAACAGCTTAACCACATCATCACCACTGATGACGGGGAAGCGCTTGTCAATGTCTGACTCTGCCACGCCGTTATGTTTCATACACGCGCCGCAGACCAAGACCTGACCGCCTTTTTCGATAAAGGCTTCTAGCAGCTCGCCAGCAGGCTCGAAGGGATCGCCAATATCGACATTATCTAGCGCATTAGGTAAGGCTAGGTGTACCGCGTCTACCATCAAGATAACGGTTGCAGAGTGACCTTGCTTGAGGGCGACGCCTGCCATAGTAAAGGCGAGGGTGATCTTGCTTGGGTTTGAGTCGCTATTATCAAATAGCGTACCGACGTAATCTGTTTGCTTAGCCATATTATTATCCTTATTTTATAATGAGTTGAGCGGTGTACTCAGTATTATCTTAGCATTTATTATATTTATTTATATAGTGACTTGTTAGCTAAGGGTAGCGCTAAAGTTACCAAAAACTTACTCGGTAATTTTGCTCTCAATTCTGTATTTTTAAACATTTTAAATGCTTAAAAATCCTAAACGATCTCACCCATCGGCGGCCAACGATGATCCTCATTTGCGTCTATCCATTCTTGTACCCAAGGCTCAGGTGGTTTTAGCCAATCGGCTTGACCCAGTGCTGCAAGTACGTGCGCGGTCTCGACTAGCTTGCCTTTTTTAGTAATACCGGTTCGTAATAGAGCAGAGGAGCAAGGCTTGCCTTTGACCCACATGGACTGTTCAATATATATCCAGCGTGCATCAATACCGACGATTTGAGTTTTCATCGTCACTTTATCAAAGGCGCGGACACGTTTGCGATATTGAATACTCGTACCCGCCACAATCAGATTCCAACGTTGCTTGAACAATTGACGACCAAGCCCAGTACGTACGGCAAAGTTCATGCGACCCAGATCATATAGGGTCAGTATGCGCCCATTATTCATCTCAAAGTAATCATCGATATCCGTCAGCTGACAGCGAAACTCAATTTCACTGACCTCATTTAAGGTTAACGTCTGACCCTTTTTGACTTGCGACAGCGCTTGTATAAGTGAGATGGTATGACGAATAAAGGGGTACATGGTCTGCTCTCAAAACTTAGGGTAACGGAGGATAAGGTGGTCAGAAGCTCAAGTGGAGTTTTTTAGCTCTGAGCCATTGGTGGCCAACGATGTTCTTTATTGGACGCTATCCACTCTTGTACCCAAGGTTCAGGCGACACAACCAAATCAGGCTCACCTAGCGCTTTTAATACCTGTGCAGTTTCAATTACTCTGCCGCCTTTTGTTACGCCTGTGCGTAGTAGCACCGAGGAGCACGGCTTGCCCTTGACCCACATCGAGTGCTCAAGATAGAGCCAGCGCTCATCCATACCGACCAGCTGCGTCTTTATCGTCACTTTATCAAACAGGCGAATACGCTTACGGTATTGAACCGTGCTACCAGCCACCACCATACCCCAACGCTGTTTGAGTAGCTGCTTGGCAAGCCCTGTACGAATGATAAAGTCGGTACGCCCAATATCATAGACGGTCAACACGCGGCCATTATTCATCTCAAACATCGGATCGATATCGGTAAAGCTACAACGCACTGTCACTTCGCTCGTTTGCGTAAAGTCTAGAGGTTGCTGTTTTTTATTAGCGATGACAGCGTCAACGATAGACTTGGTATAGCGCAGGTAAGGATACATAATATAGTCTCAAAATTTTACAAGGGTAAGTGACCTAAGTAATGACGGCTTATGATTGATTAGAACCCACGCCAATGGCTTTAAAGTAAGCGCTGACGGTCTCGGGTATCCAATTGATATCAAATCTTGAGGTTTTGCTGTTGTCACCATTTGCGGACTTAGCATTTGCTGATTCGTTTTTGGCCTGAGATTTTTCTGAGCGATAACGCAAATAGCCAATATGACCGCCGTTATCCGTCTCGATAATAGTAACCGTGTCTGAGACATCGCCTTCGGTCGCGGTAAAGCCGATAAAGGGATCATCTTTGGCGCTGATGAGGAGTAGGGGGTGAGTCACATCGATTAAGTAAGGTAGCGCCGAGGAAGAATGATAGTAGTCGTTATTGGAGCGGTAGCCGTGACGCGGGGCGGTAAAGATATGGTCAAAGTCGCTGATGCGATTGACGGCTTTGATAGAGGCGATTTCTTCTTCAGTGATATCGTTGGCGAGTGCTTTTTTGATAATAGGGTTGAGCAGGTACGGGGTATAAATCCGATGACTCAAAAAGCTATGCATACTCAGCGCAGCGGACGACATATCGACAGGTGCTGAGATCACCGCTGCCCCTTCGCAGAGGGCTTTATCGCCGTATTCACCCAGATATTTTGCCAGCGCATTACCACCAAGAGAGACGCCAACGGCATAGATATTGGCAAATTCTTCACGCAGATTTTGTAGCATATGGTGCACCTCTTTGGTATCGCCCGCGTTATAAAACACGCGACCATTTGCAGGTATACCGCCGCAACTGCGAAAGTGAGCGACGACGAAGTGCCAGCCTTGAGCATGTATCTGATACGCCAAAGCCCGCGCATAATGGCTATCGCTACTGCCTTCCATCCCGTGGAACAGAACGATCAATGGCGTCTGCTCTAAGGCGCTATCTGGGTTATCGATTGGATGCGCATCATAAAAGTCGTAGGCGATGTCTGTCTCGCACAAGGAGTCTGGTTTGACCACGCGGCGATACGTTGGCGTTTTGGGCGCAAAGAACTTGGGTAAGATGCTTTGCAGATGTGAATTGGTTAGCCAAAAAGGCGGCTTAAAGGGAGCGGGTTTAAAGGCTTTTGGGGCATTATGAATATACATAGTAGAATCTTATTAAAGTGGGATCAAAAGGATGAGTCATCATACCGATAGCCACTGGCAAAACCAACGCTTTTGAGTGAACGGGTGGTTACTCAAATAAGTGAGTCTTCTAAGCAGTTTAGTCCTCAAGCACCCGACCATCCATCGCCAAACGCTCTTTCAACGTTGCGATATCAGCGTCAGCGATGGTCACAGTCAGCGTGACCTGCTTACTATAGACGACATCGTCAAGATGACCCTGTAGGTCTTCAACGATATAACGACACTGCGACTCATGAGCGAAATCGGCAACGATCTGTACTTGCGTCATAGGCACATAAGGTTGCAGCGTCATCTCATCGACCACGGCTTGCGCTGATCCTGCGTAGGCACGCGTCAGACCGCCTGCGCCCAGCTTAATGCCGCCAAAATAACGCACGACGATAATAATCACATTACCGATAGATTTGTGCTGCAATACATTTAATATCGGTCTTCCAGCGGTACCGCTTGGCTCGCCATCATCATCAAAACCTGCGCTCGTCGTATTGTTAGGATCGCCTATGATATAGGCCCAGCACCAATGCCGCGCATCTGGATACTGCGCGCGCAATTGTTCCACATGAAACATAGCCGCTTCACGTGAGCTGACAGGATAGCCGTAAGTGATAAAGGCTGATTTTTTGATGTCAAGGCGAGCGCTGACGGCGGTTTTTGGGGTTTGATAGCTCATATAGTCGTGATGATATGCCTAGGCTGAGAGTGAATATGTTAAACTTGCCTCACTATAACAAATCAAATGGTAGCAAAAGCATGCGTTTAGATAAATTTATTAGTAAAGCCACTGAACTGTCGCGTAAAGAGTCCAAAAAAATCCTGCACGCTGGCGAAGTAACGGTCAACGACGAGGTCATCAAAGATCCAGGCGTGCATGTCGATATTGTCAATGATGAAGTGCTGTGGGCAGGCGAGCCGTTATCGGTGGCGACAGGCAATCGCTATATCTTGCTGCATAAGCCTGAAGGCTTTGAATGTACGCTAAAGGCCAAGGAATATCCTATCGTCACAGAACTCATCGCCGTACCAGAGCTGGGTAGTTTGCGTATTGCAGGGCGCTTGGACGTCGATACCACAGGCGCGCTACTCATTAGTGATGATGGCGGCTGGCTGCACCGCGTGACGAGTCCCAAGCACGAGCATGCCAAGGTGTATGAGCTGACCCTAGCTGATCCTATGGATGAGGACGCACAAGCTAAAGCTATTCAAAAGGTGAGTGAAGGTATATTGTTAGAAGGCGATTATGAGCCGACTAAACCTGCCACCCTTGAGTTTATCGATGAGACGCATGCACGTCTGACCTTGGAGCAAGGTAAATACCATCAGGTCAAACGTATGATGGGCTACTTTGGCAATCGCGTCACCGAGCTTCACCGCGCAAGTATCGGTCATATCACTTTAGACGGGTTAGAGCGCGGCGATAGTCGTTTCTTGACTGCCGATGAAGTGGCTAAGTTTTAGAAGTCATTTAACTAATCTTACGTAGGGTGTGGTTAGTTTTATGGAATTGTTATAAAGAATTTCAATAAAACGTAACCCACCTTCTAGTCGTTTTAAAATTTTTATTTAAAGAACTTTCCTTGCAAGTCTAACAAAGCAGCACTTTGTTTCAAAGACTTTCAGGTTACGCTTCTCTAACCATACCCTACAACCATACAAGATTTTTACCTCATTTTATCTATTTGTATTGCGCCTCCCTTAAGCTCAGGTAGCGATTTGCAAAAGTAACTGGCAAACCCTTCCCGAATTTAACTTATGTGCTAAAGTCCTGATATCTTTTAATCTACTTTTTTGTATAGTAATTGCTAATGTTATCGCGTCTCTGACTACAACCGACTCTAGCAACTACTCCATTGTGTTAGGACAATCGCTATGCTGCTACCCACAATCAAAACCACGCCTTTATTTAAAGCAATTAGTCTCGTTAGCGCTCTCTTATTAGCGACAAGTGCTTGCGCTGAACCTGCCACATCGATGATGAGTAGCGTCTCTCAGTCAAGCAATACTCAAGCCAGCTCAGTGAGCCAAACGGTGGATGCCTATATCCGTCAAACGTTAAGCGAGGCGGGTATCAAGGTTGAGATTACATCGATCGCTCCTTCTAATTTGCCAAATATGTATCAAGTTGATCTGGTTGGACAACCGCCACTCCATATCACCGCAGACGCCAAATACGTCATCCAAGGCGACTTGCAAAAAAACCCAAGCCCGCGCGTCGTGACCCAGACGCCTACGCGTAGCAGTTCTGCGCAAGTCGGTACGCCAGTCAATAGTGCGGTCAAGTCAGCGCTCCTTGCCAATATGAGTGCGCTTGCTAACATGAGCGCCAAAACGCCGTTCTATTACACAGCAGTGCCTGGCGTCATTTGGGGTGCAACGTTAGAAGGCGTACCGTTTTTGGTCTCTGATGATGCGCAATACGTGACAGATGGGGAGATATCGGTGATAGAGAATGGTCAATTCACGGGTCTTGATGAAAACTTTGAAACCCGCAAAAACTTATCGGTATTTAACGAATTAGATGAGTCGCAGCTGATTACTTATCCGGCAACGACTACTGATCGCGCCGTTATTTATGTTGCAACGGATGTCAATTGTCCCTATTGCCGTAGGCTACACAAGCAGATGGATAGTCTAAATCAAAAGGGCGTTACCGTGAAAACGATTGGCTATCCTATCTATGAGCAGTCACCTGAGCAGATGCGCGGTATTTGGTGTCAGTCTGGTGAGGCAAGCCGCCGCCAAGCGTTAGATAGCGCTATGCTAAACGGTCAGATGACCCCAGCACCTGCTGGTTGTAGCACCGATTATGTGACGCCTAACCGTGAGAAGGCAGCGGGATTGGCAGTGATAGCCACCCCTGCAATTTATCGCGAAGATGGCGTCTTATATCAAGCGAGTTTTGAGAGTCCTGAGTTTTTGGCGTTTTTGGGGGTAGAGTAGAATTTTGATACTGACTCTGGAACATCGCTATTTGACAGCTAAATGCTGCGCAAGCTGCGTGATATGAGCAGTCCCAATGCCGCAGCAACCACCGATGATAGTAGCGCCAGAAGCTTGCCAGAGCTTGGCCCACGTCAAGTAGTTCTCAGGGGTCGTATCCTTGCGTATTTGCCGCAATTGTGCGTTGGCTTGTTTATGCACCTGCTTTGAGGCAAACGCGTTGGCATAGACGCCTAGCTGCATGTTGCAGGCTTTGTCTGTAATTGTTGTATCTACAGTTGCTTTATTTAGAGCTGCTTTGGCTGTTTGTAATGCCAAATTCATAACCTCAGGCTGGCTACAGTTAAAGAGTATAGCGTCGACACTGAGCGCGAGCATAGCCTCTACAGCCTGAGTCACAGATTCGCCAGAGCGCAGCTTCGCGGTATTTATATGCTTATCGGATTCATTGTCGTCAGTAGCCATATCTAATGCGCTATCATCGAGCGTAAATGCGACCCAAATGGGTTTGGCTGAGTGCTTACTTTGAGTTGCTGTAAAATCTGTAATTAGGTGCTGCCAAGTGATCGCTTCAAGGATGCTGCTTTGTGTTTCTACCAGCCAGATATCGACATAGTCTATTTGCTCAGCTAATAACGGACGCGCGATCATAGGTGCGCGCTTAGGATCGAACAAGTCAGGTCGATAAGAGCCAAAGAGTGGCGGTAAGCTGCCCGCAATTTGTACAGGTTGTAGGGGGTCCAGTTGTAGTGTGTCCAGACTTTTGCTGGCCTGTACTGCTTCAAATGCAAGCTGCGCGGCAACTCTTATGAGCTGCGCTCCTTCACTAAAAAACCGCTCTTCTAAGTGAAAAGGCGTGACCGCATAGCTGTTAGTAGTGATGACGCTAGCGCCCGATTTAATGTAGTCTAAGTGAACATCACGCACACTATCAGGATCAGCGCTCAAAGCTAGTGCCGACCATTCAGGCTGGCGAAAGGGCGCGCCGCGGCGCTCAAGCTCACGTCCCATTCCGCCATCTAATATAGTCATCGATTCTTGAATATCAGAATCAGAGCCTGTTTTTTTAAGTATAGTTTGAGTATGCATTATAAACTCACTTATAGGCTAAAAGACACATCAATAGCGTCTTATAATTTTATTAAGGAAGCACAATATCAACGATTTTCCACTCAATAAGGCCGTTACGCGCCATCTCTATCGTCATAGGATAGCCTTTGACTTGACCACTAATCGTAAAGCAGTTGATACCGCAGTAATTTAATGCAGGTTTATCACCAGCTTGCGCGTCTTGCTGAGCAAGCTCGTTTGCTTGCTTTTCCATGACCAGCTGCGTCTGATTGGCAATCACTGCACTCATATCACCGCGCTGAATAATAAGGTCTTGAATCAGACCGCGCAAATCAACCTGATTACTAGCGATGGCCCAAGCCGCCGCCAGCTGTTTGGTCGCGGTATTAGCTTGGCCCTGAGTGTCAATGAGCCTCTCAACGTTTTGCGGGGTGACCGCGATATCTACGGCTTGAGCGATAAAGTTATCCGCTGCTTGGCTGAGTGCATTGCCGCCCAATTCTGCGACCAGTGGGTACTCACTCATCGTCACTGCAAAATCATCGGTCAGCTGCGTCTGAATACTCGGTCGCAGCTGCTCATAATCGATGGCAGCTGCGATAGTCGCACCATCTTTGGTGTCATAAGCGTTTTTGAGCTGATAGGCGCTATAGTAGGGCGAGCCTGCATACACAGCGATAGCAATGACGATAAGTAGCAATAAAAGGGTAGTCAGCTTTTTCATAAGGGTGTGACCTGCTTGAGCATCTAAAAATAAATAGGGCGATAAATATTAGCATGCCACAAGAGGATATGGCATCAATAAAAAATCTATCGACTGCCAGCTTGATAAATAAGCCTATCATCTCCATAAACAGCGCAAACTTTTAATAACTGATTTGGTTACGCAGTATCCGCTATAGGTGTTTATCGACTCCTTTTTTACCTTGTAGAATGTAGGTTTCATGTGAAACTTATATATTTTATAACGATGAATATCGTCAAGATATTAAAAGGTGAGAGTCGTAGATAACCTGTAAGCCCATACTGTCATGACGATAGGAGAGCCCATGAGTAAGCGCGATTTTTATGAGATATTAGGCGTTAGCAAAACAGCAGACAATAAAGAAGTAAAACGAGCCTACCGTAAATTGGCGATGAAATATCATCCCGACCGCAACTCTGATGACCCTGATGCTGAAGAAAAATTCAAAGAAGCTTCGATGGCTTATGAAGTATTGAGCGATGCCGACAAGCGCTCCGCTTATGATCGTATGGGGCACGCGGCGTTCGAGAACGGCATGGGCGGTGGCGGCTTTGGCGGCG
Source organism: Psychrobacter sp. T6-4 (assembly GCF_052258425.1). Taxonomy (NCBI): domain Bacteria; kingdom Pseudomonadati; phylum Pseudomonadota; class Gammaproteobacteria; order Moraxellales; family Moraxellaceae; genus Psychrobacter; species Psychrobacter sp. T6-4. Next base: position 135,765 of record NZ_JBQQEZ010000001.1, read on the forward strand.
CAGGCGGTGGTAACTTCCAAGACATCTTTGGCGATATCTTTGGTAATTTTGGCGATATCTTTGGTCAGTCGCGCGGCGGCGGTGGTCGCGCCCGTCGTGGCTCTGATCTTCGCTACGTTATCGAGCTCACTTTAGAAGAAGCGGTACGGGGCTGCAAAAAAGAGATTAGCTTTACCGCGCCTGCGCCTTGTAATACCTGTGATGGTAAAGGCGCAAAAGATGCCTCAGATATCGTCACTTGTCAGACCTGTCACGGTCAAGGTCAGATTCGCATGCAGCAAGGCTTCTTTGCTGTACAGCAAACTTGCCCGCAGTGCGGCGGCTCTGGTAAGCAAATCAAGAACCCATGCCCTGACTGTCATGGTAACGGCATTAAAGACAAAGCGCGCAATTTAGAAGTCTCTATCCCTGCAGGCGTTGACGATGGTGACCGCGTACGCCTAGCAGGAGAGGGCGAGGCTGGCGGCGCAGGCGTACAAAACGGCGATCTATATGTCGAAGTGCGCGTTAAGCCGCACGAAGTCTTTACCCGTCAAGGCGCTGATCTCTATATGGATGTCCCCGTTAGCATTACCGATGCCGCGCTCGGTAAAGAAGTTGAGATCCCAACGCTTGATGGTAGAGTCAATATCAAAGTCGCTGAGGGCACCCAAAGCGGTAAGTTGCTGCGAGTACGCGGCAAAGGCGTGACTCCAGTACGTACCACGATGAAAGGCGATCTGATTTGCCGCGTTATTATCGAAACTCCTGTGAACCTAACACGTGAGCAAAAAGACTTATTACGTCAATTCCAAGATACTTTGGATGGTGATAGCAAGCATCAACAATCACCGCACAAAAAATCTTTCTTTAAAAAGATTGGCGAATTGTTTGACTAGTCGTTGATTCACTGTTTGACATTCTAAGCCCAATAGTTTCACGTGAAACTACTGGGCTTTTTCATATGAGTTTATAATAGGGCATAAATTAATTCATGCTATGATAATCATCAGATATTCACAAGTATTTAGGATGGATAATGAGCAAGCAAGCAAATGATACAACAATAAAAGTCGGCGTTATCGGTGCAGGCGGACGTATGGGCCGTATGCTGATTGAAGCCGTCAATGAAAATCTGCAAACGACTTTGAGTGCTGCTATCGAACGTGAGGGCTCAAGCCTCGTAGGCGCAGACGCCGGCGAAGTCGCAGCGATTGATCATTTAAACATAAAAATCGTCGATGATCTGGTAGCAGTAATTGACGATATCGACGTATTGATTGATTTTAGTCTCCCAGATGCCACTGAACAAAACATGCAAACTTGCGCTGAGCACAACGTCGCCATGGTCATTGGTACTACAGGCTTTAACGAGCAGCAAGAGCAAGTGCTGACTGAAGCCAGCAAACACATTGCCATTGTCTACGCAGGCAATTACTCCACTGGGGTTAATCTATCGCTCAAGCTATTGGCTATGGCAGCCAAAGCCTTTGGCAATGAAGCTGATGTCGAGGTCATTGAGGCGCATCATAAACACAAGATCGACGCGCCATCTGGCACGGCTTATATGATGGCCCAAGCAGTCGCAGAGGCTCGTGGTCAAAACCTAAAAGACGTTGCGATCTACGGACGCGAAGGGCAAACCGGTGCACGTGAAACAGGCACTATCGGTATTCATGCGATTCGCGGCGGCGAGATCATCGGCGATCACACGGTCATGTTTATCGCTGATGGCGAAGTGGTCGAGATTACGCATCGAGCGCGAGCACGTATGACCTTTGCCGCAGGTGCAGTGCGCGCAGCAACTTGGATCACCCAGCAAAAAAACGGTCAGTATAATATGCAAGATGTGCTTGGGTTAAATGAGTAGGATATAAATAAGATGAGTAGGCACATAAGTACGAACAATAACGACTCAAAGTTTATGACGACTGCCACAGGCGCAGTGCGATCAATAGCTATTGCTCTAAGTATTATTGTTCTGCCTTTTACCACTCAAGCCGCTACCTATCAGACCTACGTCATCGATACTTACGGCGGCAATCAGTTATTACCTGCGGTACGTCAGCAATTAGATACCAGCCCTGATGGCGGCACTGTTAGCACTTATCAAGAAAAATTGTTACTACGCACCACGCGCGCCAATTATCAAGCCGTGCAACAGTTACTAAAACAGATTGATAGTCAGCCGCAGCCATTAACTGTAGCTGTACGTGTGGGCAGTGATAGCAAGGTACAAGGCAATAGCCAACAAGGTCAGGTTATTATCAGCAATCGCGGTATTCAAGGATCGGGAGCTATCATCCAGAGCAATCGCCAGCAGCGAACGAGTAATCTGTATCAAGTACAGACGCTCTCAGGCAGTGCCGCGAGTATTAGCACAGGTACGCTCTATGCTTTAACGCAAAATTATAGCAGCAGTATTTACTCTAATTTAAACCAACCCTTAGGACAAATCATCATTCAGCAGCAGATACTATTGCCGACCACGCAAGGCATCGCTGTTGTACCAAGATTATTATCAGATGGACAAGTTGAGGTTACTCTGTCGCAAGTAGAAGAGACGCTTGTCAGATCCAATACATCGTATCGTCAGAATAATGCGGTCAAAGCTCAGCGTCTAAATAGTACGATCATCGTGCCGCGTGGGCAATGGATTACGATTGGTCAAATTACCCAAAATGGACAAAGTCAAAGCTCAGGCTATGGTAGTAACCGCACTTTTAGTAGCAATAATAGTATGCCTATCTCTCTTTTGGTTCGATAAATTTGCTGAAGTCATTGCATTTAAAGCAGACACAAAAAAGCGCAGCCTTGCTATAGTCAGTCCAATATAAAAAAGATACAGCGGGACTGGAATGAATTTTTTGCAGCCTCTGTCTGCGTAGGCACAGCAAGCCAGAAAAATTTATACCAGTTCCGCGTTTTTGAATAACGTATCCATTTTATCTAGTGTTGACTATATTCACAGTGCTGCGCTTTTTGTTTATAGAGATATCTAAGAACTAATCAATATATACCACTTCTAAAGGTGGAAAACCATTGAACTCAACTGAGGAGTAAGAGTTGGTATAAGCGCCTGTGGTGAGCCAATAGATCTTATCGCCAATCTCTAGCTCATTGGGCAGCTGATAGCCTGCTTCTTCGTACATGATATCGGTCGAATCACAGGTAGGCCCTGCCAGTACCACGGTACCTTCGCTGGTGGAGGTCTCCATCTTTGGCGTATAGACTGGATATTTGATCGCCTCTCCCAAAGTCTCAATCAAGCCTTGGAACAGACCAACATCGGTATACACCCAGCGAGTCAGATCGGTATGAGACTTGCGTGAAATGAGCACGACATCACTCACTAGAACACCTGAGCCACCGACTAGCGAGCGCCCAGGCTCTAAGATGATCTCTGGCATATCGTCGTCATGAAAATCCTCAGACAAGTAACGTTTGATCTCAGTGGCATAGACTTCTATAGGGTTGACTTCACTAATATAATTGGTCGGGAAGCCGCCGCCTAGATTGATCATCTGTAGCTTGATGCCTTCTTCGTTTTTCATCCAGTCAAACATGTATTTGACCTTGGCAATCGCATCATCCCACGCCGCCACGTCTTTTTGTTGGCTACCGACATGGAACGAGATACCATAAGGTACCAGTCCCAAGGCTTTAGCTTGCACCAGTAGATCGATTGCCATATCAGGGTGACAGCCAAATTTGCGCGAGAGTGGCCACTCAGCCGTTTGCGCGCCTTGCACTAGGATACGTACAAATACTCTTGATCCTGGCGCGTATTTGGCGATATTTTTGAGATCCGCCTCTGAGTCGGTCGCATATAGATCGACGCCTTTATCGAACGCGTATTTAACGTGCTCTGCCTTTTTGATGGTATTACCGTAAGAGATACGCGAGGGCTCAACATTACAGTCTAGTACCCGATCCAGCTCATAGATAGAAGCGCAGTCAAAGTTTGAGCCTAAGTCAGCAAGTAAATTAATGACTTCAACCGCAGGGCTGGCTTTCATCGCGTAGTGAAGTTTGGTATTAGGGAACAGCTCAACCATCTGATTGTATTTGGTCTTGATACGGCTCAAATCCACCACCAAAAATGGCGTCTCGCGACCCTGCGCGGCTTGGGTGAATTTTTGCCAAGCGGCAGAGTCAAAATATTGATCGATTTTGATCATAGTCATAGGGCGAAACCTTTATAGAGATAAATAAAGAGGTGTACAGAAATGAAAAAGCACTCATCATGCGTTAAGATAAGTGCTCAATTAACTTAAATGCTATTTAAACATTACTCGGCTGAGCTTGCTTGACGTCTTGCTTTTCACGTATTTTAAGCACTTTTTTGACTTTATCGCGGGCGCGCGTTTGCTTAAGGCGAGACAAGTAATCAACAAAGACCACACCATTTAGATGATCCATCTCATGCTGGATACAGACGGCAAGCAAACCTTCGACCTCTTTATCTATGATCTCGCCATTTTCGTCTAACGCTTCGATACGTACTTTGTTTGGGCGTTCAACCTTGTCATAGACCTCAGGTACCGACAGGCAGCCTTCTTCATACGGCTGTTTTTCTTCAACCAGCGGCGTCACTTTTGGATTGATAAACACCATTGGCGTGTCTTTATTTTCAGATAAATCCATAACAATAAGCTGAATATGCTCATCTACTTGCGTTGCTGCAAGACCAATGCCGTCAGCGTCATACATGGTTTCAATCATGTCTTTGATTAAGGTTTTAATCTCAGACGTGACTTCTTTGACAGGCGCTGCGATAGTACGCAAACGCGGATCAGGATAACTTAGAATAGGGCGTATTGCCATAACAGCGCACCTCGGTAATAGCGGATGAAATAGGGCTTATTATAAGTTAAATAAGGGCAAAAGTAAGCGTTATCAAGGATATTTGCGACCTACTCAGTCATATAGGTAGGTCATTTAGGGCATGTTTGCTCTTTTACCAAAAGGCATTGCTGATGCCAAAAAAAGCCTCATACGATATGAGGCTCATTTATTTAATAGACTGTAAGCTAAAAGACTAATAGTTATACGCGGCGTCTGTTCATAATCATCTCATAGAGGAACAGAAGGATAATTGCACCGATTACTGAGAAGATAAGACCGGTGAACCCGCCATCTGCATCAATACCAATGAGCCCTGCAATAAAACCACCGAGCATAGCACCGACGATACCTAATACAATCGTCATAATCCAGCCCATCGCGTCATTACCCGGTTTGATAGCACGAGCTAATAAACCTGCAACGAGACCTACGATAATCATCCAAATAAAACCCATTTTTATTCTCCTAATTCTTATAATTTAAAGGTTTTGCAACGTTGTCACTCTACGACGTTGTAATCGTTGTAATGAAGTCATTGTAAACGCTAAATTAAAATTAAAGTAAGTAGAAATTGTTACCTGTGTATGGGCTGTGTGAGAAAATCCGTCTCTTTGCTATAGCGTAGGGTCAATAGGTAAGTGCTTAGTTAATAAAAATGCAAAAAGCACTTCTTTAAAATATATGCCGCCATCATTGTATCAAAGCTCTATTGCAAGGTAGTGAGCAGGCGCTGATGAATACCTTCAAAGCTACCATTTGACATGATGACGATAGCATCACCTGCGCGTGCATGAGTTTGAATATGGTTAATAATCTCATCGATACTACTCATAACCTGCTGCGAGCTTAAGTCTGTATTGGTCGCTTTAGCCTCATCGATGACCGCTTTAAGACCCCATTCAAGCCCTGCAGGCTCATACCAAAGCGTCTGATCAGCCAGCATTGCTGACTGCGCTAAGCTATCTTGATGAATACCCATTTTCATAGTATTGCTACGCGGCTCAATAATCGCCCATAGGCGTCTACCTGCCAGCTTTTTCTTAGCACCGTCCAAAGTCATAGTGATTGCTGTCGGGTGATGAGCAAAATCATCAAATATCAGAATATCATTCACATCACCGATCAATTCCATACGGCGCTTGATACCCGCGAAATTCGATAGCGCCGCGCAGGCAGTCGTAATATCGACGCCAACATCGTAAGCCGCTGCGATCGCCACCAAAGCATTATTAACGTTATGCAGTCCGCTCATTGACCACTCAACGACAGCGCTGGTTTGGTCATTGGCGAAACTTACGCAAAACTGACTACCATCAGTGCTGATAAGCTCAGCTTGCCAGTCACTATCACGCTGACTGCTTGAGCTGTGAGTTGTGACACCAGTACGCCAAACAGGGGTCCAGACGCCTTTGGCTAAAGTATCCTCCAAGCTTTTGGTTTGGGCGGGCATAATGATCCTGCCGCTACTTGGAATCATGCGCACCATATGATGGAACTGAGTTTGAATGGCAGCCAGATCAGCAAAGATATCAGCATGATCAAACTCAAGATTATTTAAGATGGCAGTACGGGGACGATAATGCACAAACTTTGAGCGCTTATCAAAAAACGCCGAATCATACTCATCCGCCTCAATGACGAAGTAGCCTACACTATCTGTATCGACGCTTGTACCCTTAGAACCCAAATAACTGCTATGCGCAAACACTTGCTGTAAGTGCTCATCAAGGGTATTTACCAAAGGCACGCCGCCAATTAAGAACCCTGTATCTATACCGGCGTAATGAAGTATCCATGCTAGCATCGTCGTCGTTGTCGTCTTGCCATGCGTACCTGCAACTGCGATGACATGGCGCGACTGTAGCACTTGCTCGGATAAAAACTGTGGCCCTGAGGTATAGCGCAGGCCTTTATCGAGCATGTACTCGATAACATCCATACCGCGTTTCATCGCATTACCGACGACGATAAGATCGGGTGCTGGTTGTAAGTGCTCGATATGATAACCGTCATTGATCGTCACGCCTGCTTGCTCAAGCTGAGTGGACATCGGCGGGTAGACGTTGGCATCTGACCCTGTCACCGTAAACCCAAGCTCCCTAGCGAGCAGCGCTAAAGAGCCCATAAAAGTGCCACAAATCCCAAGAATATGAATATGCATAAATCGTTTAGACCATGTCAATGAATGAGGAAGTAAAATTGGCTTATTGTAGCGTATTCGCATCACAGCTAACAGTCAGGCAATAAAAAACGCCTGATAAATAGGCGTCGCTTTATAGGTTTGTACAGTGCAAAGGTTTATATAGTCCAAGGGTTTATTGACGAGATAGAGCGTGATTGACATCAATATTTTTATTCTTATCTATCATCAGTAAGTGATTGTCCTCGATGTGGTAAGACTCAGTATGCTGATTGTCATAAGCGATCGTAATCTTGTCGTCGTCTTGACGATATATGCCCGATTCCACCAAAGGTACGCGCGCAAGCTTTGGATTATTATATACGCTGGTCTTGACCACACTGCCGTCGGCAAATAAGTTTAAAGTGACTTCAATATAATCACAAAATGTACAAGGTATGATACCGCCATAATCACCCATCAAGGTCGCTTGCAACGTATTACTCGAAGGTAACGATGACTGGGCTTCATCAGGCTTAGCCGCAGCGATAAGGGATTGGCCTTCTTCTACAACCTCCACACTGTCAGTCTCGTAATCAAACTCAGATTCGTCATTACTATTTGTAATAACGGTAACGTCGTCTCCATCATCCTGTGCGTTGATAAAAGCAGATACCTTACTTGACACTGCGTTATTCGATGTCGAGGAGGAATGAGAGTTATCACAGCTCACTATAGTGATGGCTAGGGCAGGCAATACGAGCCAGAATCGCCTCATCGTTGTTATAGACAAAGAAGTCATCATAAATTTCATAAATACACCAATAGCAGACAAGATGTTTTGCGTCGTTTTTTAATGCCAGATTTTGGATGACAAACTTCAAGATAACAAAGCTCATCTTAGAGTTTGTGCACTTTTTGTTATGATAAATGGAGTGTAAGCTTGGAGTTCTGAAGTAAATCAACAAGTACACAATAGTAAGCCATACTAAGCGTAAATATTAGCAGGGCTTAAGTAACTGAATTAATAGACTATAAATACATATAATTTGATAAGCATTACAAATGCGCGCGATTTTTATTCACCAGTTACCAGAAACATTTTAAATACAAAACTAATGATTTAGAGTAGCAGGACGCCAGATACGTAATAGTATAAGTACATGAACTAAGATCAATACGCTAAAAAATATCAATGACTGCTCAGGAATACTCAGTCCCAAAAATATCCAATCAATCGTAGCGCACTCACCCGATCCTGCAAATACCTGGTTCATAACTTGACTCATCGGTAGCGTATCTAGCCAATAATCCAAACCTGGTCCACATGAGGGGACTTGATCGGCAGGCAAGTGTTGTAGCCAAACGTGACGCGCCGCGACCCCTGTTGACCAGACAATACCTGTTAGGCTACCAAGCCACAGCAGTATTTTGACTGCTTTGGATTTGGGATGAAAAATCGCTGCAAGTAAGGCAAAGACGCCCATCACAATTAAGCCAATGCGCTGAAATACGCAAAGCGGACAAGGAGTGAAGCCCATGTAACGCTGCAAAAAAAACAACGCATAGCTCATGCCTAGGACAGCCCCAATGATTAATACGACTTGTAATTGACGGTAGGTGATAGCTCGTAACATAAGATAAGTACGCTTATATGATGTGGAATAACTGGTTTGTTAAAAGGGGATAAGCACTCTAAGACAAGAGTGCTGTAGATGTTGCGGTAGTTATCAGTAGTACGCTTATAACAGTATTAAATTATGACTTTTAAAAGGATCGATACTGCTGGATATAATCCATAAAGTCTTCTGTTTCACTCTCTTCGATTTCAGCTTGCTGAAGAATAGACTTTTCAGCCAGTACTTCATATTTAGCTTGGATATTAGGGCTTAGCGTCTGTTGTAGTAGCGCATCACGGTGCTGCTCGGCAAGGGTGAAACCAAGCTTCCATAAGCTACCTAGGCGCGCGCTATCAGAGTTCACTTGCGCGGATATCGTCGACTCTGAGTGTCCCGCTTTGCCTTGCATCAACGCAACTGCTGCGCGGTAATCATTGCCACCATAGTGCGCATCAAAGAGCGCAGCTAGCGGCTGCATATTGGCTAGGTGCGCCAGCATCCAGCTCTCAAGCGACTGCTCTTGTCCATTATTGATAATATGTAGATTGTCACGGCGGCCTTCATTGACTACGCGCTCAAGATTGATAGCTAGCGCCTCTTCCTCCTCAGGCATCAATTCAGGCGAGTCATTGAGCAAGCAATACAGTGCCATGACTTCTAAGAAGCAAGCACTAGATAAGCGAATACCAACGTCACTGTACGGGTCCAAATCTATCGCTCGAAACTCAACATAAGCAATACCGCGGCGCTCTAAAGCCTCAGTTGGCGTCTCGCCGCGCTCAGCGATTTGCTTGGGTCGAATAGGGCTGTAGTACTCGTTTTCAATCTGCAAAATATGATCATTGATCTGAATAGGATTGCCATTACTATCATTGAGGCCAAGTTTTTGAAAGCTCTCGTGCGGCGTTTGAATCGCGCGGCGCAAGCCCTCGATATACTCAGGTAAATGATTATAGCGGATGTCAAGATGCTCTTGCACGCTGTTGGTATAGCCAAGTTTGCCCATACGCAGGCTAGTTGCCGCAGGCTTGTAATAGGTGGAGTCGTTTAGTAGCTCTAAATCGTGCTCGCGCCCTGCCAAAAAGCAAGGGCAGACGCTGGGGCTGGCCCCTAATAGATAGAGCACAAGGCTCGTTAGGCGCTTAAAATTACGAATAAGACCTAGGTATTTCTCGTTTTTAAATTCTGCTAAAGGCTGCTCTGTATCCGCTTGCTGTTGCCATGCATGAAACAAATCATCGCCAAATGACAGATTATAATGAAGACCGGCAATCGTCTGCATACGACGACCATAACGCACTCCAAGACCGCTACGATAGAGGGTTTTGAGCTTACCGGTGTTTGAGCTGCCATAATCGGCAAGGGGAATATCTTCATCATTAGATGAGAGCATACAGGGCATGGAGAGCGGCCACATCAGCTCCTCTTCAGGCAAAGCTTTATATACCAGCACATGCAACTGGCGTAGCATCATTAAGGTATCTTTTGGCGAGTCTTTTGGGTCGGTGATAAGCTCAAGTAAGTTCTCAGAGTAATCAGTGGTGATAAAGGGATGGGTTAGTTTTGATCCCAGCTGCTTGGGGTGCGGCGTTTGCGCAAGATAACCATCTGCTTTGACCCTCAATCCCTCTTTTTCAATACCGCGTAGCATACCGACTAAATGCTTGCTATCAAACCAACTTGGAATCTCAAAATCAACAAAACTGCTTACAGGATTACTCATAAGGGTCATCTATCATTATTTATAAAGGTAGATCGAAATGCGATCTAAAAAAGGGGTGTCATAGAGACAGTCCGCTCAGTTTAGCCCAAAGTAGTCCTAAAAACTATGCGTGCTTACAAATACGATAAGCTTTATACGTGGCGTGTATAGCGTATTTTTACCCACTTTTTTGGGTTTATAGCGACTGCTTGTGCAGTGAATGAAATTATAAAAACATAACCACAAAAAAAGCATCTACCACGTGGATAGATGCTTTTAATGGTTAGTTATGGCAAATGCATTGTCATAGTAAGTATCAAGTTAATAAATTAAATTGAGAACGAGGATCCGCAGCCACAAGTGGTCGTCGCATTAGGGTTTTGTACCACAAAACGGGCACCCTCTAAACCTTCGATATAATCGACAGTCGAGCCTTGCAAATATTGATAACTCATAGAATCGATGACCAAGGTCACATCCTCATTGTCAAAATTGGCATCGTCCTCATTTAGATCACTATCGAACCTAAATCCATAGGAGAAACCTGAGCAGCCGCCGCCTGTCACATAGACACGCAGCATCAGCTCATTATCACCCTCTTCTTCGCGCAGACGACGCACCTTTTGCGCGGCGCTATCGGTCAACGTCAAAATAGTAGGATCGACAGGCCAGCTTGCGCTGGGACTACTAGAGCTTGGGTTATAAGGGGTGGCTGATTCGTTCATATCTACCTCATTAACTAGAATCAAAAGCTATCGTTTGCTATGCCATAATGGCAAATAATCGGTGCCTGATTCAATAGGGTGCTGTCGTTAAAACTAATGGTAAGTCGTTAAAGCTTATTATAAATAGTATAGCCACGCGATCAAAATGCATTGATGGACTACCTGCGCTTATCAATTAGCAGTATATCATAATGGGGCTATCTATTCGTTTGTCAAGAGTGCGTAAGATAACGACATTTCGTTAAGTGTTAGCCCTACAGTTTTACTAGTCCTCTTGATAATAAATGCATGAATTTAAAATAGTTATGTAATCGTTTGCCTATTGGTGATGCGTTTGAAATAATACCGCGCTATTAGTGTCTGTTTGATAGTCAATCATGGCACTACTGAGTCAAATTATTGACTCCTTTTTTACAAATATTGAGACAAAAAAAGATATGATCGAATTTAAAGACGTAGGCGTGCGCCGTGATGGTCGTGAATTATTTTCAGGGGCAAGTTTTCAGCTGCACCCTGGTCACAAGGTAGGCCTGACGGGTAATAATGGCACAGGCAAATCAACTTTGTTTGCTCTACTACTTACGCAAATGGGTACAGGTGATACCGAGGTCACGCTTGATAAGGGTGAGGTAAGTATCCCTGATAGCTGGCATGTGGCGCACATGGCGCAAGAGGTTGGCGCTAGTAGTCAGACGGCGATTGATTATGTCTTAAGCGGTGACGAGCAGTGGTATGAGATTAACGCGGCGCTCAATGATTTAAGTACAGTTAGTGATGAGCAAATCGGCGTTTTGCATCAGCAGTTCGATGAGATTGATGGGTATCGCACGCCAACCAAAGCGGCACAAATTATGGCGGGGCTTGGCTTTAAAACCAGTCAGCACGAGCTGCCTGTAGAAGGGTTCTCTGGCGGTTGGCGCATGCGCTTAAACCTTGCCAAGACCTTGATGAGCCGCGCGGACTTAATGTTACTCGATGAGCCAACTAACCATTTGGATTTGGATGCTATTCTTTGGCTTGAGACTTGGATCAATGCCTTTACCGGTTTAGTCATTGTCATCTCGCATGATCAGGCTTTTTTGGACGCGACCGTCGGACATATCTTGCACGTGGAACAACAAAAAATCACCCTTTACACGGGTAATTATCAGCAGTTTATCCGTACTCGTCATGAGCGTATGGCGCAGCAGCAGCAAGCCTATGAAAAGCAGCAAGCGACCCGTGCACATCTCGATGACTTTATCCGCCGTTTCCGAGCTAAGGCCAGTAAAGCTAAGCAAGCACAAAGTCGTATCAAGCAGCTTGAGCGTATGGCTGAGCTGTCACCTATGATGGCAGACAACCCGTTCTCTTTTCGCTTTTATCCCCCTGCTAACATGAGCTCGCCCCTTATCGAGATGACGCAGGCCGATATCGGTTATAGTGATACGCCACTGCTCTATAACGCTAGCGTACAAGTCACGCCCGATACGCGTCTAGGTCTGCTAGGTATGAATGGCGCGGGCAAATCAACGCTGATTAAAGCATTAGTGGGTGAGCTTAAAGTATTAACCGGTAGCTACCGCGTCTCTGACACCCTAAAGCTTGGCTACTTTAACCAGCATCAAATGGACGCCTTGGATGCCACTGCAACACCCATGCAGATGTTACGCCGACTAGCAGGCAAGACCTCTGACGCCGAATTACGCGCGTTTTTGGGTAGTTTTGACTTTCGCGGTGACCGTATCGATACTGCAAGTGAGCTATTCTCTGGTGGTGAGCGTGCCCGTTTGACACTAGCACTAATCGTTTGGCAACGTCCGAACGTTCTGGTTCTTGATGAGCCGACCAACCATTTAGACTTACAGATGCGCCAAGCATTGACTGTTGCCTTGCAAGGGTTTGAGGGAGCAGTGGTACTGGTTTCGCACGATCGTGAACTTATCGCTAACGTCTGTGACGAGCTGTATCTGGTGCACGATGGTCAGATTGATGAGTTTGATGGTGACATCAGCGACTACGGTAAGTGGCTGGAACAGAAGCGTAAACAAGAGAATGCTACAGACAAAAGTACTGCTAAGAAAAAAAGTAAAAAAGAGAGTAAGAAGTTTGTTTCACGTGAAACGAGCAATACTCCAATGGCAAAAGATACTCAAGATCACAAGACATCAGCGCTTAGCAAAGAAGAGCTACGCAAATTAGCGGCAGAGCAACGTAAGCGCACTGCGCCCGTTCGCCGCGAGATCGAAGAGATAGAAAAAGAGCTTGAGAAGATCAATGACAAGTCAGCGAAACTAGAAAACAAGCTTGCTGATACTGACCTTTATGAAGAATCTCGCAAAGCTGACTTGATGAAGCTACTTGATGAGCAAGCCTCATTGCAGCAGCAGCACAGCGACTATGAAGAGAAGTTACTGGTTGCCATGACGACGTTAGAGGATATGGAAGCTGAGTTTGAATGATAGGTTTTAACTAAAACGAGGACGCAAAAAAGGGAGATTACCAAATCTCCCTTTTTTATTACATTATTGCTTACGGTATTTACCGTCACCATAAGAGAGAATCTCCATGGTTGTTGTACACAACTGACAGTTTATTTTACCAGCAGCGGCTCTAGATAAATCAAGAACACGTCCTGGTGTAAAAGGACCTCTGTCAGTGATTTTTACTACAACGCTCTGCTTTGTCTTTTTGTTAGTCACTTGTACTTTAGTACCAAACGGCAGCGTTTTGTGTGCTGCGGTCATAGCATTCATGTTAAAGATACTGCCACTAGCGGTACGTTTACCGTGGAATTTTTTACCATAGTAACTGGTGTTACCTGCAAATGCGGTAGTGGTCAATATCAGCGATAAAGTGATAACCAAAGACCTGATCAAATAAGACATGTAATACCTTTGAATAATTTTTGGAATAGACAGATGCTTTTGCCTATAGTATCTATACTCCCTATGAGTACAAATAATGTGCGTATTATACAATAAAAAACTTGCTATATTCCTTCTATTGTGTAAAAAACGCTTGAGTTTACATAAGTGATTGATTTACCTATTATCTCAATCGTATGACTCTACATATTCACCAAAAAATGAGTAATAAAGCTATAGTTGAAACCACATAAAATAAATACTCTATGTAATGACATGGGACTGATGTCAGTTTTTTGCCTGCTGTGCCTATGCAAACAGAGAGTGCGAAAATATATTCTAGTTCAGCTATATCGTTTTTATATCAAACTGACTATATGTTGTAGAGTCGACGTGCACCAAAATCAACCGCCAGATGACAAAAACAAGTTTTGATTTTTGACTTGAAATCATCGCTAAGATGACTCACTGTATAAACAAGACATAAAAGCTTACAAACATACAAGAACACCCATACCAGCACATATAGTGTAGGCGGGACACAAAACATAAATTTTCATGGTTGTCGGCTTATAAACATAATAACAAGAGGATAAAAATATGGCAGAAAAAAACTACTACGACATTTTGGGGGTCAAAAAAGACGCCTCAGACGCTGAGATCAAAAAAAGATACCGCAAGCTGGTGCGTCAATTTCATCCTGATGTGAGTGACGATCCAGACGCTGATAATAAAATCGCTGAGATTAACAACGCCTATGAAACTATCAGAGATAAAGACAAGCGCGCAGAATACGACGCTATGCTGGACAATCCTTTTGCCTCTCAAGGCGGCGCTGGTGGTTTTGGCGGCTTTGGTGGACAATCGGCAGGCGCTCAGGGCGGCTTTCGCTGGGAAGATATCAAAGATCAGTTTGGTGATGGTGAAGCCTTTGGCGGGGGTGGCTTTCGTTTTGATGATATCTTCTCAGCCTTTGGCCGCGGCGCGCGGGGTTCAGCTGGTGGGCAATCGAGCGGGACGCAAGGCGGTTTTGATCAATTTGGCGCGCAAGATAGTAAGGGTCAAGACCAGCATGCTGAGATCAGCGTGGACTTAGCCTCTGTTTATAGCGGTGACGACTATAGTATTAAATTAAATGTACCTGTGCGCAAGCCCAACGGTAGCGTGGATTATGAAAATAAAACGCTAAAGATCAAAATCCCCAAAGGTATCACTGACGGCAAGCAAATTCGCCTAGCAGGGCAAGGCGCGGCAGGTTATGGTGGCGGCAAAAACGGTGATTTGTTTTTAAAGGTAAAAATCACCCACAGCGATAACATCCGCTTAGAAGGCGCTGATGTTTATCAAACGCTAAATATCACCCCATGGGAGGCGGCGCTTGGCGACAAGGTCAATGTTGCAACGCCTACAGGTACACTTGGGGTAAGTATTCCCCAAAACAGTAAATCAGGAAGCAACTTACGCCTAAAAGGCAAAGGTATTCCTGCTAAAGACGCGGGGGATCTATATTTGACGCTTAATATTGTCAATCCAGAGGTCAGTACCGATGACGCAAAACAGGCCTACGAGCAGCTCAAACAAGCTTTTGCTGATACCAGTATCAAGCGTTGATAGGACGCTTCAATATACTGAGCTTCGATATATTAGGCTTCAATATATTAGGTTTTAATATCGTATAAGCGCACAATAATGATAAAAAAGGACGAACGAGGAGAATGACAATGGAACACTCGCCTAAATTTAATGATCTCATTATGAACTTTGATGAGCTGGTTGCTGTTTGTGGTCAAGAGCGCCAATGGGTACTAGCATTGATAGAAGAAAACATCATTGAGTATGATGTACCAGAGTATGAGCAGTTTACAGGCTACCAGCTTACAACAGTACGCCGTGCTTCACGTTTGAGCCGCGACTTTGACGCTAGCGTACCGGCGATTGGTTTAATACTTGAGCTGTTAGACGAGGTGGAACAACTGCGCAAGTTTAAACGCCAAGTCGATACGCAGATGCCGGTAATTGAAGTGGATATTGAGAGTTTAAAGTAGAAGTCGTAATAAAAAAGAGCCACTATTGGCTCTTTTTTATTGGTTTAAGCGCTATACATTAGCGCGCATACTTTGGATCGGCAGCGGCTGTAAAGAGGATATCTGTTGAAGAATTCAGCGCCGTCTCTGCTGAGTCTTGAATTACACCAATAATAAAGCCAACTGCCACCACTTGCATCGCAATATCATTTGGAATACTAAACAGACTCGCCGCCAATGGGATAAGGAGTAATGAGCCACCAGGCACACCAGACGCGCCGCCAGCACTCACTGTGGCTACTAAACTTAGCAGCAAGGCGGAGGCGAAGCTCACCTCTATCCCCAAAGTATGCGCCGCTGACAAAGTTAAAACATTAATAGTAATCGCCGCGCCCGCCATGTTGATAGTTGCGCCAAGGGGAATAGTGACCGAATAGGTATCTTCGTGCAAACCAAGCTTGCGCGCAAGGTTCATGTTGACAGGTATGTTTGCCGCTGATGAGCGCGTAAAAAAGGCGGTAATCCCAGACTCACGTAGGCAGGTAAAGACGAGGGGATAAGGGTTCCTGCGCGTTTTGACTAATACGATTAAAGGGTTGGCAACCAAAGCGATAAATAGCATACAACCGATTAACACCATTAAGATATTGGCATAGCCTTTTAATGCCGCAAAACCTGTTTCGGCGACGGTATTGGCAACCAGACCCAAGATACCCAAAGGCGCTAGGGCAATGATCCATTTGACCACTTGTGATATAGCATCGGAGAAGTCGCTCACAACTGCGCGCGTGCTATCACCTGCTTGACGTAGGGCAAAACCAATAATAATTGCCCATGCCAAGATACCAATATAGTTGGCATTGGCAACCGCGTTGACAGGGTTAGCGACCAGACTCATCAGCAAATTGGTCATGACTTCTTTAAGATTAGCAGGTGGTACTTGCTCAATGTCAGCATTGACCAAGACCATCTCGATCGGGAACAAAAAGCTTGCGCCAACCGCGGTTAATGCGGCCAAAAAGGTGCCGAATAGATACATGACTAAGACAGGTTTGACAAAGACCTCATTACCGCTGCGCTGTTTGCTAATAGCCGCTAAGACCAAAACAAACACCAGTATCGGTGCTACCGCCTTGAGCGCACCGACGAATAAGGTCCCTAAGATCCCAAGCGCTATCCCAGCACTCGGTACCAGCCAACCAATCAAGACGCCAAGGATTAAACCGATAATGATTAGCGGCACCAGTCCTATTCGTTGATACATCGCAAAAATCGCACGCATGATGACACCCTTTTAAGCACAATAAAATAATCGAAGGATGGTAGCATTTTTTCGAGTATTAGCCTACCACTAGGCTTGTGGTTTTAAGGTATAAACAAGAATAGAGTAAGGGGCAAAAGGAGTAGGAATTACAAAAGAGAGGGTAGTTTGAATAAGGATGAAACTACACTATTCACACTTTAAAGTGCGTCAGCTCGTAGCCTGCTTGCTGATAGCTTTTGTACTTATGGCGACCTTCACTCATGCTTGTCTCATCAGGTTTGATGATTTCGAGAATACGAGAGGGCTTTACTGAGTTATTTGTGCTTACAGGATGTGCAGTAGTATTAATGACAATGCCGCTAAAGTCTGCTGGCATGTAAGAGCTAAGTGTGACAGGTGCTAAAGGTTGAGTTGTAACCTTTGTGTCATGATCGGTAGTCTCTAGCAGGCGCTGATGCGGAATAAAACTGAGCGGATCCTTAGACCATAACGCATCATCAAGCGCAATTAACTGTGCCTCATCACTAGCGAGTATCAATAGCGACTGATCGCTTTTGTTTAGCGCCGTTTGGGTGAGCTGACAAATAAAGCCCAAGAACTCTTGGGCTTTACTTTCGCTTAATACATAAAAGCTAATTTTCATAAGCGGATTGTCATCAACAAGTTGTTATCAAAAAATGTCGCTATAGCGTTAGGCATTAAGCCATATCTGCGCAATTTTTTAAGTATTGCATAAATAGCGGTACAGGGCGACCGGTAGCGGCTTTTTCTTTGCCTGAGTTCCATGCCGTGCCCGCGATATCTAGATGCGCCCATGCTTGACCCTCTTCAACAAAACGCGATAAGAAGCAAGCTGCGGTAATCGCGCCGCCACCTTTGCCACCGATATTTTGCATATCAGCGATAGGCGAGTCAAGTTGCGACTGATATTCATCGTCCATAGGCATATGCCAGACCAGATCACCAGATTGATTACTGGCATTCTCAAGACCAAAGAGCACGTCTTCATCATTACTAAATACCGCTGAGCGCACATGACCCAGTGCCACTACGCAAGCACCTGTAAGCGTTGCCACATCGATGATGGTTTTTGGTTGATAGCGTTGTACGTAGCATAGGGTATCGGCTAACACTAGGCGACCCTCGGCGTCCGTATTTAAGATCTCAACCGACTTGCCGTTCATAGCTTTTACGATATCGCCAGGACGCGTCGCATCCCCTGATGGCATGTTTTCAGCGCAAGCGAGTGCGCCAACGACGTTGATTGGCAAGCGAGCTTCACATAGCGCTTTGATGGTACCGAGTACGGCAGCTGAACCGCCCATGTCGAACTTCATCTCATCCATAGCGGCGCCAGGCTTGATAGAGATACCACCTGAATCAAAAGTCACGCCTTTACCGACCAAGACAATAGGCGCATCATCGTTTGAGGCGGATACAGTATCGTCATTTTGTTGAGTTGTTTTACCTGACTTCTTATTTGGCATTTTGGTAGGTAGTTTATCGGCGAGTGCTTTGAGACCGCTGGCAACTGATGCGCTATTAGTCATCGCTTTTGCGCCAAACTTCGACTTGCCTTGATACTCCATAAGTACCAATTGACCCTCGCGAGCAGAGCCTTGTGCGACCGCCAAAAAGCAGTCCATACCGAGCGCTGCCATCTCTTTTTCGCCGATGACTGTCACCTTTAATACGTCAGGATAAGCTTTTGCCAAGGCTTGTGCTTGCTCTGCCATGTAGACAGGGAAGCAGATGTTGCCTGGCTCATTAGCGACATCACGCGTGAGGCTTTGGCCTTTGAATATAGATTCAGCAAAGTCCAAAGTAGATTTGAGCGAGTCATCAGCGAGCAGATAGATATCGGTGAGTACGGGCTCTTTTTGCTCCGACTTGTATTTATCAAAACGATAACTTGCCGCCAGTAAGTTGAGTGCAAGTTGACCAAATTGATCGGCTTCCAACGCGTCCCCTACAGCAACAGTAATGGAGTTCACGCGTTTTTGTGTGCTGTTATAAATAGTCTTGGCGATTTTTTGTAGGACAGATTCTTTTAACTTATCGCAGTTACCAACACCGACTAATAATAGCTGGACTGGGTTTTGCTTGGTGGTTTTTTTATCGCCGGCTAGCGCATAATCAGCGACACTCTCGCCTGCTTTACCGTTAAAGTGTGAGACTTCAATAAGCTGCTCAATACGTGCTTGATAGTCTGTGAGCTTTGACGCCGCTAGAATGTTCTTCTTGTAATCGATTAAAACGACTAAGCAAGCCGCGTCTTTATCTTTGGCTTCTTTTTTTAGTATTTTTTGGGTATGCGTCTTGGGAAGGTGCTGAGTTAAGGTAATATTCATCAATAGTTATCCTTTTTAGAGTAAGATTTGGGTTCTAAAACACCGCTATAAATTATTGTTTTTAGCGTTTTAACCGATAGCTAGTGTAGCACACTGCTACCTAGGTGCGCTGTGAGCAAAGGTTAGCGAATGTTGTTGTCATTTGCTAACCTATTATAATCTTGAGCATCAAACAGCACTAACGGTTTAATAAGTCGTCAGTTGAGACCAAAGCGGCAAATCGATCTTGCAGTGCCGCCATCGCCGTGTCGTGCATCACTTGAGCGCTTATCGTCTCGCCTTTGGCATTTGGCAAGTCGCGCGTGGCACTGGCGTCATGGCAGACAAAGTTATCAAAGCCCAAATCAAAAGCCGCTCTGACACTGGAGCTCACGCACATATGACTCATAAAGCCTGCGAACAATATTTGTTGTTTACCTGCATCCTTTATGAGCGCTTGTAGCTCGGTATCATAAAAGGCATTGGGATGCTTTTTGGTGATGTGGGTTTCGCCCTCTTTGGGTTGTAAGTCGTTGACGATATCGACTTTACTTGATAACGGATCAAACACTTTGCCATTATCTTCGCCATGATGAGCAATATGGAAAATAGGAAGATTATTCTCGCGAGCGTGATTCAATAATAAGCGTGCATTGGCAATGGCCTTAGCGCCAGCGTCACCTAATGGCATCGCGCCATCGACATATTCGTTTTGATAATCGATAAAAACGATAGCGCAGTTTGACCAATCAATAGCGTCAAATTCACCGCCAGCGAGTTGTAGCAAGGTTTTGGGGGTAGACATAATAGTATCCTTTATATAGTTTTGTTTGATAAAAAGGGAGGTTCAATGCTTAGAGTCTATCAACTAATACCTATCATGGTCACTATACGATACCAACCACACACAAACCTTTCTAAATACCATAATTCAAGAACTTTGAGGAGTTAGGCAAAGTGCTACACCTGTTTTAGACTTAGTTTATTAGAGCCAGCAGAAGCATTTAGCAAGGCTTAGGTAATGTTTGCGAACACTTTTCAGCGCTATTTTCGCTCAAAACATGCTAGCATTAGCGGTTAGCCCTATAGCCCACGCCCCTTATCGACGCTTAATAGATTTATAGCGTTTACGCGAGCGTCTTAAACTATCTTTCCAAGAGTACCTATTGTGATACTACGCCGCTACATGACCCGTCAAGTTGCCTCTACGACTGCTTTAGTGCTGGGGTTTTTGATGGTGATGATGCTTGGCGGCCGTCTCATACGTTACTTTGGTATCGCTGCTGAAGGCGGGCTTGATGTCAGCTTGTTGTTTACTATTATCGGGTACAATTTACCTTACTTTTTAGAGCTGATCCTGCCCTTGGCATTTTTTATTGCCTTAATGCTAGTGTTTGGTCGCTTGTATGTCGATCAAGAGATGGCGGTTATCAATGCCAGTGGCGTCTCACGCGGTAAGCTTGCACGGTTGATGACGCCATTAATTTTGGCACTGTTCGTAGGCGAGGCAGCATTATCGATAGTAGGCAAGCCTTGGGGCGTACGCTCATCTGAAGTCATTTGGCAACAGCAAGCGCTAAGTAGTGCTTTTGATCTGATTCGTCCCAATGAGTTTATTAGTAGTGGCGATTACAACTTATATGTCGGCAGTCTAAGCGATGATAAAAAACAGCTACAAGACGTGGTTTTGATTCAAACTGAAGATAGAAAAAATGACGATAACAGCGATAATTTAAATAACGTTAATCTAAACAACGATGCTGATAGCGACATGCCCGCGTTGCCAAAGGCTATGACTCAGCGCGCAGGACAAGTGGGTAGCAAAGATACGATCACGCTAGCCAAACGCGCCGAGCAAGTAGATAACGGCAGTAGCGGCATCACGCAGTTGGATCTGTTTCAGGGTCGGCGCTATGAAGTTGGCGCAGGCAACCTCAAATACAATCAAGTCAGTTTTGATCGCTACCGTATTACCTTGACCGAATCCTCAAAAGAGGTGGTGACTGAGGACAACATCGAGACCCAGCCAATAGGACCACTATGGCAAGCTGCAACCGGCGGCACCTCAGTCGCTAGCGTAGATGCCCTACGAGCAGCACAAGGGGAGCTAGGGTATCGTTTTGCCCTGCCTTGGCTGATGATTATCGCGCCTATGCTCGCTGTGCCACTGGCGCAAGTACGACCGCGTCAAGGTCGTTGGCTACGTCTATTCCCCTCGGTGCTGCTGTTTGTCAGTTGCGCACTTGGGGTTATTTCACTCAAAAACGCGGTGAGCAAAGGCAGTGTGAGCGTATGGGCAAACGCTTGGCTGATCTTAGGCTTTATGGCGCTGGCGCTGTATCTCAACTGGGCTAGCCGTATCCAGCATCGCCTGCGCTTTCGAGATCCCGCTACTAGTGACATACAAAACCCGCCGATAACAGGAGGACAGGCCTAATGCGCGCCGCTTCTCCAAAAGATCGCTTGAATAATACCAAACTATCTGTACTGAGTCGTTACGTAAAACTTAATGCGCTACTCGCTATAGTAGCCGCGGTACTAGGCCTTTGGGCGCTACAGCTATTGTTCTCCTATCTCAATGAGCTGGACTCGTTGGATGAGGGCTATACCTTGGGCGCCGCGCTGAAGTATATTTTTTATCGCTCGCCTTATTTTTTGGAACAGTTTATCCCGACAGGCGCTTTGCTTGGCGCCGTCGTTGGTTTAGGCCTTCTCGCCAATAAAAGTGAGCTGGTGGTCATGCGCGCCGCTGGCGTGAGCATTTATCGTATCGTCGGCTGGGTGTTGCAACCTGCGCTGCTCTTTGTACTACTGGCACTGGCTATCAATCAGTTTATATTGCCGCAGAGCAATCAATTAGCGCGCGAGATTAACGATAATGATAGCCGCGCGCTTATCACCTCAGTACGTGGCTACTGGACGGTGCAACCTAGGGTCAAAAGCGACGCAAGTGGCAGCATGCAGCCTGATGGTAGCGATATCCTGTACATTGATTATGCTGACGTTGCAGGCAATATCGGCGAGGTCAAGCGCTGGCATTTAGATAATAATGGCAATCTGCAAACCGCAACCCGCGCTGAAGGCGGACGTTATAGCCAGCGCGTCCCTGTCAGTCGTGACAATAATGATGCTGCAAGCGACCAATACCGCTACGAGTGGCAACTCAATAATATGACAGAGCTAACCATTAGCCAAGGCTTTGAGAGTAGTCAAGCCACTGCCGCCTCCGATGTTTTAAGTCTACCTTTTGCTCCAGAATCTGTGTATCTGCTGACCCGTGATGCTGAGGATTTGTCACTAACTCAGCTGTATGACCATCGTCAGTTTATGCGCGGGCAGGGTAACCGCTCACTAGAGCATGAGCTGGCATTTTGGCAAAAGCTACTCTCACCACTATCAATACTATCACTAGTGATCGTCGCTTGCTCATTCGTCTTTGGCTCGCTAAGAACGCATAGCTTAGGCTTACGTATTGTCGTCGCCTTATTGTTTGGCTTGCTGTTTAGCTACTTACAAGATTTGGTTGGCTTTATCTCTTTAGCTACAGGGTTCTCGCCTATGCTGATGGTACTGCTGCCCATTATCGGTAGTGCTGCATTGGGGGTTTATCTGATAAAACGACAGATGTGACGTGAGATCAATACGCAAAAAAACACGCTAAAGCTGATAACTTTAGCGTGTTTTTTTATGGCAAAGTTAAACTGTTTTATTCTTTAATTGCCATGGTAATTGTATAAGTCTTACCTTGTTTGACCTTGTCGCTGTTACCAAAAACCTCGGTAAATGAGCGCTTCATAAACTGGCGCAAACCATTGATGGTCACCACATAAAAACGACCGCCAGGACGCATGCGCGCATAGGCATCGAGGAAATACAAATAGTGCTGCTCTTTACCAACTTTGGCAGGCAAGTTTGACATCACCAAGCTAAAGTCCTTGTCCTTTGCTACATGATTAAAGCCGTTGGACAGGTGCACATCGATATTTTTCAGACCATTTTTTTCACAATTACGGCGCGCATATTCTACCGCCATAAAGTCCTTATCAATCAAAGTATGCTGACCATCTGGACACTCGCGCGCCGCCGTCATGCCAAGTACCCCATAACCGCAGCCTAAATCTATCGAATCGTCATCGGCCTGAAAATCCACATAATCAAGCAGCATCAAACTGCCATCATCGAGCTTTTGCGGTGAGAATATGCCCCACGTCGTCGCAAACTCAAACGGCTTGCCCAGCACGTTATCCGTAAAGTGGATATCTTCGCGCCAGCGTTCGGCACTCTTTAATAGCTCTGCAGGGGGACGGTGAGTCATAGTGGTCTCAATTGGTGAATAATAAGCGCTATTGTAACCACAACGGTGACAAATTTCAGCACCGTTTTATCGCGCTTGCGAAACTATAGTCTAAGATTCCGCTTTAAACGGCTCAGAGAATTGCAAAATTAAAAAACTCACCACCGACAAGATAATCGCAATCTCATAGCGCCCATACGCCACCGAAATCCCAATTGCTCCCGTATTCCACAAACTTGCCGCCGTTGCCGTGCCTTTCACACTACTACTACTCTTAAAGATAGCGCCGCCACCGATAAAGCCCATACCTGTGATAATCCCGTACATAATACGCGCCTCGGCATCACCCTCAGAAAATATATCTCGCCCCACCAGCATAAACGCACACGACGCGATCGTCACTAGCGGAAACGTCCTTAGCCCCGCGCCGTTATCCTTCATCTCACGATTCAGCGCAATCGGCAACGACAACACAAACGCAATACCTAACTGAAAAAAGTGATATTGCATCAAATCCATATCAATATCGAATCCAAACATAGCAGACTCCCTGTCTAGGCATATCGCCAAACTCTATAACCAATAGTCTAGCGCCAACGATATGCTTTGTCAGTTAGGAAGCGTTAAAGCCATTGGACGAGTGGCAGTCTAAGGAGTAATGGGAGCTGATCGCGCCTCAAGGTGACTATTTAATAATTACAAAATTAGATGCGGAGGGAAGTTTCGCTAATCGGTAAGATTCGCTGGACGCAGTATCATGGAAATAATACTCAATATCGGTGCGTGGAACGCGCTTTATGTCTGTTACATAACAAACAGATTTTGATGTAGGCTGGTGCTTTTAGCCCAGCGAATGAGAGAATTAAGCTCAAACACTAGAATTATCTTTTTATATAAGTGAGTTCATTTGTCGATATCAAAATCTTGAGGTTTTATAGATCGTGCTGGGCTAAAAGCACCAGCCTACGTACTAACTATGAGCAATTTCAGGAATTAAAAGAATGGTTAGGATAAGTGTTTTCTCCCATAGTTATGTAGAATGAAATAGCGCGTAGGGTGGGTTAGCGATAGCGTAACCCACCAAATCTAGAATCAACGCAATCTCGAAAGGTGGGTTACGTCTTGACTGCGCTCTTTGAGAGCTTGACAAAACTAACCCACCCTACAGGCTACCCTTTCAATTTCTCTTTTAAAACATAATCAAAGATAAACGGACCAAAAGGTAAAAACGAGCCGAGGACGCCAGCAGGCAGAGCCCAAAGTGGCATTTTTATTTTGCTAGCAGCGTAGATAAGCGTCAAAATATAAGCAACAAATAGTACCCCATGCGCTATACCAATGTATCTTACTGCTTCAGGAATGCCCAGCATATATTTTAGCGGCATCGCGATACCTAGCAACAATAAAAAAGAAGTACCCTCTAAATAACCCATGATAGTCAGCGTTTTAAGCGTAGAGTTTTGACTTTTGGTTAGATTAGGCGGGGTAGAGGGCTTGGCTTGCGGCACTGGATATTCCTTTTACGATCACTGATAATTATTGGTACGAAAAGTCTTTGTAGGCTGGTGCTTTTAGCCCAGCGAATACGCGAGTTAAGCTAATATATTAAAATTATTTTTCTATATAAAGGTAAATTAGCGAGTAGGGTAGGTTAGCGACAGCGTAACCCACCAAGTTTAGAATACAGTTATAAAAAAGGTGGGTTACGTCTTAACCGCATTCTCTTCGAGAATTTGTTAAGTCTAACCCACCCTACATCAAGCTTTTACCCTTTCTTCAATACCCTAACCACGCGGATGATGTTCCGCATGCAATTTCTGCAATCTCGCCGTCGCCACATGAGTATAAATCTGCGTGGTAGACAGGTCACTATGCCCAAGCAACAACTGCACGCTGCGCAAATCCGCGCCATGATTGAGTAGATGAGTGGCAAAGGCATGGCGCAGGGTGTGCGGTGATAGCTCTTTATCAATACTGGCGACTTTGGCGTATTTCTTTAATAGATACCAAAAGTTCTGCCGGGTCATATAACCGCCTTGCGCGGTCAAAAACACCGCTTGGCAGTTGCCAGATTTTAAATGCGCGATCAGCTCACCGCGTCCATGAGATAGGTAATCCTCCAACGCGTCTGCTGCATATTCGCCTAGAGGTACGAGGCGAGTTTTATTGCCTTTGCCGGTAATCTGTAACCAGCCTGCATTGAGGTTCACTTGTTCAAGCGACAAATTAATCAGCTCACTAACGCGTAGACCGCAAGCATAGAGCACCTCTAACATGGCTTTGTCTCGTAGACCGAGGGCAGTACTAGTATCGGGCGCAGCGAGGAGGTTGTCGACATCCGCTTCCGCCAAGTCTTTAGGTAAGGGGCGTCCGATCTTGGGGCTTTTAATACGCTCGCAAGGATTGTCCTCTCGCAGGTTGCTGGCAATCATCCAAAGGTAGAATTGGCGCAAGCTTGAGAGCATACGTGCTTGGGTGCGCGGGGTTTTATCGCTTTGTGCGAGCGTAGATAGGCAATGGAGTACGTCATCGGCTTGCCACTTGGTCAGAGCGATCGGGTTGGTCAGCTCACAAGCGCGTAGGTCGCGCACATAAGCATTACGGGTACGCGTAGCCAGACCACGCGCCAGCATGGCTTGACGAAATTCCGTCACATAATACGGTTCGTCATCGACGGCGAGCGCTTTGGGTTGTCGCTGTTGGACGGCGCGATCACGGCTCATAGCATTTACTCGAAAGTTTAAATATTTAATTACAGGATTGAGCTGTGAATTTTTAAGCTCAATCGGTGCGCGAGGCGCACCCTATAGAAAACTCAAAGTTAAACGTTAGGCAGGTTGCAAACACCAAAGTGAAGTGATCTCACGACGACGCGCCGCAAATAGCGGATCAGTCTCATCTTGGCTACGACCGTGTTTGGGCTGGGTGTCGAGACGGTATTTTACGGTTAAACCACTATCGGCAAACCAGCCTAATAATTCCTCACGAGTGCGCAGATGCAAATGCTCAGCTAAGTCCGATAGGATAAGCCAAACCTCTCCTTGCTCCGCTAAGTGAGACTTTGCGCCTTGCAACAATCCGCGCAGCATTGCGCTATTGGGGTCATAGACGGCGTACTCAAGCAGGGATGTGGGCTTGGCAGGTAACCAAGGTGGATTACACACAATAAGATTGGCGAGCGGCGCATCAGTCGGATATAGGTTGGCCTCTTGCAACTGTATATCAGTCAGATCTAGACGCGCAAAGTTATCACTAGCGCAGGCGAGGGCCCGCGAGCTCAAGTCCGTTGCTATGACTTGTTTTGCGCCGCGCTTTGCTAAGATGATCGCCAATAGTCCTGTACCCGTACCGATATCATAGGCGACATCAGGCACAACTGGCAAAGGCGCATCGAGCAATAGCTGTACATACTCATGCCGAGTCGGTGCAAACACACCGTAATGCGGATGAAGGGTTAGCTCTAAAGTGTCGATCTTTACACCTTTTTCACGCCATCCAGCCGCACCAAGCGCCCCTTGCACATCACGAAACGACAGTACGCACGCTTCATCATCCTTTTTATCTAAGGAGCCAAAAGCGGCGATGCAAGCAGTGCTCATATCAGGAGCACGGCGCAAATGGCTACCATAATCTGCATCCAGCTCCAACAGCAAACGGCTGAGTATACGCGCACGCTGAGCGGTCACTTGGCGCTGCTGATGGAATAGATTGGGTATGGCTTTAGACTCAGATTCAGCGCTTTTTGCCGCTTTCTTAGCTTTGCGTAGTGCTGAGCGCTCATTGGTGCGATCGATACGGCGGTTGATCGCTTGCAATAGCTGCCGGGCGTTATGAAAATTGCCACGCCATAATAAAGAGGTGCCTTGAGAGGCCAAGCGGTACGCTTCATCTGCTGTGGTTTTGTCATCAATGATAACTATTCGAGTGGGCGGTGCATGATTGCTCTCAGACAACCAGCGCGCTTGTTTTACTATATCGTTCTCATGCCACTGTACATACTGCTTTTGGGGTGCTAACACGTAACCTACCTTTTATAAATAATATGTACTGTCGTTATCGACTAAGCGCTTTTTTTCTTGACCAGATAGCGATAAAGCGTATGACTCATCGGCGCAGCATCATCGCTATCGATGGTGATCTCGTTAGGATCGACAGGCAAGCTGACGTCGTTATCAAGGGTTTCTTGCGCCACAAGCTCGTGCCCTAAATGACGACAAAAATTAGGAATATCGCGTGTGGTCGCAGGATCGGTTGCGAGTATTTCGATAACCTCGCCGCCCTCCGCCTTACGAATGACGCGGTGCAGCATCATCACAGGTTCAGGGCAAATGAGTCCTTGCGTGTCTAAATGATGGTGAGCTGGAGTATGAGTTGTCATAGGGCTTATGTATTTAAGTTAATTGGATTTTAAAGTAAATGGCTAATAAAGAGCAGTCTTTGATAATAAGTTTATTTATCTTTTACCACACTATCTTCTATGGCCAAAAAGTCAAAGAAGCGCTTAAAGTTAGATTTGAATAAAAACGCCACCCCAAGCCAGCAAGACAGTCCTAGCCAAGCGGTATCTGCGAACAATAAGCCGCCAATAAGAACGACAGTAGAGACACCAATACTGAGCGCAATCATCGACGGCTGATTCAATCGGTAACGGTAAATGACTAGGGCATCATAAAGGGTAATCGGAATCGTCAGAGCGATCAAAACATAGGGCAGATTAAAGTACAAACGATAGAGCAGTTGATTATCATGAAACATCTTTATACTAGCAATCGTACCAAAGACCATAAAAGCGAGAATCGCTACATATAACATATAGATGGCGATTTGATTGGCACGCTGCGCGCCTTTGATACGAGTGATCGCAAGCGGTGCAAAACCATGCTGAGTCGGTTGATCTGAGACCGTATTCATAAAGGATGTCACTTATTTATAATTGCTCAAAAAAACGTTTAATAGATTACTGAATCAGCCAGGCTTAATTATTCAGGCTTAATAGCATCTATTGCCAGCGCACTATTAGGATCACTAAAGTAGGTCGACAGCAAGATACAGGCAGAAATATCATCGATTGGCGCGCGCGGATTATCAATCCAGCCGTTCTCCCATGCGATCTCGCGGGCAGCAACTGAGGTGAGGCGCTCATCACACATCATAACAGTGGCGGGTATGTGCTGCTCCATTATCCGATGCGCTAGGCGCCGCGCAAATTTGTGCGCGCGTTTTGAGAGCATAGAGCTGCTGCCATCCATATTGAGTGGTAGACCGACGATAATTTGGGTCACGCCCCAGACTTTGATAATACCCAGTAGATTGTCCCAATCAGGCTGACCATTATTCATCGCCAAAATATCAAAAGCACGCGCCGTCTGCGTCATGGTATTGCCAAGCGCCATGCCCATCTTTTTGACCCCGTAGTCTAGAGATAGTACCAGATGAGGTTTAACGTCAGCACGGTTAGCGATTGATGTACTATCCACTGTGTCTATCGAATCCACCATCGTCGCGAATGTCCTCTTCTCTCATTTGTTATTTCAAGCATGACCAATATCGTCACTTAGATAATCAAAATTAATCCCGATTTTGTCAGCGGCTAATTGCCAGCGCTCCTCAAAGGGCGCATCGAACAAGAGCGTCAGATCAGCAGGGCAGACCAGCCAGTCGCCAGCGCTTAACTCGCGCTCCAGCTGCTTTTTGCCCCAACTGGCGTGTCCTAAGCAGAGCTGGTAATGACCGACGCCGTGACCGACCGCGATACGTTTAAGTACATCTTGACTGGTAGTGATACAGACGTTTTCGGAGATGGCAAACGACGATGCCCATTCAGGCTGCCCCGTATGTAGTACAAAGCCCACTTCAGGATACATAGGACCACCGTCTAACGCCACATCATCCATCACTTGTGGATCAGTGACATCGATACTTAGATCCTCTAACAGTTTGCCGACGCGCGCCTGCTCAAGCGGACGGTTGACCATGAGGCCCAAGGCACCGTGCTTGTCATGACGACAGATGTAAATGAGCGCCTGCTCAAAACGGGGGTCTGAGAGCTTGGGCGCTGCTATCAAAAAATGATGAGTCAAATTGGCTTTAGACATAGAGGCAAATACAACAAAGGGTAAGAGGATTAAGTATAGATTGGATATCTATTAGACTATTAGAAATAAATTAGGCATATGGGGTACTAGTTATATGGCACCGCTTAACCAAATATCAATACAGTTGCGCTAAGCGGATAGATTACGATTTGACGTCAGTTAATAAGCTACGCGCATGATCGCGCGTGACATCAGTAATGGTGACGCCGCCTGACATACGAGCGAGCTCATCGACTTGTGCGTGACCTTCTAAGATAATTAGCTCGCTTTGGGTCAGCTTGTCATAATGCTTTTGTACCAAGATATGTTGATGCGCTTGGGCGGCAACCTGCGCTTGGTGAGTGATCGCTAATAGCTGCTGCGTCTGACCTAATGTGCGTAGTAACTCGCCGACCACTTGCGCGGTGCCGCCACTGATACCGACATCGACCTCATCGAACACCAGCATGGGCTTGGCGGCGTTAGTATCGGCATTGGTCACTTGTAGAACTTGCATTACTAGCGCCATGCGTGACAGCTCACCACCTGAGGCAATCTTGTGTAGCGGTTGCATAGGCATACCGACATTAGCGCTAAAGAGCAAGTCGATATCATAGCAGCCTTGGGCGTTGTACTGCGCGGCATCACGCTTGGTAAAGGCAAACTCGCAGCGCGCATTAGGCAGGGCTAAAGGTTTTAGTTGAGCGGTGAGCTGCTGACAGATTGCAGGCGCAGCTTTGACGCGTGCTTTATGTAGCGCGGTCGCTTGCGCAAGATAATCTTGCCAAGCTTGCTCAATTTGTGCTGCCATCGCATCGCTACTTGGCTCGTTTTCTAGCTCGTCCAACTGCTGCTGCCATGCTTTGGCCTCATCGATTAGATCGGTCGCTGGCAGGTTATGTTTACGTGAGAGGCGATGACCTAAACTAATAAGGCTGTCTAGTGCTTGCAAGCGTTCAGGGTCAGGCAACTGCTGTTCGGCGTAGTCCGAGAGTAAGGCGGTAACCTCGATAATCTGCTGCTGCGCCAAATGCAGCTGCTCGGAGGCTTGATTGAAGGTTGCGCTAACATCGACTTGATGATCGCATAATTTGATCGCTTGCCCAAGCAACGTCATGACATCAGGCTCATCAGTATCATTATCAAGCAGATGTAGGCTATGGCTGGCCTCTGTCATCAGCGCCTCGATATTGGATAACTCTTCGTGCTCGGCTTCAACATCAGCATAATCGACAGAGAGTAGCGGCGCGATATCGGCAAGCTGGTTTTGCAATAATTGCATGCGGTCTTGGCGCTGCGCCTCGCGGCTAGCAATATCATCGGCGCGGCGCTTGAGCTGCTGATAATGCTGATAGCTGGTGGCAGTATTGTCACTCATGGCAGTAATCTGCGCCATCGCATCTAGCCATTGGACCACGAACTGCGGTTTAAGCAGTGCCTGCTGCGCGTGTTGGCTATGGATATTGACCAATAGTGTACCCAGGCTTTTAAGCTCGGCTAAGCTGACTGGCGTACCATTAAGCCAAGCTTTTGAGCGCCCATTACTACTAAGCTGACGCCGTACCAGCACCTCAGGCTCATCCAAAGGGCGCTCATGCGCTACAAACCAATCGGCTATCGCTTGGTTGTCCTGTACGTCGAACTGCGCGTAGATATCCGCATGCGCTGCGCCATGTCTAACCATAGCGCTATCGGCGCGCTCGCCTGCGCACAAAGACAAGGCATCAAGCAGTAGCGACTTGCCTGCACCTGTCTCGCCCGTAATCACATTAAAACCCTCAGCCATACTCAGCTCATGCTGAGCTATCAAGGCAAACTGATGTAGAGTTAAAGATAAAAGCATCAACGCCTCTCGTGGCTGATCACAACCTTCAAATAAACCCTACTCGCTACCATTAGCCTAGAGGAGGGTACACCACAAAAATGCGGTAGTATCTAAAGACAGATAAAGGAATAAAAAACTAAATATAGTATGGTGTTAAACAGCACCAAATACAAATTCTAGCGGCAAAATATCACATAAATCTACAGGCTAAGTGTCTAAAAGAATAGTATTTATCACTCAAAGCGCTCATTATTTGACCTTGTATTTTATCAAATTTTGCGAATTTTGGCAGTGTCGTAACAAACTTTACAGATATAATGTGGTAGCATAATCTCACACAACGATAAACTTTTACGCTCATTGCGACCTTGTTTACGTTGCCTGATAACTCGACAATATATCAAAGAGAGCTGTCTTGATGATGGCTTGACCCGTTACTTATTTTTTAGTTTAGTTGTGATTATTTGATAAGGAAGTCCCTATGACAGCGGTAAAATTCTCTAATGTGACTGTTAATGCGCAAGCCACTATATCCTACGATGGACGCTGCTCAAGCCATACTATTATGTTCGAAGACGGTCGCCACAAGACCCTAGGCGTCATTTTGCCTTGTGACAATTTGGTTGATCACTATCACTTTAGCACCAATACCTCCGAGCGTATCGAAATCATTAGTGGTGAGTGCGAAGTAAAGATAAGCGGTGATGAGGAGTTTAATTACTACCGCGCTGGGCAGTCTTTTGTCGTTGAGGGCAATAGCGGCTTTAATCTGCGTACCGATGAGATCGTTCAGTACGTCTGTCATCTTGAAGGCTAATAATCAGCCATACATTTACATCTTAATATCAGCAGTCCCAACTCATCTATTAAAACAAACACAATCGCTTAGATTCTGTTTGTTTTTCTTTAATTGACACTTATACTTCTATTTAATCAGCAGGCCTATTATGGCAAAACCCAGTTACTTCTATGGTATTCATGCCATTGATGCTTTACTTGCGCACCGTCCCTTAGATGGTTTAAGTCTATTTGTGCAACAAGGACGCGAGAGCGATACTCATGTACAGGCTATCATTCAAGAGGCCAAAGCCAACGGCATTAGCATCCAGCCCACACAAAAAGACAACCTTACGCAGCTGTGCGGTAGTCCTCAGCATCAAGGAGTGGTGCTTCATGCGCGTCCCCTCGGATTTGCTGATGAGGGACTCATTGATACAATTAGCGGGTGCGATCAGTGTCTGCTATTGGTGCTCGATCAGATTACCGATGCTCATAATTTTGGTGCTTGTTTGCGCAGCGCAGTAGCGATGGGTGTTGATGCGGTTATCTGTCCAAAACATCATGCCGCAAGTCTCACGCCCACTGTTGCCAAGGTATCAGTAGGCGCAGCTGAGATGATACCTATTATTAGTGTGACTAATCTGGCGCGGACACTTACGCAGATAAAGAACGCAGGTGTTTTTGTCTTTGGTACCGCGCTTGAAGCAAACGCTAAGCCCATACATGAAGCAGACCTGACGGGCAAAACGGCGCTGATTATGGGGTCTGAAGGTGAGGGTATGCGCCGCTTGACGATGGAGAGCTGTGATGAGCTAGTATTTATACCCATGTCAGGCAACGAGTATGGCAATTTGCAAAGCCTAAATGTCAGCGTGGCTACTGGTATGGCGCTATATGAGATTAATCGACAGCGAACTTTAGCTGCTGGGCAAGGGTAAGATAATCTTGGTGTAAAGGCTCTAGGTGCTGATACAAAGTTTCAAGGTCGGCATCATTGAGCACCACATCGTCAGCATGGCGCGTACGCTCGCCGCGATCTAACTGATTGACCATAATAGCTTTAATTTTTGCGACGCTTTGCCCGTCACGCTGGCTGGCGCGAGCAAGTTGCGTGTCCTCTGTCGCATCTATTACTAAGATACGCTGACACAAATTAGCCAGTCCTGCCTCTGCTGCCTCTATGAGTAGGGGCGCTGAGAGCACTGCGTAAGCTGAGGTACTGGCATTTAATTGCGCTTTGGCCGCTTCACGTATCGCAGGATGGGTGATGGTTTCAAGCTCTATAAGGGCCTCAGGATTGGCAAAGACATGCGCTCTGACCGCCGCTCTATCCATTTGACCCTCCGAATTAATCGCCCAATCCCCAAATTTCTTTTGAATCTTGCGCAGAGTGGGACTACCTTTGGCGACCACCTCATGTGCGATAACATCAGCGTCTATGATATCGATACCTTGCTTAGCGAACCAATTAGTCGCCGCGGACTTACCACTACCGATGCCGCCAGTTAGTCCGATAACCAGTTTGGTTTTGTCAAAACCAGTCACTTTACGCGCCGATTTTTGGTTAGAGTCAGCATGAGATGAGCTTGCATGTATGGACATAGTAATAACTTATTATAGGCAAATGAAAGGTTGATTGATTATGAGCACAAGTCATAATTTTAAGAAATTGCTGTTCTATGTTTGCAATGTGAATGGCTATAAGTTTAACTCGTGCATTAGTATTGGCTGTCGTGGTTACATGTCATTATTGTAACGTTTTACTGAGATTGCCAGCTTACTATTGAGTTTTTCACCTTTAAGCATACATGCCCAGATACCCATTTACGATATCAGTGCCATACAATAAGGCGATGATACCTGCAATAGCGATATAAGGACCAAAGGCAAACGGCTGACTCTCGCCTTGGCGTCGCATCAAGATAATACCTACGATAGAGCCGAGTAGTGACGATAGCAAAATAATCAGCGGTAGCATCATCGGCCCAAGCCACGCCCCTAGCACCGCAAGTAATTTAAAATCGCCTTGTCCCATACCATGTTTTTTGGTGATTAAATAAAACACCTTGACCACTATCCATAGCGACAAAAAGCCAAGGAGCAACCCCCAAATAGACTGCGTTGGGGTGACAAACCAGCTCTGTGAATTAACCGCTAGTCCCAATCCAGCAAGCGGAAAGGTCAAGCGATCTGGCAATAGCTGAGTATCAAAGTCGATACCTGTGAGCGCAATCAACGTCCACACTAAGATCAGTGCCGAGAGTCCGATAACGTTAACGCCGAAGTGATAAATAACTGCCACAGTTAGCAGTGCAGTGATGAGCTCAACGATAGGATAGCGTATACCGATAGGCGCTTTGCAAGCAGAGCAGCGACCTTGTAGCACCAACCAGCTGACCAGCGGTATATTCTCATACCATTTAATCCGATGCGCGCAGTGCGGACAACGTGAAGCGGGCATGCTTAGGGTAATAGGCACATCATTTGCCGTCATTTGAGTGAGCGCGGCTGCTGGCTCCTCTTTTATGTCCGTCTGTCCTGCCAAAAATTGACTACACTCTTGTCGCCAGCCGTAGACCATCATCAGTGGCATACGGTGAATCACCACATTTAAAAAACTGCCAACACAGAGACCTAATACGGCAAACACGACCAAAGCCAAAGTCATATTGCTTTGTAATAACGCTATCAATTGCATCTCATTGCTATCCTTTAGCCGACCACTGAACCCATTTGGAAAATGGGTAAGTACATAGCAATGACCAAGCCGCCGACTAATACCCCAAGCACCGCCATAATGAGTGGCTCCATTAGGCTCGTTAAACCATCGACCGCGTTATCGACCTCATTCTCATAGTATATAGCTACCTTGTCTAGCATCTCCTCTAGGCTTCCAGACTCCTCACCGATACCGACCATCTGGATGACAAGACTTGGGAATAGGTTGGTTGAGCGGATAGAGAACTGCAACTGCTGACCGGTGGCCACGTCGTTTTTGATTTGCTGAGTGGCATCATAAAAGACCACGTTATTGGTTGCACCAGCAGTAGAGTTTAGCGCATCAATGAGCGGTACACCTGCGGCAAAAGTGGTGGATAGCGTCCGCGAGAAGCGAGCGATAATGGCTTGATAAGCAATATTACCAAAGATCGGTAGCTTTAGCGTCGCGCGATCTAGAAAGTCACGAAACTTCTTAGAGCGTTTTTTGGCTTCTGAGAACCCTATGATAGCTGCGCCAATGATTAAGATCAGTACGAACCACCACGATTGCATCCATTCAGACATCCCAACGACCATTTGGGTAAAAGCGGGCAGCTCTGCACCAAAGGAGGCAAACAGATCGGAGAATACAGGAACAACTTTGATCAGCAAAATCATGGTGACGATAATGGCCACAACGATGACCGCGATAGGATATTTCATCGCTTTTTTGATTTTTGCCTTGAGTAGCTCACTTTTTTCTTTATAAGTGGCAACCCGCTCCAGCATGGTTTCAAGCGCCCCTGATTGCTCGCCTGAGTCGACTAGTGAGCAAAACAGATCATCAAAGTAGCGCGGATGTTTGCGCAGGGCTGAGGCAAAGGTGCCGCCGGCTTCAATATCAGCTTTTATGTCTAAGACCAGCTCTTTCATACTTGGGTTATCAAGCGAGTCGGCGACGATCTCAAACGACTGCGTAAGCGGCACGCCCGCTTTCATCATTGTCGCCAGCTGGCGCGAAAATATGGCGATATCGATAGCTTTGATCGGTTTTTTGAACTCAAAGAGGGGTTTAGGCTTTTTCTTAATACCTTTAACCGTAATGCCTTGTTTGCGCAAAGTTGCTTTTGCCAGCTCCAAGCTACGGCTAGTGGTCTCGCCCTTGATCTTTTGCCCACGGCGATTGACTCCATCATAGACAAAGTCCAATAGCATATCTGTCTTAGCTTTCGCCATGTGCTCACCCTCAATTATGATTCAATAAACTGTAGTTATTTTAGCGTAAAATCGATTACGTATTGATGTTAATTTTAGCGCTTTTCTCGTTGGTTTACGCGCTTATTCAGGTCGGTTTGTGCACTTATTCAGAAGTAACGCGCATCATCTCTTGAATACTCGTCACGCCTTGGAGTACCTTTAAAATACCAGAGCGGCGCAAATCTCTAAAACCATTTTTGAGCGCAGCATCTTTGATATCGATCGCATTGCCATCTTCCATGATAATGCGCGAGATATCCGGACTGACTTTCATAACCTCGTAAATACCAACGCGGCCTTTGTAGCCTTCACGGCACTCGCTACAACCCACAGGCTCGCTGATATGATTATTGGGGTCATCCAAGTCTGCATCGGTAAAGCCAATCTCAAGCAGGCTTTGACGCGGTACATCGATAGGTTTTTTGCAGTTTTTACATAATCTACGAGCCAGCCTTTGTGCGATAACCAAGTTGACTGAAGTGGCGATATTAAAGGAGGCCACACCCATGTTACGCAGACGGGTCAAGGTTTCAGGTGCTGAGTTGGTGTGCAGCGTTGAGAGTACCATATGTCCCGTTTGCGCCGCCTTAATCGCAATCTCAGCGGTCTCTAAATCTCGAATCTCACCGACCATGACGATATCAGGATCTTGACGCAAAAAAGACTTGAGCGAATTGGCAAAGGTTAAACCAACTTTGGCGTTGACGTTGACTTGATTGATACCCTCTAAGTTAATTTCAACAGGATCCTCTGCGGTGGAGATATTGGTTTCGCCGGTATTTAGGATATTAATACCCGTATATAAAGAAACGGTCTTACCAGAACCTGTTGGTCCGGTAATAAGCAGCATACCTTGCGGCTTATGAAGCGCTTCTAAAAACATCTCTTGCTGATCAGGCTCATAGCCTAAAGCTTCAATACCAAGCATAGCAGAGGAGGGGTCTAAAATACGTAACACTAGCTTTTCGCCAAACAGCGTCGGTAATGAGCTTACCCGAAAGTCGATGGCTTTATTTTTGGATAGTTTAAGTTTGATACGCCCATCTTGTGGCACGCGGCGCTCTGAGATGTCCATTTGCGACATGACTTTTAGGCGGGCGGCGATTTTGCTGGCAAGTTGTACGGGCGGGTTGGCCATCTTTTGCATGACGCCATCAACGCGAAAACGCACACGAAAGCTCTTTTCATATGGCTCAAAATGAAGATCTGATGCGCCCATACGAATGGCATCAACGAGCATTTTATTGACGAATTTGACAACGGGCGCTTCATCAACGCCATCAGAGAGTTTGGTCTCGCCATCATCAGCATCAGGGTCTTCAAAATCGACCGTTAAGTCGCTATCGGCAAACCCGCTAAAGTTTTGCATACTATCAGCATATAGCTTCTCGATACGGGCTTTGAGCTTATCCTCCTCAACCACTACCGTCTCAACAGACAAGCGCGAGTTAAAGGCGACGGCGTCTATAGCATCGATACGCGTAGGGTCACTGAGCGCGACAAAAAGCCGTTGACCACGCTTAAAAATAGGTAGCGCATTAAATTTACGGACTATTTTTTCATCAATTAAGTCTTTGGGTATGATGTCATCGCTTAACGCATTGAGATCAAATAAAGGATCGCCAAAAGCTTGCGACATCATTTTTGCTAACTGATAAGCATTGGCTATTTTGTTATCTACCAAATAAGACACCAGTCCCATTTGCTGCTGCTGCGCCTCTCTTTGCGCAGTATCCATTTGCGCCTCGTTGACAATCCCTTCGCTAATGAGCTGCTGCGCTAAGCCGCCGATTTTAATAGTTGTCATAGATATGGTCTCTCCCTAACCTTGCTATCAGTGCTATGGTCGAATATCAAACACAGCCTAGTGTTCTATATACTATAGCACTTGCAAAATATTTGTTATACTTGCGCGCACAAAGCGATAATGATAAATCATATAGGGCAAACAAGATGCAAACTTGGGTAATAGGCAACTGGAAACAAAATCCTGCCACCAGTCACGAAGCAGGCGCACTGGTACAAGGCTTACTTGCTGCTATTGATGCAAAATCTGCGCCAATAACTTGTCAGTTAATGGTCGCCCCAAGTAGCATTCACTTAGCAGCTGTGGCTACGCAAATTAAGGGAACATCGCTACTTGCCGCTGCACAAGATATTAGCGCGCATAGTGATAGTACAGGTGCCTACACTGGGGATTGCTCAGCGCAGCAAGTCGCTGATGCTGGTGCAACGTGGACGCTACTAGGTCACTCTGAGCGCCGTCAGTACCATCAAGAGTCTCATGAGGCGCTTATGCAAAAGCTATCTTGTGCCCTCAAACAAAACTTGGGCGCCATATTTTGTATTGGCGAGACGCAAGCGCAGTACGATGATAAGCAAACCCTAAATGTTATCGATGAGCAGTTATCCATTATCAAAGACTTACTAGCCCAGCAGCCAGAGATCACCGACTCTCTCTCATCGCACCTAATGATAGCTTATGAGCCAGTATGGGCGATTGGTACAGGCAAAGTCCCAACCGTCTTTGAGGTCAGCGCCACCCATCAGCATATCAAGCAGACGCTCGCTGGCCTCTCGCCCGCCTTTAGTAATATAAATGTACTCTATGGCGGTAGTGTTAATGCAGATAATGCGCAAGACTTTGCTGCTGATAGTATGATAGATGGGGCTTTGGTGGGCGGCGCTTCACTAAAGGTAGAGAGCTTTTTGGCGATAGCGGATGCCTTTAGTTAAGCTAATGAGTAGCTTAGTATTGTATTAAGATCTTTGGTCTTATACTCTTTGCTCTAAGAGTAGGCTGACGGATGTAAACGGTGTTCTTTAAGGTGATAAAAGTCACTTTAATAGTGCCCTTGCAATCGTGTACAATGCGCCTTATTTATTAAGCCTTGATACTTTCAGTTTTAATTTAACGAGCAGTTCTAATCTAACGAGCAGTTCTAATTTGACAAGGTCGAATGGCACAAACTTTAGATTTTTTTTGGCGAGTATTGTCATAAGTTTTTTTATTTGAGCTATAAGTCGTTGGTTCACATCATTTATTATTGTTACCAGTCGTCATTAGGCGGCAAAAGAGGACACCATGTTTACGTTTATATTAGCCATACATATTATCGTAGCGATTGCTATGATCGGCTTGATTTTGATACAGCATGGTAAAGGGGCGGATGCTGGAGCCTCCTTTGGTGCAGGCTCCTCTGGTACAGTCTTTGGCGCAGCGGGTACGGCCAACTTTTTGACTCGTGCGACAGCTGTGCTTACGGTTATATTTTTTATTACCAGTATGGTACTTGCAGTCAATGCTCGCGAGCAGGCTGAAGATCAGTTTCGCCTAGATGCGCCTGTATCTGCGCCGCAAACGCCGCGCCCGTTAACCGAGAACCCTCAGCAGTAGTAAAAAGCAAGGTTTCGGTATAATCATCTATTAATGGATACTCAGCGCTTGCTATTTTGATGCGTTAGTCTTACAATACTTTTTCTGTTTTTGCAGCCGACTCTTAATAGTCGACCTACTGTTCTGAATTTTCCTCAAAGAGCAGCGTAGTTAAAAGTAGATAGTCAAAAGCAGTGTGATGAGAGTTTATAGTCTCATAAGCGATTGTGGTGGAATTGGTAGACACGCCATCTTGAGGGGGTGGTGGCGCAAGCTGTGGGGGTTCAAGTCCCCCCAATCGCACCAAGTTTTAATGTTTGTTTTGTCCAAGTTTTAATGTTTGTTTTGTATAGTACCGATGCATTATAGCGCTCTTTATTTAAATAAAGATTGACAAGGTGATTAAACCTACTTATAATACGCATTCTAAATTGTTGCGGGGTGGAGCAGTCTGGTAGCTCGTCGGGCTCATAACCCGAAGGTCGTTGGTTCAAATCCAGCCCCCGCTACCACTTTTTATACTGATGTTTGTACCCTAAATAGCCAGTGTCGATTAGCCCACCATTATGTTTGTGGGTTTTTTTGTACCTAAAGCTTTGTGTTATCATGACACTTGTCCTACTATGCCAAGCATTAGCTTGTGTGGCGCCTGCCTACTAGGCATAGTGAGTGCTTATTTATAAGTATTTTATAAGTAGTACGGTCTTCTACCTTATCTTATGACATCCATTTGCCTATAAATAAGATTAGGTCATAGAAAACCTAGACTGAGCGCTTTTGCCCAAAATAATAGGCAAAGTCGTTGCCGTTTATTATGTACAAGTGATACGTCAATAGGAAAAAATAAATACATTATGAAATTATCAACCAAAGTTGCTGAACTAACCGCTATCATCGAGCCTGCTGTTGCCGCTTGTGATGTGTCGCTATGGGGCGTAGAATTTGTACCGCAAGGTCAGCGCTCTTTACTGCGTATCTATATTGAGGCGTTGCCTGAAGACCAAGCACAAGACAAGCAAGTGACTATTGAGAACTGTGCGGCGGTGAATCATCAAGTCAGCGGTATATTAGAAGTGCATGACCCTATCGCAGGCGAGTTTATTCTAGAAGTATCCTCACCTGGCTTTGATCGGGCGTTCTTTTCAGAGTCGCAAATGCGTGATTACATCGGTCAAACGGTAAGCCTTCGTTTGATACAAGCGATTGGGCAGGGCGACAAAAAACGCCGCAAAGCGACAGGCAAGCTCGATAGTATGGACGATACCTCACTAACGCTTAGCGCCTCTGATGGCGAAGTGTTTGAGATTGCTTTTAGTAATATAGATAAAGCAAACTTGATCTATGAAGACGTCTAGCGCTACATATAATCTAATATCAAAAATTTGAGCCGTGAATAACTCATTGTGACAATAGTAGTAGTGACATTCGTAATGACGATAAACGTTACGACATCAATGATAAGATATGAGTCAATAACAAAACGATAGGACAGATAGAGTATGAGTCGTGAAATCTTAACGGTAGTAGAAACTGTCAGTAACGAAAAAGGATTGAACCCTGAAGACATCTTTGAGGCTATCGAAGATGCTTTGGTGGTATCCACTAAAAAAAAGGTCTATACCGAACAGCCAGAAGTAGCGGTACGTGTCGCGATCAATCGTGACACGGGCGACTACGATACTTATCGTTACTGGACAGTGGTCGCTGATGAAGACCACGAGATGCCAGCCTGTCAGCTTGCTATTACTGATCTTGATCAAGACGAGTGGTCCATTGGTGATGTCAAAGAAGAGCAGATTGAGTCTATCGAATTTGGCCGTATTGCAGCCACGCAAGCCAAGCAAGTTATCATCCAAAAGATCCGTGAAGCTGAGCGTGCTTTGGTTGCCGATGCTTTTGAATCTCGCGTTGGTGAGATGATGTATGGCGAAGTCAAAAAACAAACTCGCGATGGTTACATTGTTGACTTAGGCGATAACGCCGAAGGCTATCTGTCTCGTGATCAGATGCTGCCACGTGAGCAATTACGTGCCAAATCTCGTATCAATGCTATCCTTTATCATGTCAACCGTGAAAATCGCGGCGCGCAGTTACTATTATCCCGCACGCATCCTGAAATGCTCTCAGCACTGATGCAAAAGGAAGTCCCTGAGATTGCA
Organism: Psychrobacter sp. T6-4; assembly: GCF_052258425.1. Classification (NCBI taxonomy): domain Bacteria; kingdom Pseudomonadati; phylum Pseudomonadota; class Gammaproteobacteria; order Moraxellales; family Moraxellaceae; genus Psychrobacter; species Psychrobacter sp. T6-4. Next base: position 177,686 of record NZ_JBQQEZ010000001.1, read on the forward strand.
GAAGAGATCATTGAGATTCGTAATGTCGCTCGCCTACCTGGTACTCGTGCTAAAATAGCGGTCAAGACCAATGATCATCGTATTGATCCTGTTGGGGCTTGTATCGGTATGCGTGGTACGCGTATCCAAGCGGTACAACAAGAACTCGACGGCGAGCGTATCGATGTCGTGGTGTGGTCAGATGATCCTGCCCAGTTCATTATCAGTGCGCTTGAGCCTGCTGATGTCAGCAGTATCATCCTAGATGAAGATGCCAAGACAGCTGATATTGTCTTTAGTACCAACGATCAGCTTGCACGTGCGATTGGCTCACAAGGTCAAAACGTACGTCTGGCCTCTGAGCTGACTGGTTATAAGCTCAACATGATGCTAGAAGAAGAGTATCAAGAGCGCCAAGAGAGCGAATCAAAAGCCTTTATCGATTTATTTTATGAGCGTTTAGAAGTAGATCGTGATTTGGCACAAGCCCTTGTCGATATTGGCTTTACGACTATCGAAGAAGTAGCTTATGTGCCTGTTGAGACCTTTTATGATATCGAAGGCTTGGATGACGAAGCGATTGATATGATTCAAGAGCGCGCTAAAGAAGTGGTCATCGCAGATGAGCTGGTCAAACAACAAAACATGAAAGAGCCAAGTCAAGAGCTACAAGACCTTGAAGGTATGAGCGTCAATCTGGCCTATAAACTGGCACAAAAAGACATCATTACCGTCGATGACTTGGCAGAACAAGCCGTCTTCGATCTAGAAGATATCGAAGGTTTGGACAATGAGACCGCAGGAAAACTGATTATGAAAGCTCGGGAATCTTGGTTCGATGAATAGGCGCTAATCGCATATCGCTGTCTTTTGGTGATATGCTATCAACCATAAAGCGTGAGTGCTGTCCTTATTATAACGTTTAGTAAGACAACACTTGCCTTAACGCAATCATTTGTAGCCAACAATTGAATTGAAAATATAGCAAACAATAGACAGTAGGTGATAATAAATGGCAGATAAGACCGTCAAAGAACTAGCAGAAATGGTCGGCAAAACCGTAAGTGCTGTAAAACAGCAACTGGTAGATGCTGGACTGCCTGCTCGCGAAGAGAGTGACATGGTCACTGAACGCGAGCAAGAGAAGTTAGTGACGTATTTAAAACAAAGTCATGGCCAGACCGACAAGCGCCGTATCAGTCTTAAGTCTAAGACGACGAGCACCGCGCGCGTGACTGGCTCCTCTGGTAAGTCCAAAAGCGTCAATGTTGAAGTGCGTAAGAAAAAAGTATTCGACAAGCCTGATCCAGAAAAAATGGCAGCAGAATTAGCCGCTCGTGAACAGGCTTTGGCTGAAGCACAAGCTCGCGCTGCCAAAGATGCCGAAGAGCGCCAAGCTGCTAAGAAAAAATCTGAAGAACGTCAAGCAGCAACGCTAGCAGCGATGCGTGCAAGCTTGGGCTCTAACAAGTCATCTGATGACAAAAACGATGATGTTGCAGCCTCTGTTGTCGTCAAAAAAGGCGGCAAAGCGGCAGTTGAAGTCAAGTCAAAAGAGCAGCCTAAGAAAAAGGTTGCCGCGACTAAGCCAAAAGTTGAAACCGCAGCTGAACGTAAAGCACGCGAAGCACGTGAAGTTGAGGAAGCACGCTTACGTGAAATCGAAGCTGAGACGCGCCGCGTACAAGCTGAAGAAGCGCAAAAGCGTACGCTTGAGCAGATGCGCAAAATGGCGGGTAAGTATACCGACCGTGAGCCTGTGGCAGAAGTTCGTAAAGACGAGCCATTAGCTGAAGGCCTTGTAGGAGACGCGCTTGAGGAGTCGTTTGAAAAAGAGCGCCGTGAGATCAAACGTGGTTCTAATAGTACGGGTGCTCGTGGTCGTCGCCGCAAAAACCAAGATGAGCGTGAAATCAAGAATCGTAAGAACGGTCTGACTTCAACGCAAGCGTCACAGCATAAGTTTGAAAAGCCTGTCGAAAAAATCGTCTATGACGTCGAAATTAGCGAGCAAATCGCAGTATCTGATTTAGCTCAGCGTATGGCAGTCAAAGCTCGCGAAGTGATCAAATTGCTTATGAAAATGGGCGAAATCGCTCGCGAATCTGACATGATAGACCAAGCGACAGCGAGTTTAATCGTAGAAGAGATGGGTCACAACCCAGTACCCGTTAGCGATACCAAAGTCGAAGACGATCTACATGATGCCGTTGATGAGCGCAGCAGTAACGTACAAACGCGTCCACCCGTCGTTACTATCATGGGTCACGTTGATCATGGTAAGACATCCTTACTTGATAAGATTCGTGAGACTAAAGTTGCCACAGGTGAAGCTGGCGGTATCACTCAGCATATCGGTGCGTACCATGTGCAGACGGATCGCGGCGTCATTACCTTTTTAGATACTCCAGGTCACGCCGCTTTTAGTGCGATGCGCTCACGCGGTGCTCAGGCGACGGATATTGTTGTCTTAGTTGTCGCCGCTGACGATGGCATGATGCCTCAAACGGCAGAAGCGATTGATCATGCCCGCGCGGCAGGTACGCCTATTATCGTTGCTATCAACAAAATGGATAAGCCAAGCGCTGATCCTGATCGCGTTCTCAATGAGCTGACGACGAAAGAAGTGGTATCAGAGGATTGGGGTGGTGATACACCAATGGCTCGTATATCTGCCAAAACAGGTGACGGTATCGATGAGCTGTTAGAGCTTATCAGCTTGCAGTCTGAATTGATGGAATTAGAAGCCCCACTAGATGGTGCTGCTCAAGGCGTCGTTATCGAATCAAGACTAGAAAAAGGTCGTGGTCCTGTCGTCAGCGTACTGGTCAAAAAAGGTACATTGAAGCAAGGCGATCTCGTTCTAGCAGGCGAGCATTATGGTAAGGTTCGTGCGCTAACGGACGAGCATGGTCAACGTGTTAAGTCAGCGGGTCCCTCTATCCCTGTTGAGATCTTAGGTTTACCTGAGACGCCAGCGGCTGGTAGCGAATTCTTAGTCGTTACCGACGAGAAAAAAGCTCGCGAAGTTGCTGATTTTAGAGCCAATCGTGAGCGTGAACGTCAACTTGAACGTCAAAACGCTATGCGCCTTGAGAGCATGTTCGATCAGATGGAACAAGGTGATGTGTCTTTCTTAAACATTGTACTTAAGACTGATGTTCGCGGTTCTTTAGAAGCTCTACTTGCAGCACTCAATGAGTTATCTACTGACGAAGTCAAAGTTCGCGTTATCAGCTCAGGCGTTGGTCCAATCTCAGAGTCTGACGTTACCCTTGCTGAATCTAGTGAAGCGGTGCTGTTAGGTTTCAACGTTCGCGCTGATGCCACTGCACGCCGCAAAGCCGATAGCGCTGATATGGACATTCGCTACTACAGCGTCATCTATGGCCTTATTGATGATGTCAAAGCAGCTATGAGCGGTATGCTCGCGCCTGAACATCGTGAGAAGATCCTTGGTGTGGCGGATGTTCGCGAAGTATTCCGCTCTAGTAAGTTTGGTGCAGCTGCCGGTTGTATGGTGGTTGAAGGCACGATCTATCGTAACAAGCCTATCCGCGTACTACGTGATGACCAAGTTATCTTTACCGGTCAATTGCAATCATTACGTCGTTACAAAGAAGACGTCAATGAGGTGCGTATGGGGATGGAATGTGGTCTTGCAGTTCGTGGCTATGATGTCGAAGCGGGCGATAAGATTGAAGTCTTTGAGATTCAAGAGTTCGCACGTACGATCTAAGGCTATTGTTTGATAGTCAGTTACCACTAGGCCTAACAGGTGTACCCTGCTAGGCCTTTTTTACCGAATAGCCCTTATTATAAAATGAGCGCTCTAAACGTATTTTAACTATAAAAATTTTACTACAGTAAGGTTAATTCTATGAACCAACGTCTACAACGCTTGGCTGATCAAATCCAGCGCGAACTTGCCGTCCTTATCCGTGATGAAGTCAATGATCCGCGTCTAACGGGTTTTGTGACCATCTCTAGCGTAAAGGTTAGCCCAGATCTAGGCTACGCTGATGTCTATGTCACTATCATGGAGCCTGAGCTTAATGATGCTATGGTCAAAACCAGTCACGAAGAGAGCATCAAAGTACTCAACAACGCCGCAGGATTTTTGCGCACAGAGCTAAGCCATAGCCTAAAAACACGGACGACGCCGCGCCTGCGCTTTCACTATGATGAAGTGACCGCGCGTGGTAACTATATGATGGACTTGATCAGTCAAGCCGTTACTAAAACTGAGCAAAACGAAGATGACGTAGAAAACGACGCCTCGCAAAATGACTAAGCAAAAACAGATAGATAAACAAAGGGTCTCTGGCGTTATCTTGGTGGATAAACCACAAGGTATGACCTCGCAGCAAGTCGTGTCAAAGGTGAAGTATGTGTTTAAGTCGCCAATGCATGACAGCAAAAAGGCGGGGCATACAGGCACGCTTGATCCTATGGCGACAGGTCTTTTGCCGATCTGCTTAGGGGAGGCGACCAAGTTTAGTCACTATCAACTCGACGCGGACAAATCCTATCAGGCGACTATTGCGCTCGGTAGTCAAACCGATACGGGCGACGCTGACGGGCAAGTTATTGCGACTGCTGAGGTAACTCAAATTGATCAGCCGCTACTAGAGCGCATCGCTCAAAAGTTTTTGGGCGCGCAGCAGCAAGTCCCGCCTATGTATTCTGCACTCAAAAAAGACGGCAAAAAGCTCTACGAGTATGCACGTGCTGGCATTGAGGTTGAACGTCCAGCAAGAGATATTGTCATCAAAGATATCCAGCTGATTGCCATTGATGACACTCAGTTGCAACTCACCGCAACCTGTACTAAGGGCACTTACATACGCGTGCTGGGAGAGGATATCGCGCAAGCGTTAGGCACGCTCGGTCACTTAACCGCATTACGACGATTGCAAGTGGGCAAGTTCGCTATTGATGATGCCATAACCATACCAGAGCTTGAAGCACTAGCACTTGATAAACGTTTTGAGCAATTGCTGCCAGTGGACGCTTGTATTGATATACCTGCTACCCTTATGCTGACCGCAGCGCAAGTTGCACGTATACGCCAAGGTCAACGCCTTAATGTCTTAGAGCAGATGAGTGTTGATATTAAAAACTACCTCTCCAGCAGTATCGATTCTCAAGTGTCTGATGAGATTTTGGTTGATTCTAAGAACCATCTAGAACCAAAAGTCGAGCCACTTTTGCATCATGAGATGCCTATAGATATACGTCTAGTTGATGAACAGGGACAGTTTATTGGTCTAGGGGCACTTAGTCTCAACGGACGCTTGCAGCCTAAAAAGCTCATCCATTTATAGATTGCATTACTAGGGCATTACATTAATCACATATCGTCACATTTTATTGCAGGTTACGTCTATGGCGTGACCTGTTTTTTTTATAGACTAGCCAAACCTACTAGGCACTAATGATAATAAAAACAGCGACAACGTAAGCTAGTAGGAGACTATAATCAATAATGGAGTAGATTATGAAAACGATCGCTTTTTTACTACATAATAATTTTGAACAAGCAGAGTATGAAGACGTCAATAACCAGCTCAAAGACAAAGGCTATAAGACCGTTCTGATTACTACTAATGACGATAAACAAGTACAAGCGATGCAGCAGGACGTCAATAAAGCTGATACGTTCACGGCTGATATGTTCGCCAATGAAGCAAATGTTACTGATTATGATGCGCTAGTATTACCAGGCGGTACGGTAAACGCTGATACTATTCGCGGCAACAAAGAAGCTCATAGCATCATCAATGCTATTAACGACGCAAACAAGACTTTAGCTGTCATCTGCCATGCGCCATGGGCACTGATCAATACAGGCATTGCAAAAGGCAAAACGCTAACCGCTTATCACTCCTTGCAAACCGATCTAGAGAACGCAGGTGCAAAATTTGTCGACAAGAGCGTGCAGATTGATGGTAATCTGATTACTTCACGCAATCCAGATGATATTGATGATTTCGTAGACGCTATCGACAAAGCACTATCCTAGTTCTATTCTTCTATATCTGATTTAATTTACTTAACCACCACTAAGGATCTACTATGACACAGCCTAACCCAAACGATACCAAGCTTGAGCAACAAAAGTCTGACTCGCAAATCGCTTCACTAAAGAATCAAACCGAAGACAATTATAACGAAGAGACAGAAGCTGCTGCCGATCGTATTGCAGACAATGTAGAGAATGCTAAAGACGATAAGTAAGCACTTATAGCTAGCAACTTGTAACTATGATGGCTATCTTCTATAAAAATTTTTCAAAGCGTTTCTTTTAAGAAGAAAGCTATTGTTTTTAGGCTTGCAAAATTATTATAAGAATAGGAGAGTAATAATGGATGAACAAGAAAAGAAAATCGAAGAGCAATACAAAGAGATTAACCCAACTGATGAGGCTCCTGATAGTTTAGCAGAAGCAACAACTGCGCCGCTTGATGATAGCGAGCTTGGTCGACATGCTACAGAAGACGATGTTAAAAAGAACAACGATAAGTAATCCTTATAATGAGTCTATCCATTGATGTTACTGTGATATCAAATGTGTGAACTCACCATAAAAACTGCTGCTAATGTGGCAGTTTTTTGTTATAATCAGCGCCGTATTGGCAATAGCTCTTATGCAAAACTTTGATATAGTTTTAGCATCTAGTTAGTTAGTATCTAGATAGACGGCTAAGCTTGAATGTTTACGTGTGAAGCTCATTGTTTAATAATACGACCCTTGAATGCTTAGCGTTCACTAGGTCAACTCTAGTAATGCAGGGTTGTCCTGAATGATGCCAAAGCTTTTTTATTTTTACGGTTCTATAAGCACTCATCTGTTTGAGTAAATTATAGAGCTCTTAGCATTGCTGGAGAGAATTATGCTAACGAATACTGATCGCGAACAAATCATTGCTCAATACCAACGCGGCGAGAACGATACTGGCTCCCCTGAAGTTCAGGTTGCCCTATTAAGCGCCCGTATTAACGATCTACAGAACCATTTTAAAGAGCACAAAGGCGATCATCATAGCCGCCGTGGTCTTATCCGTATGGTAAACACGCGCCGTAAACTTCTTGATTACCTAAAAGGTAAAGATCTTGGTCGCTATACCACACTGATCAGCCAATTAGGTCTACGTCGTTAATATCACACTCAGCTGTGTGATTATCGATAAGATATCTGAGTATTACAAAAGCGGTGTGGAATAGTTTCACGCCGCTTTTTTATGGCTGTTATATTACTTAAGTGACAAGGTTTGAGCCAATTTTGCGATTAATTGGTCAAGGGCGACAAATCACTGTAAAATAATGCCTTGTGAATTTGTATCCTGACATAGCTTAAGCTAACCCTTTTTAAAATGAGCGTCATTAGGCGCTTTATAGAAACAAAGGCTTAGGTAACATGAGCATAAAAAACAGAATTTGAACCAGTACGAGTAGTAACAGATAATTGAGCGATCACAGCGATAGGGAAAAGCTCTTTATTTGAAGCAAAATAATTGATAGATGAATGAGATAGCAATTTAGCACTTATAGTTGATTTACTCTAAAAATGATATAGCGCTGCTGGGATGCTATTTTTACGTGAAGTTGCGCAGCGTTGAAAGGTAATAGCACGCCAGTAAAATTTATACCAGTAGCTCGTCTAAATTTATGACAATTTTACTTTGAACTGACTATAGTATTTAAAACTTAGCACTTAAAAATTTAACGACTGATGACAGACTCTTTATACGGATATTATCAGTCTCAATACTAGGAAACTTATATGACAATGTTTAATACAGTGAAGCGTGAATTTCAATACGGTAATCAGCAAGTCGTCATCGAGACAGGCCGCGTTGCCCGTCAAGCCAACTCGATTATGGTACATATGGGCGGCGTGACGGTACTGGTTGCCGCAGTCGTCAAATCAGATCCAAAAGAGGGTCAAAACTTCTTCCCGCTAACGGTTAACTACCAAGAAAAAATGTACGCGGCAGGTAAAATACCAGGGGCTTACGGCAAACGTGAAGGCCGCGCCAGCGAGTTTGAAACCCTAACCTCACGCTTGATTGACCGCCCAATTCGTCCGCTATTCCCTGAAGGCTACGTCAACGAGATTCAAATTACCGCTACCGTTGTGTCATCGGATAAGACCCAATCTGCTGATATCGCTGCGCTAATTGGTGCTTCAGCAGCGTTGGCCATCTCTGATGCGCCATTCAATGGTCCAGTCGCCGCCGCCCGTGTTGGTTTCATCGGTGGTGAATACGTCCTCAACCCAACGCTTGAGCAGCTCAAAGAAAGTGATCTTGATCTAGTTGTCGCAGGTACTAAGTCTGCGGTACTTATGGTTGAGTCTGAGGCCGCTGAGCTATCAGAAGATCAAATGCTAGGCGCGGTACTATACGGTCATGAGCAACAGCAAATTGTCATCGATAACATTGCTTCAATGGCACAAGAGATCGGCACCGCCAAGCAGCAGTTCGAAGCGCCAAAGGCAGACGCGTCGCTTGAGAGCAGCATGAAAGAGCAGTTCGGCGCGCAAGTGGCTGACGCTTATACCACTACAGATAAGCAAGAGCGTTACGCCAAGCTCGATGACGTCAAACAAGCGGCTATCGATGCTCTAGCAGGTGATAAAGAGTCAGAGGACTACAGCAGCAATGTCTCCAAGCTCAAAGACATCTTTAATGATCTTAAATACCGCACCGTTCGTGACAATATCTTGTCAGGTAAGCCGCGTATCGATGGTCGCGATTTAGATACTGTCCGTGCGCTTGACGTACAAGTTGGCGTATTGCCATACACGCATGGTTCAGCGCTATTTACTCGCGGTGAGACTCAGGCTCTTGTCACAACGACTTTAGGTAACAGCCGTGATGTGAATATGATCGACTCACTAGGCGGTACGATTCGTGATCATTTCATGCTGCATTATAACTTTCCGCATTTCTCAGTCGGTGAGACAGGCCGCGAAGGTATCCCAAAACGCCGCGAAATCGGCCATGGTCGCCTAGCGCGCCGCGGTGTGCAAGCGATGCTACCAGATAGCGAACGCTTCCCGTATGTCATCCGCGTCGTATCTGAAATTACTGAGTCAAACGGCTCGTCTTCTATGGCCTCTGTTTGCGGTGCAAGCTTGGCATTGATGGACGCAGGCGTACCGATCAAAGCACCAGTTGCTGGTATTGCGATGGGTTTGGTTAAAGAAGGCGAGCGCTTTGCAGTACTATCAGACATCTTGGGTGATGAAGATCATCTTGGTGATATGGACTTTAAAGTCGCTGGTTCTAAAGACGGCATCACAGCCCTTCAGATGGATATCAAAATCGAAGGCATCACGCCTGACATCATGGAGCAGGCGCTGAAGCAAGCCCATGCCGGTCGTATTCATATCCTTGACGCGATGAATAAAGTATTGCCAGAGAGCCGTACTGAAATCAACGCTCATGCACCGAACTATGCGGTCATCGAAATCAACCCTGATAAGATTCGTGACGTCATCGGTAAAGGCGGCGCGATGATTCGTCAGCTCACTGAAGAAACTGGCGCGGTTATCGATATCGATGATGCTGGTACGATTCGTATCTTTGGTGAGAACAAAGCGGCAACCAAAGCGGCTATCGGTAAAATCGAAGCGCTAACGGCTGAAGTTGAAGTCGGCAAAACCTATGAAGGTACGGTCGCTCGTATCGTTGACTTCGGTGCGTTCGTTAACGTCTTGCCAAACACTGATGGTCTCGTGCATATCTCACAAATCGCAGAAGAGCGCGTCGAGAATGTCTCTGACTATCTAAAGGAAGGTCAAAAGGTCAATGTCTTCGTCCAAGACGTCGACAACCGTGGTCGCATTAAATTGACTATGAAAGGTATCGAGCAAAATGTAACGGCTGATACTGCTGAATAAGTACTTTTTCTTGATTTAGAAAAACCGCTCTAGCTTTTTGGTTAGGGCGGTTTTTTCGTAGAAACATTTTAGATATTAAGTTTTGGCGTAGGCTGGGCTTTTAGCCCAGCACATAGAACTGTAAAAAATAAATATAGTTTTCGTAGGGTGTGCCATGCGCACCACTGGATAAGTTATGGTGTTATATCGGTGCGCTGGGCGCACCCTACGTTTACTAAACTTAGCAGCAGAGGTCAAAATTTTGGAATATTTTTATCAAATTGAAAGTAAGGAGCATGCGTTAAATGAAAAAAATTAAAACAGCTAACCATCATTGGTGGCCTATATGTGTATCCAAGCATTGGAGAGATGAAACTGGACACATTAATCGAATGCAACCTAATGGGGCGATATCGGATTCATCTCCCAAAAACTTGGGAGTTATCAAGGACGCTCACAATATCAAACTAAAACAAGATAAAGACACTAGCTCATCGTTCGATACTAGCTTTGAGTATGAGTTTGATACTGCTGATAGTAATTTCCCTAACGTAATTAAATGGTTAGAAAGTCTTACTTATATATTTAAATTTAATGAACATTTAGAAGATCGTTTTGTACCTCAAACATGTACGAAAGAAGACCTCAATATGCTAACTGAATGTGCCGTTTCATTGGCTGTACGCAGTCCTCAGAATCGAGAGGGATATGTTTCTTTGATAGAAAGTGTAGGCGGAGAAATAAGCTCTCACAAGGCAGTAGAAATTAAGCTCAACATGATAAGAAAACAAAGAGAAATAGTTAAAGTAATTAAAGACAGTGAGGTCAAGTTTGCTGTTCTATATAGCAATAGCAAAGAGTTTATATACGGTGATGGTTTTTTCACTAATATAGTGGGGAATGTAGAAGCGCCTAGCTTTCCTTATATGGTTGTACCAATAACACCGAATATCAGTGTGGTTATGGTAAAACCATCCTCTTATAAACCAGAGATTAAGCTTTCAACATTAGTATTAAAAGATACTGAAATCGAAGCGTGCAATCACACAATACAAATTTATTCTAAAAAAGAAATTTTTTATAAATCGCATAAACCAAATATTCATGAGGATTTTAGGTGTGATAAACATCTTAGATATGTGGAAATAGACAACCCAATGAGTACATTAATAAACAGTATGCCAGGTATATCATCATTTATTGAGCTTTGATAAAAGCTATATCTAAAATTTTTCTTATTTATCTAAGATTTTATGGAAAGTTAAGTATATCCTACTGGAACCATCTAAACAGGTCTGATAAACCCTAAACAGACCGCTAGAATGGAACTACCTATATCAGACTATATGTGTTGTGATAAATAATAGCGAAATAAAATATTCCCCGCCTTATCCTCCTCAATTCAGTTAAAATCATGCCTACTTAATAAATCAATAAAAACACGGCTATCCCTTTATGATGCAACAAATTTTAGATGACATCGCCGCTCAAATGGCGCTTAAGACTGAGCGCGGAAAAGTAGCGGATTATATTCCGCAGCTGGCGCATGTCGACCCTAACCAGTTTGGTATTGCCGTCGCGACTCCTGATGGGCAGGTCTATAGCGCAGGGGATGCCAGCACGCTATTCTCGATACAAAGTATCTCCAAAGTATTTACGCTAACTATCGGCCTTAGTAAGCTTGGCAGTGCGCTGTGGAATCATGTCGGTCGTGAGCCCTCAGGCGACCCCTTTAACTCCATTACCATACTCGAGTACGAATCGGGCAGACCGCGTAACCCCTTTATTAATGCAGGGGCGATTGCGGTGGTCGATGCCATCACTATGGGACGCGAGCCAAAAGAGATATTGGATGAGATTTTACAATTTGTGCACTTTATAGCAGACGATGAGTCGATCAGCTTTGATTATAAAGTCGCAAGATCTGAGATTGAGCACGAGGATCGCAACGCCGCACTTGCGCATTTTATGAAGTCTTTTGGGCATCTGCAGCATGACGTCGATGCCATACTTAATACCTACTTTCATCAATGCTCGATTGCCATGAGCTGTGAGCAATTAGCTCGCGCTGGCCTATTTTTGGTCTCTAACGGTATCAATGAACCCACAGGAGCCAAGGTGATCAGCCCGCAGCAATCTAAGCGGATTAATTCACTGATGATGATGTGTGGTCATTATGATGGCTCTGGGGAGTTTGCCTATCAGGTGGGTCTGCCGGGCAAAAGCGGCGTCGGTGGCGGCATTCTAACAATCGCGCCGGGTAAAGGCGCAATCGCAGTATGGTCACCTGGCCTAAATCCAGTAGGTAACTCAGAACTTGGCACAAAAGCGCTAGAGCTACTGGTAGAAAGAACAGGCTGGTCGGTCTTTTCAAACTAAAAAATTATCTCATAGTAAGTAAAGATACCGATATAGACATTTACTATGACTTTTAACGCATAAAAAAATCCAATGCTAAACGCTTAAATAAACGCCTAACATTGGATTTATCACACTCTAAACTTACAAGATGAAACGGTTACTCTTGGTTTAGATCATCAATCATGCTTTGATACTTCTCTTTTCTACTGGCGATCTTACTACGCTCTTCTTCTACATTGGCGATGAGTTTTTTGGCGACATCTACACTTTTGTCAAAGGCGGCCAGTTCCATATCTACCATAGCGATTAAGCGCTCTAGCGTCATAGCTGTAGCTTTTTCAGTGACGCCATTGGTGATGCCCATTGCTTCTGACATAAAGTCTTCTCTGAGCTTATTGGCCCACTGAAAGAGACCTGCCATCGACATGTTAGCGTTGTCTTCATCAGACTGCGCTTGGTCATTTGCATCATTTTGTTCGGCGTCGCTCTTCTGCTCAGCAGCTTTATCAGACTTGTCACTTTTGCTAGACGTCTCTTTTTGGGCAGCATCGTCAGCTTTAGCTTCGCTGTCTTTTTTTGCGGTTTCTTTTTTGGTAGCTTCGCTCGCTTTTTTCGGCGCTTGTTTTTTATCAGCTTTGCTATCGTCTTTAGCATCAGCTTTGCTATCGTCTTTAGCAGTCTCTGCTTTTGCTGATTTATCGTCTTTTTTAGGGGCTTGCTCTTTTACAGAGGCTTCAACGTTATCCGCTTCTTTATCTTTATTAGCGCTTTGAGTATTGCTCTTATTATCTGACTCGTTCTTAGCGTCAGTATCTTTAGCTTTACTTGTGCTTTGAGTCTTTTCTTGGTTTTGGGGCTTGTCTTGATTTTTAGCTTTATCGGCCGCTGGCTTATCGTTTTTGGTCGCACTATCGGCTTTGTTTGGAGCTGGGGTGGTTTTCGCTTTATCGTCCTGAGCTTTTTTGTCTTGCTCTTCGCCCTCTTGGTAATCATGCTCAGCATTGTATTCATCAAAGTTACCGTCTTCAAATACTACGGTATCGTCTTTGACGACTTCTACGCCAACGACGGCTTTATTATCAGTCGCTTTTTTTGCATTGTTATCATTACTGTTTTTGGGATCATTGTTTGACATGGCTTGTTATCCTTAATTAAGTTTAAATGTATTAAATGTTGATAGTTCACTTATGAGAAGGATACTAAGCTAAGCGCATTTGATTATCAATATATGGATATAAATCTACTGTCTAAAGTGTACAGGAAGATACATGCGCTGATGTGAGGTTCAAATAGTTCAAACAGTGACGCGGCAAAGGGCGACATCTGTAATCAAGATGCCGCGCCGTCATGCAAGATGATTTGATATTAAGGTAATATTAAATAGTTTAATACTAGGGATTGTCAGCGATAAAGGTAACTAGCAGCTCGGCCAATGGTTCGCCTTGATCCTCTTGTAAAAAATGACCGCCATTGGTAATAGTCGTATGAGCTTGGTTTTGAGTACCTGGTATGAGCTTTTGCATGATTTTATCACCGCCTTTGGTAACAGGGTCAGAGTCGCTAAACAAGGTGATAAAGGGGTTATCCCATTTGCTAAGTACGCCCCAAGCTGCGCGGTTATCACTTGAGGCAGGGTCATCAGGTGTAGTCGGTACGAGCACGGGGAATTGTCTTGCGCCTTCTTTGAATGATTCATCAGGGAAGGGCGCGTTATAGGCATCGATAATATCTTGTGATAGCTCGGTTACGGTGCCGCTATTGATGATGCTGCCGACATGGAACTCTGGCGTATCTTGTGAGAACTGCTGCCACTTGCGAAAGCCCTCACCAGGATCATGATCGCCAGTAGGGAGCATAGTATTGCCTGCAGCAACGCGCGCAAATTTATCAGGATTGTCCGCGACTAAGCGCAGACCAATGAGCCCGCCCCAATCTTGGCAAAACAGCGTGATACGGTCTAACTTTAACTGATCGAGTAGCGATTGCATCCAGTCGACATGACGCTGGTAAGTATAGTCACTGCGATCAGCAGGCTTGTCCGAGCGCCCAAATCCAGGCAAGTCTGGCGCAATAACGCGGTGTCCTGCTGCCGTCAAAATCGGTATCATCTTGCGATACAGATAGCACCATGACGGCTCTCCATGGAGCAGGAGAATAGGGTCAGCGTCCTTGCTACCTTCATCAAGATAGTGCACACGTAGCTCGCCGCCCTCAGTATCATCAACCATCAGATAGTTCGGTACAAAGTCAAAATCAGGTAGGTTCTCAAACTGCGTATCAGGGGTTCGTAGAGTTTTCATAGGACGTCCTTATCCTTAAAAGTAAATATGTACAGCTTATAGAATAGCATTGAACCGATTGTCAAAACTATATTTCTAAATACGCTAAGTGTGCATTAGCCTTGTCTCAATTAACGCCGCCTTAATTAGCGCCGCCTTAATTAGCATAGTATTCGCTACTAGAGCTTTACGCTTTTAGGTATATGAATATCGATACGTAGTTTCGGTAACTCTTGTAGATGCTGGGTAATAAGGGGTAGCGTGATATCCTGCCAGTCCAAGGGCAGCCTGGTTGTCATGTGCTCTTTTGCATCATTCAAACTAGCATTAATAGAAGAGTTGTCAAATAGCAGCGGACGGGCGAGTAGGGCCGCTTTACGCACGCCTTGATAGCGTATCAGCGCCATAAGCTGATCGGATAAATCGTTAAGTGCTTGTGTTAACCAAATGGTGCGTGCCCGATGGTAAGGATGATCTGATATGACTAGATTGGCGATATAACTGGGCTTATTATGACTACCAACGCCTAGACCTGAGTGCTCACGCGCGCATTTGTGTATTAAGCAGGTTCCTCTCTTTAGGCTGCCATCGATACAGGCCTTTCGATAGTGCCGATAGTTATCAGGATAAAGGGACTTGGTGCGGGCAAGGACAGGATCTAATAACGTGCCTGCAGTATTCACAGGTAGAACGAGCAGCTGTACGCTACTACCTAGAATAGGCGCATGCGTTAAATGGATACTCGCCATATTAGCTATTCCTAGTTTATTCTATCGTTGCTCGGGCTCGCTTTTGCGCCTCTAACTTTTGTGCTTCTAACTGAGCAATTTGCGTTTCTAATAGCGCAATTTGTTCGGCCTTCATTTGAGTGAGCTGTTTTGTCATCGCGATTTGTTCAGCCGCGAGTCGCTCTTGTTCAGCGAAACGCTGTTTTTCGTCCTTTAAGCGGTCAATCTCTTCTTTAGCCAGGCTATTGGTCTTAGGCAATGGCGCTTCTGTGATTTTTTTAGGACTAGGAACCGCTATTGTTTTGACAGCAAGCGTATCATTGTCGTTTAAAGTATCGATAGTAGGACTATTGGTACTGTTAACACTATCATCATCTACAGTTTTATCAGAAGGTACTACTGGCGAGGAGACGGGCTGAGCTGCTCTTATTTGCTCCTCTACTGTCGATATGTCAATGGTTGTTCCTTGTTCGTCCATGTTATCAGCAGTAGAGCGCAGCCATAGCAGGTACGCTAGAATAATAATCGCTATTATCAGAGCAATGGCAATCCACAATATCTGAGTAGGCTGGCGTTTGGGCTTGGAATAACGGCTAAAGGTAGGGCGCGATTTTTGTGATTTCATACCATCGTTATTAGGGGTTGTCATAAGTTGTGGCTATAATAGCAAACCCAAAATAAAAAGCCTATCTAAGCTAGATAGGCGGTTAAATTAAGGTTTAAATTTTACCGTACCGCTCGTTCCTGTAGTCATAGCGTCGCGTACGAGTTGATCTTGTGCGTGGTTTTGCGCGCTGATCGCATCAGGGTCAGGGCGGCGTTCGCTATGATCGCACTGTATGCACTCAATATACTCATCAGGTTCTGGGGTGACAATATTGACCTGTACGATGGCGTCTAGTGCTTGGCATTTGGGGCAGCGTACCCCAGCCAAGAACTGCCGTTTTGGACGAGTGGATTGATAGCGCATTTATGCCTCCTGATCCATATTAGATTCATCATTTTGGGCAAAGCCGCTATGACGTAGTAGCGCCTCTATATTGGCGCTGCGCCCACGAAAATTCTCAAAGTTAGTCTTAGCAGGGAAGCTACCACCAACGGACAAAATAGTCTCGCGGAACGCTTTACCCGTAGCAGGATTGAAGATACCGTCCTCTTCAAACTTGCTAAAGGCGTCCGCTGACAATAGCTCAGCCCACTTATAAGAGTAGTAGCCCGCCGCGTAACCGCCCGCAAAGATGTGACTAAAGCCATTGGCAAAACGATTGTAATCAGGCGTCTGTGTAATAGCGATGTCACCGCGAACCTCGTTGAGCGTCGCTAAGATACCGTCATAATCAAGCGCTGGCGTATGCGCATGTATCAATAAATCAAACAGCGCGAACTCAACCTGACGCAAGGTTTGCATACCGCTCTGGAAGTTTTTGGCCCCAAGTAGGGCATCAAGCTTGTCTTTGGGTAAGGGCTCGCCTGTATCGACATGACTACTAATGAGCGCGATACCCTCAGAATCCCACGCCCAGTTCTCCATAAATTGACTAGGCAGCTCGACGGCATCCCACTCAACGCCGTTGACTCCTGCGACATCGCCGACACTAACTTGCGTGAGCAGATGATGCAAGCCATGACCAAACTCATGAAACAAGGTAAGCACTTCGTTGTGCGTGAGTAGGCTTGGCTTTCCGCCGAGCGCTGGCGTGAAGTTACCTACCATAAAGCAGACCGGTAACTGCTCATATCCTTGCTCGTCATGACTATAGCGAGACTGAAAGCCGCTCATCCAAGCGCCGCCACGTTTACCGCTACGAGCAAATAAGTCAAAGTAAAAGCCGCCAACTAAGCGATCATCGTTATCGAACAATTGATAAAAACGCACATCTTCATGCCAGCGCGAGGCTGCAGTAGCGTCACTTATCGTGGCATAAATCTCTTGCTCTTTTACTGTAATACCGTACAAGCGCTCTACGATAGCAAACAGTCCATCGATGACTTTTGGTAGAGGGAAGTACGGGCGTATCTCCTCTTGCGAGAGACTAAATTTATCTTGCTTAAGCTTTTCTGCGATATAAGCGTTGTCCCAAGGTTGCAAATCAGTGATGCCATAATTACGAGCGCAATCTTGCAACTGCGCCAGATCCTGCTTGGCAGTTGGCGTCGCCTGCTTGGCTAAATTGCGCAAAAAGGTCTCAACCTCTGCCACGCTGCCCGCCATTTTGGTCGATAGCGAGACCTCAGCATAATGGTTAAAGCCTAGTAGCTCAGCTTTTTGCTGGCGCAATGTGAGTATCTGACTCATCACCTCAGCATTGTTCAGCGAGTCGCCGTCTTTGTTGGTATGGGTATCGAACTCTGAGGCGCGAGTGACGTAAGCGCGGTACAGCTCAGCGCGCAAATCACGATCATCGGCGTGCGTCATAATTGCCAGGTACACAGGAATATTAAGCGTCGCCACATAATAAGGCGTTGGTAGCGCGTCGACATCCTCTTGCGTCAAGCGACCCGCTTCTAACTCGTTTGCTTTAAACTGCTCGCCGGCATCTGCAAGTAAGGACAATCCGCTATCGGTCAAGCCTGCTAATTGCTCTGCGCTCAGCGGTAGCGCGTATGCTTGAGTGGCGTCCAAGATATGATCTGAGAATGTCGCTGATAGCGTGGATAGCTCGCTTT
Source organism: Psychrobacter sp. T6-4 (assembly GCF_052258425.1). NCBI lineage: Bacteria > Pseudomonadati > Pseudomonadota > Gammaproteobacteria > Moraxellales > Moraxellaceae > Psychrobacter > Psychrobacter sp. T6-4. Next base: position 195,589 of record NZ_JBQQEZ010000001.1, read on the forward strand.
GAATAGCGGCGAACCTCTCTTGCTCAGCTTTTGGTAGCGCCACGCCTGATAGCTCAAATCGGCGTACGGCAAGCTTAATAGCGCGGCGGCGTGCAGGCTCTAACTCTGCAAAAAACGTCTCATCATCGATAATAGCTTGATAGCGATCAAATAGCGGCTGATGCTGGCCTACGCGCGTGCCATAAGCTGAGAGTTTAGGCAGTAGCTCATGATGTACATGACGAATCTCATCATTACTCATCACGCCGTTCAAGTGCGAGAGCACGCCCCAGCTACGATCTAAGCTTAAATTAATATGATCAAATTCTAGGACGTCACGTAGCGCAATATCTGCACTAATAGGGGTAAAGTCTTTATCTTGAAAACTTGTCAAGGTATCCAAAAAATCATTGGCTTGCTTTATAGCTTGATTGACTTGCGCCTGTAGCGTTGTAGGAGAAGCATCCAAAAAGTTGACAAGGTTTAATCTAGGGTCTAAAGCACTCATAAGGGTATCCATTTGACTGAGGTCATTGTTATGATAAGTATTCAATAAGGTTATATGGATTAAAGATGGGTATGTCTTGACAAAAATACAAGCTGCTAGCGATTAGTGATGAGCAATGCAATCTGACGCACTTAGACATAAGCTTAAAATAGGCGCAGAACAGTATCTTGCATTTATTGCTATTGCTTACAAAGCGTCATCATTTGCTTGCAAACTAATCATACATCTGTGAAGGCGGTCTGTTAGTATCAAAGGTGGTACTAAGAAAAACATATGCCTAAAAGTACTAATACAGGTGCCTATTCACCGTTATCCGCTAGATAGTGTCAGATTAAGATGACGACCATTTATAGTGGTAATGCTTTAATAGAGTACCAATACAAAAGGTTTATTAACGATAATAAAATAAGGAATGCATCTATGAAAGCAACACTTAAGAGTTTACGTGAGACCAAAGCCAATCCAGCCGTGAGTATTTTTGTTAAGACCCATCGCGAGCATCCTGCCAATGAGCAAGATCCTATCGCCCTCAAAAACCAATTAAAAGTTGCAGAAGAGCGCCTAAACAATGAGTACGATAAGCACACAGCGACCACGATCATGGATAGTATCCATGCAAAAACCAATGATCTTAATCATAACTATAATCTAGATACTCTCGCTATTTTTGCTAGCGTCGATGATGTGCAGCTCATCCGTATGCCGCTTGACACTACAGAGCGCGTAGTGATCTCAGACAGCTTTGCAACGCGTGATTTGGTTCGTGATATGGCAAGCGCAGTACACTTTTATACCGTTGTGTTGACTCGTGATGTCGCGCGCTTAATTGAGGCGTCAAATGATCGCGTCGTTGCTGAGTTTGATAAAGATGATGACAAGCAAAACAATATGGAAAACATTGCCTTTCCTGTCGAAAACAATGGCTTATATACCACCAGTGATGGCGGCTCAGATCGCTCGGCGAATAATGAGAGCAGTCATCTAAAAGAGTTCTTTAACCAAGTGGACAAGAGCGTACAAGAGCTATGGGGTGAGCACAAATTACCACTCGTTATCGTCGGCGATGCCAAAAATATCGGCTACTATAAAGAAGTTTGCGATCGTCCAGACAACATTATCGCTACGGTCTCCAACGTGACTAATCTAGATGATGGCGGCGCGCAGCATATCGTTGATGGTGTTCAAGAGGCAGTAGAAGAGTATCGCTCATCACTACATCAAGAGGCGATGGGTGAGATTGACAAAGCTCGCGGCGCTGAGATGCTACGTACTGACTTGCAAGAAGTCTATCGCGGCGCGTTCCAAGGCGCAGGTGAGACGCTATATGTACGTCGTTGGTACATCCAACCTGCCAAAATCGATGAAAAAGCGCAGACGCTAACGGTAGTCGACGACGCAGCTGGCGAAGGCGTTACTGATGACGCTATCGGCGTGATTATTGAGCATGTCATTCACAATGGCGGCGACGTGGTGTTCTTGCCTGAGGAGATCATGGGCGAAGATCAACCGATTGCTCTGGTCACCCGTTATTGATATAGCACTTGGTCATATAACTAAGTATCATAAAAGTACAATAAAGGAGCATTGGTTCATAACGAGTCAATGCTCTTTTTACATCACAATAAGGCATCCACGATGATTATCCCAAACACACCCCTTGGACATACGATAAAAAGCTTGCAAGCAACGACGACTATGCTGTTGCGCGGTGCGCGTGGCAATATGGGCACGCCCAAGCCTATGCAGCCTGAAAAAATGCTGGTGCTCTATGAGCATGAGGCCTGTCCCTATTCGCGCCGTGTACGTGAGGTCATGACCCATCTTAATTTAGACTTTGAGAGTCGTCCCAGTCCGCACAAAGGCCACGTTTACCGCGATGAGCTCACAAAACGGGCTGGTAAAGCGCAAGTACCGTTTTTGATTGATGATAACCAAGACGTCAAATTACTTGACTCACAAGCGATTATCGATCATCTATTCGCGCATTATTCCAAAAAAGGCACAACCCCCAGCAAGTATCAAAGAGCCCAAGATGATGACAACGCCACCCTTGTCAATAAAGCGGCGAGTGTGGCCTCTATGATGCGCGGCGTAAAAGCCGACCACCCCAAAAAGAATGACGCGCGCGGTAAACCTAATGAGCCGTTACATTTATATGGGTTTGAGGCCAGTCCCTTTTGCCGATTGGTGCGTGAAAAACTCAGCGAGCTTGAGGTCGGTTATATTAACCATAGCGTCGCTCGCGAGCAGATTCAAGACATTGGCGGCTTTGGCGTTCGACTCAGTGTAGGGGAGTATCAGCCTGTCAAAGGCGGTAAACGTGAGCGTTTGATGAATGAGGTGATGCATGGCAAATTACAATTTCCGTATCTAGTAGATCCTAATACCGATACGCAAATGTATGAGTCCAAAGACATTATCAATTATTTAGATGAGCACTATGGGTAGTTGGTCTGTTGATCTTAGCTGAGTACGCTGCTCCAGCGCTTTGATAAACTACCATAATGATTATCTGCTACTATTCATCATAAGTTTGCTAATTATTTTGATTACGACTAAACGATCAAACCCAATTTTTCTATCTTAAAAATGATAATTCTATGACCACTAAATCTTTTGTATTGACCAGTTATAACATTCATAAAGGCATGTCGCCGATGAATCGGCAAGTCAAGATGCAGGGTATTGCGCAGGCGCTCGATACTATACGTGCAGATGTAATTTGCTTGCAAGAAGTGCAAGGTCAAAACCTAAAACGCAATCTACAATACAACGAATACCCTGATCAATCGCAGCACGAATGGTTCGGAGAATATCTGCAATTTCAAAATAGCTATGGCAAAAACTCCGAGTACCAAAACGGTCATCACGGCAATGCAGTACTAAGCCGGTTCCCGTTAGACCCCAAACACAATGTCAATATCACCGTCAATAAGCTTGAGCAGCGCGGCGTATTGCACTGCGAAGTTCAACCCATTGGCTGGGATATCCCTGTCGTTATCTTGTGCGCGCATCTCAATCTATTTGAGCGCGACCGTATCAAGCAGTACGAGGCGATCAGCGACTACGTGCGTAACGCCATTGCTCCTGATCAGCCACTGATATTGGCAGGTGATTTTAATGATTGGAAAAAGATGTCTTGTGATAAATTAGCGACCAATCTCGGTATGACCGAGGCTCTACGGTGCTGTCATGGCAAGCTATTACCGACGTTCCCAGCTAAATTGCCTGTACTCAGCTTAGACCGTATCTACGTGCGCAATCTGACGATTAAGGATGCTTGGGTACATACGGGCAAGCCGTGGTCGACGCTATCAGATCATCTACCGATTAGTGCAGAGCTGGTGCTGGCTTAGCCTGATTACTTTTAAACCATCGAAAAGGAAGACGCAATCATGTCTACGCACGCTATACCAAAAGACCAGCACGCTGTACTGATCAGTAAATTTGGTACGCCTGAGGTCATGCGCTACGAAGGTGGCGTTCAAGTCCCTGACATTGGTGATAACCAAGTACTGATAAAGGTCGCGTATGCAGGTATCAATCCTGTCGATTACAAGACTCGTCAAGGCAAAGGCTGGGGCGCAGACAATATTCAAAAACAGTATTTCGATAAAGGGTGGTCTACCATCTTAGGCTTTGACGTCGCAGGTATAGTCGTCAAAAGCAGTAGTGATGATTTTGCTATCGGTGATAAGGTTGCCTCGCTTAGCTTCAATGGACAGTGCTATGCCGAGTATGTAGCGGTTGAGGCAGAGCTACTTGCCAAAGTGCCCAAGACTGTTAGTTTAGAGCAGGCAGGGGCGGTGCCTTGTGTCGGTCAAACAGCATTACAGTTCATTGATTTTGCCGATATAAAAGCAGGTGAGCACGTCGTTATGAATGCCCCTGCTGGCGGCGTTGGGCAATTGGTCGTGCAACTGTTGATGGACAAAGTGGCGACGATGGGCATCAAAGTTACCGTGATCTGCTCACCTGATAAGTACGACAAAATCTCAGGTTTGGTCGATAGAAACCAGCTAGCGGGCTGGATTGACTATACTAAAGACGATAATTTCCCTAACTTACAAGCGGATGTGTTGCTAGATTTGGTCGGTAACGAGGCTGGCGTGCGCGCGCTGAGCGTACTTAAACCTCGCGCGCGCGTCTTCGTGCTACCGACGATTTGGGTGGATAAGCTTAAAGAGGCAGGTAGTGACAAAAACCTAAGCGTAGAGGGCTATGCAGTCAAGCCCAATGGTCAAGACATGACGCGCGTGCTTAAGTGTCTTGCTGATAGCAAGCTGACGCTACAGATTCAGCAGGTTTATCCTTTAGCACAGGTAGTCGCCGCTCACACTGATCTGCAAAAAGGCGACGCCTTTGGCAAATTGGTACTCGCCGTATAAGTTACCTTTATACTACCTATCCGTGTTTATCCTTACAAAACCAATGCGTGTAAGCCGCTATAGTATTCATACTGCGGCCTTTATTGATCGCTTCTAAAAGCGGCTGGTTTGAAATTTTGGTTCTCAGCCGCCTAGCACATAATCATTATTAAGGATAAAAAAATGACCGATGCAAAGGATAATGCAAATAGCGACACTAGCAACGACACCAAAAGTCACGGCAGAGGTAACGTTTATGCTGCTCAAGTACGCCAAGAGATAGAGGCATGGAAAAACCCTGATCAAAATATAATAGATAAAACCTTTGCAGCTTTAAGTGCGCCAATAGACAAGGCAGGCGATGCGCTAATGAACGCGCCGCAATTGGGCGAGACGCTCAAGCAAGCGACACAAAAAGCTATTGTAACTCTAAGCGATGCAGCAAACTGGACGCTAGATACCCAAGATGCTATAGAGGCTTATCGCAATACGCTGGGTAATAGTGACGCGGTTAAATCTTTCGATGACATTGCAAGCTTAGATATCGCGGATGTTGATGAGCAAGTGACATTATTTAAGAGCAAATACGTAGCACTGACAAGTGCACAAGGCGTAGCGACAGGAATGGCGGGCTGGGCAGGTATCAGTGCTGACGTGATGGGACTAATCACCGCCAATCTGCGCGCTATCGGTGAGTATGCCACTTATTATGGTTTCGATATGAGTCAAAAAGGCGAACAGCTATTTGCCATGTCACTGCTAGCAGTTGCGACTTCTGCGTCTGCTGATGAGCGTAAAGCGGCGCTTGAGGATACGGCAAGCTTAACTCAAGACCCTGAGACTAAGGCATTTAATAAAATAAATGAAGAGCTGATGTCGCGAATACTTAGACAGACGGCAACCAAAGTGGCGACCAATATGGTCAAAACCAAAGCGGCGCAGATTATTCCTGCGGTAGGCGCTGTGGTCGCAGGCGGCGTCAATGCCAATTATACGGCAAGTGTGTGTGAAGCGGCGTATCAGTGCTACCGCGAGCGTTTTTTGGATCGCCAAGAGTCATTTTAAGCGAGCATACGCCGAAAGGTCAAGCTGATACGGCCTGAATCAACCGTTGTGGTCTTGGTGATACTATGCTTCCAAAACGTCTGCGTATCTCCCTGCATGACAAGCAGCTGACCTGACTTAAGATAGAGCGCAGCTTTGACAGGCTTGTTTTGGTGTCTGATAGTTTTGTGTTTAAAGACAAATTTGCGTGTGGCGCCCAAAGATAGCGCCGCAATAATAGGACGGTCACCTAGCTCCTTTTCATCGTCAGCATGGTAGCCCATACCCTCAGCTCCTGACGGATAATAGTTAAGCAAACAGGAGTTGAAATTGGTCTTAATACCTTGCGCTAGTAGTGATTTCTCGATAAATTGTTTCACATGAAACACAGAATCCGACCAAGGAATGCTCGAATGCGTATGGCCTGAATAGCGATAGCTTGTGCCGTCGTCACCCATCCAGACAATTTTGCGGCTAGTGATATGTGTCTTGCCAAACAAAGTCACACGATCAGATTGCCAAGGCAAGTCAGCCAACAAAGCTTCGTATAACGCATTAGCGTCCTCAATCACCACACCAAAATCATTCAAAATACCATCACAGGGTAGTAAATTGTGCTGAGGGATGAGCGGGAACAAATTAGTCATAGGGCATCTATAGTCAGTCCATTGTAAGCGTAACTGATATTAATTTTGCGCAGCCTCTGGCTGCAACGACACAGCATGCAAGGAAAATTGATATCAGTTGCGCGTTAAAATTAAATGTATCTGTTTTATTTAGTATTTACTATACCCTATAGATTAAAGATGTTGTTTACTTGTCATTGAAGTCTTTTAGGATGAGCTTAGCGCATTCTTCTGGCGCTTCTACAGGGAGTAGATGTCCATTTTCAGGCATAACGATCAGCTGATCTGAAGGGACAAATTTTTGCCAATTTTTGCGAACTTGATCGTTAATAAAAATAGTGGGTTTACCGATAATTAAGGTATAAGGAACGGGGGTCTTTTTTAGGGCGTCGTCGATATAGGGTATGCCAAAATAGCTTGCCAATTCTTGCTTTGGACTAAAAATAAAGCGGTAACTGCCATCGTCTTGCAGCTCAAGGCTTTGCTCAGCAAAGAGGTGCAAGTGCTCGTCTGAGATACGACGATAGGCATTTTTGCTACGTAAGTTATCATAAAGCTCTGTCACACTTGACCAAATATTTTGTTTACTCAGCGCGCTTTTAAAGGGTTCTCGAGTGAGCAGAACCTTACGAGGAATGAGCTTGTATAGCCTTGCTTGGCGTTTGGTAAAAGTCACAGGCTCAATTAAATATAGCTTTGAGAACAGATCAGGACGTTTAGCCGCTGCCATCGCGGTCGCAGTCGCGCCTTGTGAATGACCGATACCGACTACAGGCTTATCTTGCGTCTGCTCCAAAAACTTAATAAGAAGATCGGCATCCTGCTGGCGGGTCAACACTTTTGCCTTTGGCTTATCATACCAATAGCCGCGCATAGCCAGCGCGCTGATATCAAAATTTGTGGAAAGCTGGGTGAGCAGCGGTTTGTAATTACCGACAGTAAAGCCATTACCTCCATAAAAATGAGCAGGCGCGCGCTTAGTGTTTGTATGTGCGCCAAGAGTACTTAAATCGTAATACCGCGCTTTTTTCTTTTTGAGGGTAATCGGTTTGGCAAAATCTTGCATGACAGCACTATCCTTATACTTTGTATTCGTTTAACTTTATAATGGTTTAGTTATCTTCACCTAAGAACCCACCACTTTGACGTTGCCACAAGCGCGCATATACACCACCGAGCGCGAGTAACTCCTCATGGCTACCTTGTTCGATGATCTGGCCTTGTTCCATAACCACCAAGCGATCTAGGGCGGCAATCGTTGAGAGGCGATGGGCAATCGCAATGACCGTTTTGCCCGTCATGATGTCGTTTAGACTCTCAGTAATGGCAAACTCAATCTCAGAATCAAGGGCACTGGTGGCTTCATCTAATAACAAAATTGGCGCGTTTTTGAGCATGACGCGCGAGATAGCGATACGCTGACGCTGACCGCCTGAGAGCTTAACCCCGCGCTCACCAACATGAGTATCAAGACCTGTATTGCCTTTATCATCGTATAAGTCTTTGACAAAGTCCCAAGCCTGCGCTTGTTTGGCGGCAGTTATAATCTCGTCATCGCTTGCATCAGGGCGACCATAGGCAATGTTTTCGCGGACGGTACGATGAAGTAAGGAGGTGTCTTGGGTAACCATACCGATTTGCTGACGCAGGGACTCTTGAGTGACCTTGTCTATAGCCTGTCCATCGATACAGATTTTGCCACTATCGACATCGAAGAATCTTAAGAGCAAATTGACCAGTGTTGATTTACCTGCGCCTGAGCGCCCAACCAGACCGATTTTTTCGCCTGGTTTGATATCGAGATAAAAGTTATCTAGTAGTTTAACTTGTGACAAGTTTGATGCGGCAACCGTTTTGACCTCATCGATACGCGCCCCTTCAATATCGCCATTCTCCTCACCTTCATAACTAAAATCAACCTGATCAAACACAATATGACCGTCAGTGACTTTTAGAGTGGGCGCATTTGGTACATCGATAATAGTTTGCGGCGCTGATAACGTGCGCATACCGTCTTGTACCGTACCGATACTCTCAAACAAGCTAGCGGTTTGCCACATGATCCAGCGGGTCAGACCGTTTAGGCGTAGTGCCATCGCCGTCGCCGCAGCAATCGCGCCGACGCCAACGGCGCCTTGTTGCCACAAATAAAGACCGATACCTGCGGTACTACTGACCAAAATCACGCTAATGAGATGAGTTGAAACCTCCAAATAGCTTACCCAGCGCATTTGCGCGTGTACCGTACCCAAAAACTGACCCATCGCATTTTTGGCATAACCTAGCTCACGGCGTGAATGACTAAAGAGCTTGACGGTCATGATATTGGCATAAGCGTCGGTAATACGTCCAGTCATGAGTGCGCGAGCATCTGCTTGTACAATAGCAGTTTGTTTTAATTTAGGAATAAAATACCACATCGTCAAAGCGACTAAGATGAACCAAACGATAAAAGGTATCAATAATAAGCTGTCTAAATTAAATAAAATGACGCCCGTTGTAATAAAATAAACGGTAACGTACATAAACATGTCGGTGACCGTCATCACCGTATCACGTACCGCAAGCGCCGTTTGCATTACTTTGGCTGAGACGCGACCTGAGAACTCATCTTGATAAAACTGCATCGACTGCCCAAGCATACGCTGATGAAAACGCCAGCGCATCTGCATGGGGAATACGCCTTGTAAGGTTTGAAAATGAATAAACGACGATAAGGCAATCCAAAAGGGGCTAACTAGCATCACTGCAAACATAAGCAGGAGCATATCGCCTTTGTTTAGCCATAGATTTTGCGGGGTATAAATCCCAAGCCAATCGACAATATCGCCAATCCAAGCAAACAGCATAGCTTCATAAACGCCAATACCCGCTGAAAGCACCATAAACAGCAGCAGCCAGCCACGCAGGCCTTTGGTACAGGCCCACAAGAACTTTAGCAGACCATCACGAGGTGCAGGTAGCGGCATTGGAGATTCAGGAAAAGCGGGCAGACGGGTTTCAAAAAAGCGAAAAAGTGCATTCATAGGTAGCAAACAGACAGTAGTATCAGCGTACAAAAACCAGCATTAGTACTCGCGGTTTTGCGCCTTTACTTTTAGGATTAGAATAATCGGATATTTTATCAAACTTCATTATCAGGCTTGCAGGCTAATTGTAAGCTGAGATCGACTGATGAGGATACTTTTAGCTATCAGGACTATTTAGAGGTGCATATAAATGAGTTGAGATATAATCATTGCTGATTATGAAATATATTGTTACATTCTCTACTGACTTAATTTTGAAAACATTGAACATTGACTTATTTTATTTAAGGGTAAAACTGATGTTGTATTTGATTATTGCAGTGCTGTGCAGCGTTGCCGTTTCGGTGCTATTAAAAGTGCTGCGGCTAAAAGATATAGATATTCGTCAAACGATTGTCGCCGGTTACCCTGTTGCCTTTTTACTCACTCTAGTCCTACTCAAACCTGATATCAGCGCTATCAGTACGCTTGGCGGCGCATGGGGCATTATCATCGCCCTTGGTATTTTACTGCCGCTCGTTTTTGTTATTCTTGGCCGTGCTATCTCAGCGGTAGGTATGGTGGCCACGGACGCCGCTCAGCGCTTATCGCTAATCATTCCTATCATCGCCGCTTTTTTATGGTTCGGTGAAGTGCTGACAGGGACACGTATATTTGGCCTACTGCTGGGTTTTTTAGCGCTAGGCGCGCTGGTGTATCGCCCGCAGCACTTGGCAATAGCTACCACTAGTACTGCTAATATAGATCATCCTAGCGACAGCACGACTAGCAATAACAGTGCTCTCTCATACGCTAGGCAGACGCCACTTTGGTTATTCGGTGTTTGGGTCGGCTATGGCATTATTGATATTTTATTTAAGCAAGTCGCCAAGCAGGGCGCTGCCTTTCCATTAACGCTATTTGTTAGTTTTGGCTTAGCAGCTGTGCTGTTATTTATCTATTTGCTTATCACTCGAGTGCGCTGGCAGGGCAATGCTTTGGCAGCAGGTCTGCTGCTTGGCGTACTGAACATGGGTAATATTTATGCATATGTGCGCGCCCATCAAGTCTTGTCTGAATCACCAAGTATCGTCTTTACGGGTATGAATGTTGGGGTGATTACCGTCGCTACCCTTATTGGGGTTGGCGTATTTAAAGAGCATCTTAATCGCATTAATATGTTAGGAATTCTGCTGGCTATCTGCTGCGTTGCGGTGCTGTTTTTGGCGTAAACTTGAGTTAGGATTTACTGATTAAAATTTGACGGTTAACTGACTAAATACAAGCAAATGCTAGCGCTTATGGTAAGGTAATTTATAATTCGCTATGGGTGTTGCTACGTCGTTAGGAACGAACATCGCTAAGCGCTTATAACACGTTATGATAAAATAAAGATTCAATAAATAGAGGATACTTAATCAATGGAATATCAAAAACAACTACAACGTATAAAAGAGGGTTCAGGATTCATCGCCGCACTCGATCAAAGCGGCGGCAGTACGCCTAAAGCGTTAGAGAATTACGGCGTAAACGGTGATGCCTACGATAGCGATGATGCTATGTTCGATTTAGTGCATGAAATGCGTGCCCGCATTATGACCTGCGACTGCTTTGATAATGAGCGCGTCCTTGGTGCGATTTTATTCGAAGATACGATGGATCGTGAAGTAAACGGCAAGTCCACTGCCAACTACTTATGGGAAGATAAAAACATCGTTTCTTTTTTAAAGGTAGATAAAGGTCTAGCTGAGCAAATGAGCGGCGTGCAAGTGATGCGCCCGATGCCAGATTTGGATGCGCTACTTGATAAAGCTAAAAAGTACCCTGTATTTGGTACTAAAATGCGTTCAGTCATTTATGAGCCAAGCGTCGATGGCATTGAGCTTGTCGTACAGCAGCAGTTTGATGTCGCCAAACAAATCATCTCTAAAGGCTTTATGCCCATTGTTGAGCCTGAGGTCAATATTGATAGCGCACAAAAACACGAGTGTGAAGTGATACTCAAAGCAGATATTTTGCGCAATCTGGATCGTTTAAACGACGATCACCAAGTCATGCTTAAACTGACTTTGCCAGAGGAAGAGGGCTTTTATCAAGAGCTCGTCGATCACCCAAAAGTGCTCAAAGTAGTCGCGCTATCAGGTGGTTACAGCCGCCAGCAAGCTTGTGATAAGCTCAAGCAAAACCCAGGTATGATCGCCAGCTTCTCACGTGCCTTTACCGAAGGCTTAAGTAAGCAGCAGAGCGATAAAGAGTTTGCTGAGACCATTGATAACTCGATCAATGAGATTTATGAGGCGTCAAAGGTTTAATTTGACTCCTTTTGCAAAAGACATCAGCTAAAAAGGCGCTACTAATCAGTAGCGCCTTTTTTTAGGATTACAATCAGTCTTTATCATACCTCTTTATACAACTGACGACCCTCAGCACGATATTTTTCTGTCATCTCAGCCATGCCTTGGCGAACTTCCTCTAAGCTCGCTTCACGGGCTTGCTCGACCAGTTCAGTATCGACCTGCTTGATACGGTGGTTCTCGTTTTGAAGATCACCGCTACTTGGCGTGACTTTATTTTCCAAGCCTTTGGCGTACTCACGCACATTTTGCGTGATTTTCATCGAACAAAACTTAGGGCCACACATGGAGCAAAAGTGCGCCGACTTGTGCGCGTCTTTGGGCAAAGTCTCATCATGGTATTCACGCGCGGTATCAGGATCCAGCGCTAGATTGAACTGATCATCCCAGCGAAACTCAAAGCGGGCTTTGGATAACGCATTATCACGCGCTTGTGCCCCTGGATGACCTTTGGCAAGATCGGCGGCGTGAGCGGCAATTTTGTACGTGATTATGCCGTCTTTGACATCCTTTTTATTAGGCAATCCTAAGTGCTCTTTGGGCGTCACGTAGCAGAGCATGGCGGTGCCAAACCAGCCAATCATCGCCGCCCCAATGGCACTAGTGATATGATCATAACCAGGTGCGATATCAGTCGTCAACGGCCCTAAAGTATAAAAAGGCGCGTCCGTGCAGATCTCAAGCTGCAAGTCCATATTCTCTTTTATACGGTTCATCGCAACGTGTCCGGGACCTTCGATCATCACTTGTACATCGTGCTCCCATGCCACTTGGGTCAATTCGCCAAGGGTACGTAGCTCACCAAATTGCGCTTCGTCATTGGCGTCTTGCAAACAGCCGGGACGCAGGCCGTCTCCTAAGCTAAACGCGACATCATACTGTTTCATAATCTCGCAGATGTCCTCAAAATGCGTGTATAAAAAGCTTTCTTTATGATGAGCCAAGCACCACTGCGCCATGATAGAGCCACCACGCGAGACGATACCTGTCAAACGATTGGCGGTCAGCGGCACGTAGCGTAGCAGCACGCCTGCGTGAATGGTGAAGTAATCTACGCCTTGCTCCGCTTGTTCAATTAAAGTATCGCGGAAGATCTCCCAAGTAAGATCTTCTGCCACGCCATCGACTTTTTCTAATGCTTGGTAAATCGGCACGGTACCGATGGGCACGGGTGAGTTACGAATCAGCCATTCACGGGTCTCGTGGATATGATTACCCGTTGATAAATCCATAATGGTATCCGCGCCCCAACGTGTCGCCCACGTCATTTTCGACACTTCTTCATCGATAGAAGAGCCGAGCGCTGAGTTGCCGATATTAGCGTTTATCTTCACCAAAAAATTACGACCGATAATCATCGGCTCAGACTCAGGATGGTTGATGTTATTTGGGATAATGGCGCGTCCAGCGGCAACTTCATCACGGACAAACTCAGGGGTGATAATCTTTGGCGTATTGGCACCAAAGCTTTCACCCTCGTGCTGGCGCATGTCAGTTAACTCATGCTGTTTTTGTGTTTCGCGGATAGCGATGTATTCCATCTCAGGCGTGATAATACCGCGGCGCGCGTAGTACATTTGCGTGACATTGCCTACTTTGCCATCGACGTCTTTAGCACGGCGCGGTTTGTCGATGTGCGCAAACCTAAGGTTAGCGGTACTAATGTCACGTGCACGGGCTTGCCCGTATGAGCTAGACAGACCTGTTAGTTGTTCGGTATCACCGCGCTCAGCGATCCAACCCTCGCGTAATTTAGGCAACCCTTTGGTGAGATCAATATGAGCATCGGGATCGGTATAAACGCCTGAAGTGTCATAGACATAAAACGGCGGGTTGTGCTCCCAGTCCGACTCATCAACGCCTTGAATAGGCGTAGGATCAAGTGTAATCTCGCGCATCGGCACTTGTATATCAGATCTTGATCCTTGGATATAGGCTTTACGAGAAGCGGGGAGAACACGATGCAAGTCGCGAGCGTCCTCCTCAAAACGGGCGTCGGTAGAGGTGCGATGGGCAGGGGTTTTTAGTGCATCGGCTTTTTTGTCAGACGATTTTTGATTAGGTTTTGATATTAGGGTTGAGGCTGTCATATGCTGTCCTAGCGTGTTGTTTTGAATAAAATCAACACCGCCAGTAGCTGCGGGACAAGCATAGAATTTATATCTATCTTAATTGCATAAAACGTTTTACTACGATGATAGGCAGTCAAACGCTTCAAAAATCAGTAGACGCCACTTCATATTAACCAACGTGTTCTAGCGATAAGAGACAGTATGATAATAAAAAGGCATTTCTGCGCGCCTAATAGATAGGTATAACGTATGCTTAAGACTTCCCTGCGTCGGTACTAACCGCATCAGGTTCGGCGGGTGATCTCTCAGCGAATGCGCACTGGCTTGTGACCAATTGCACACCGCACCCCGAGTCTGTCAGTGTTGTAAATTTGTTGCTGGCAAGTTTACACCAGCAAGCTTTATAGTAGCAAAATTAGCTTAGGATAAATAGCAGTTTGCTTTATTTCTCTGGCGTCCAACCTTGCGCACGCTCGTAGTCTTCATTATCTAAGAACTTATCCCGCTGCTCGGTCAAAAACTTTTTGGCTTCAGGATCCATCATACTCAGATGATTTTCATTAATGAGCATGGTTTGTTGCTCAAGCCACTCTTTCCATGCCTTTTCAGAAACTGTATCTTGTAGCTCTTGACCTTTTTTGTTTGGAAAAGGCGGATGCGGCATCTTTGGCAAATCTTGCTGATATTTGCGGCAAAATACGGTATTGGCTTGCGGGTTAAAGGTCTCAGTCATGAGGTGCTCCTTATTGATTTTATGAAATTATTTATTAAATATTAGTATTTATCTATGATAACGGTCTTAGTCAATTTAGCAAAGGCTATCAGGTGTATAGAAGGTAACAGCGAGTGTGCCTAAGAGAATGAACAAAAATACCCGCAACAATGGCGGGTATCTTTATAAAAGATATACGTTGGTAAGTATCAACTAAGCAAAAGCCTTAAGGCGGGCTCGGCCGTTAATGACCGCTTGCTTAACTTGATTGGGCGCTGTGCCGCCTAAATGATCACGCGCCGCGAGTGAGCCCTCAAGCGTTAAATACTCAAAGACATCATCACCGATAGCGTCACTAAATTGTTGTAGTTGGGCTAGTGACAAGTCACTCAAATCAACGCCCTCCTTGATACCCAAAGCGACTGCATGACCGACGACTTCATGAGCATCGCGAAAGGCGACGCCGTTACGCACTAGATAATCGGCCAAATCGGTCGCTGTCGCATAGCCTTTCATGGTAGCGGCGCGCATAGCCTCGATGTTTGGAGTGATATTCGGTAGCATATCAGCAAAGGCAAGGAGTGAGCCGGTCAATGTATCGACGCAATCAAATAGCGGCTCTTTATCTTCTTGGTTGTCTTTATTATAAGCGAGCGGCTGACTCTTCATCAGACTAAGCAGCGTCATCAGTTGACCAAAGACGCGCGCTGATTTACCGCGTACCAGCTCTGGCACATCAGGGTTTTTCTTTTGTGGCATGATAGATGAGCCGGTACAGAAGCGATCGGGTATCTGCACAAAATTAAACTGCGCCGACATCCATAAGATAATCTCCTCGCTCATGCGCGATAAATGCATCATCAAGATCGAAGCGTTCGATGTAAACTCAATAGCAAAGTCACGATCTGAGACGGCATCAAGTGAGTTTTGGCAAATGCCCTCAAAGCCTAGCAGCTCGGCGGTGATGGTACGATCTATCGGAAAGGTCGTACCAGCCAAAGCTGCGCTACCGAGCGGCATCTGATTCATACGGCGACGAGCATCTTTTAGGCGCTGGGTATCGCGGTATAACATCTCAAACCAAGCCATGACATGATGACCAAAACTTACTGGCTGCGCGGTCTGCAAATGGGTAAAGCCTGGCATGATAGTGTCGGTATGCTGCTCAGCCAGATTAAGGAGACCGCTTTGCAAGCGCACGAGTAGCTCAATGATATTATCAGTCTCCTCCCTTAGCCAAAGACGAATATCGGTTGCCACTTGATCATTACGGCTGCGCCCCGTGTGCAGTTTTTTGCCAACTGCGCCAATCATGTCTGTCAGACGCGACTCGACGTTCATATGTACGTCTTCAAGGGCAATGGACCACTCAAATTCGCCCGCTTCAATCTCAGCGAGCACCTGCCGTAGACCTTCTATGATCGTTGTAACCTCATCATCAGCCAAGATGCCGCAGCGACCAAGCATCGTCGCATGGGCAATTGAACCTTGGATATCGTGACGGGCAAAGCGTTGATCAAAGCCAACTGACGCGGTAAAAGCGGCGACAAAACTGTCAGTGGCCTCACTAAAGCGCCCGCCCCACATCTGCTGGCCCTGACTATTTAGAGCAGCAGTTGACGAATCGTTTTGTTCAGTGCTGCTCATAGTATCTGTGCTAGAATCAGAGACAGGTGACTTTTTATTTTGCTCAGAATCAATGGAGCTATCAGGGTTTGAAGAAATGGCGTTCATATCGGTCTAAGACTACTCATAAGAATAAGCACTCAAGTATAGCAAATGATGAGGTCGCCTTACTAGCGGCGCGCTTAGAGTTTTTTATCCCCAAGCTCATGGTCATGATGAAGCCTTGGCAGTGGCTGATGTACATCTTTTTTTGGTCGTTATTTGTCACTATCACTAAGCGCCAAGATTTGGTTACAGGGTCTGATTTTGCCATTTTTTTTGCAGGCTATTTTTTTCAAAACGTCATCTCAATTCTTCCTATTTTATACCTTATTGATTATCTGCGACCCATATTTAAGAGTATGAGTAACGTTAGAGTCAGCGTCTATATCATAGCGCTATTTATGACAAGCTCTGCTGTAACTATGATTTTAGTGCAGCTAGTGATGATTAATTTTGATTGGCTCAAGTACGATACTCGAACGTTTATCATAGATGTTATGCTCGATAGTATTGTGGGCGGCGGTTTTACTTTAGTCTTTATCCTATACTTTTTACGCCGCTACATGGAGCTAAATGCTCTCAAAGCCTCATTTGAGGACAAGCTTGGCGCGCAAAACGATATGATTAAAGCCCGTATTGCTCCGCACTTTTTCTTTAATACCGTTAATACACTAATCGCCCTTATGGATTCTAATCCTGCGCGCGCCTCTAAATTACTAGAGCACGTCTCAGCGCTCTTTCGTGCCAGCTTCAATGGCGCTCGTGAGATCAGTTTTGAAGAGGAGATTGCACTTTGTGAGCATTACATAGCGATAGAGTCGAGCCGATTGGCGGACAAGCTGATTGTCAATTGGTCTCTACCTGAAGAAGATATCATGTATGACATGGTCATCACTTCACTCACCTTGCAAAGTGTTCTGGAAAAGATGCTGCTCAACGTCGTAGAGATGACTACTGAGACCATTGATATTCATATAAAGGTCACGTGGGAGCAGCACCGCGTGATCATTACAATTACCGTGCAACTGCCTAGCAAGACTTTGATGGTTATTTATGATTTGCAGCAACACATGGATTTTTACATTCAAACTGAGCGTTTGCGCGCTTACTTTGGCGATAGCGCTACTATCAACAGTACGGTCACAACTGAACAGATCATCACTAAGATAAACTATCCGCTTCAAGATGTTGGTCTGTAACGCTTTTAAAACAACCTTTTTTAACAGCTGGCATATTTATTGCTACATTATTACTACTATCGATAATGGTCTAGCTATTATTATAAATAACACGAGTTAAATTGATGTAAAAAGATAACGCAATAGGCTTTTACCTCAAAAAATTGTCTTTGAAAGGGCTTTTTACAGCTTCTGAAATGCAGTGATTATGTAAAGTAGTGAATAAATAAGTGATAGATAGTATTAAAAGAATATGAGCATATACCAGTATAATATCTATACTACTAAATAGCGGTCACATATAGTTTAAGAGAGGATATTACATGCGGATTGTAGTTTGTGATGATGAGCCATTAGCGCGTGAGCGTTTGGTGAGAATCGTGCAAGAGTCAGGTCATAAAGTGGTTGCTCAAGCAACGACTGGCATGGAAGCTATTACCGCCGTAAAGTCTCATCAACCCGATATTATATTACTAGACATTCGTATGCCTGAGATGGACGGTGTGCGCTGCGCTCATGAGCTCAATAAGCTTGAGCATCCGCCTGCTATCATCTTTGTTACTGCTTATGATCACTATGCGATTGCCGCACTCAGAGCCAATGCGATTGGTTACCTGCTCAAGCCTGCTAACAAAGATGAGCTGTTAGAGGCAATGAGTAAAGCCAAAAGCTTGAATGCCGCCCAGCTCAATGAGATCCGTAAACTTGAGGATCCAACAGCACGGCCCATTCGTGAGCATATCTCAGCACGGACTCATCGCGGCGTTGAGCTCATTAAACTCAAAGACATCTACTACTGTACCGCTGATCAAAAGTATGTCAAAGTGCGCCACAAAGACGGTATTGTACTGATTGATGAAACTCTAAAAGAGCTTGAGCAAGAATTTGACGATCGCCTATTTCGTGTACATCGCAATGCCATTATTAATCTAAGCTATTTAGATTTTTTGGAGACAGTAGATGCAGGTCAGTATCAAGTTCGCTTTAAGGGTATTGATGAGACCCTAGCGGTTAGCCGTCGCCATCTGCCTGCGCTACGTGAAAAAATACAGAGTATGTAGATATCGTCTTATGTAGATCTTGCTGTATTTAGAAGTTGTTTAGTGAGCATTAGTCATGAGCTGCAAATCATTCATACCGTATCATCACACCCTTATTTATGCTTAAATAGGGGTATTTTTTTGCGTCCCTACTTTACGACGTTAGCAATACATTGATTTGAGGTCTTTTATGAGTAACCAGCGACAACCTGCCTTGACTACCCTAAACATCGCAACACGCCAAAGTCCCTTAGCGTTATGGCAAGCTGAGCATATTCGAGATCGACTGCTAGCACTATATCCTGACATGACTATTAATTTGCTCAAAATTGTCACTAAGGGCGATAAGATTTTGGACACGCCTTTAGCCAAAATTGGCGGTAAAGGGTTGTTTGTCAAAGAGCTAGAGGAGGCGTTGTACGATAAACAAGCGGATATAGCCGTACACTCGCTAAAAGATGTACCGATGCAACTACCACAAGGGCTTACGCTTGGCGTTTATTGCACCCGTGCAGCGCCCACAGACGCTTTTGTATCTAATAGCTACCAAAGTATCGATGAGCTACCACAAGGGGCTATCGTTGGTACCGCCAGTTTACGCCGCCAGTGCCAAATAAAAGCCTATCGACCAGATTTACAAATCAAAACCCTGCGCGGCAATGTCGGCACGCGCCTAGGTAAGCTTGATGCTAATGATTATGATGCAATTATCTTGGCAACCAGTGGTTTACAGCGTATTGAGCTTGATGCGCGTATTCGTAGTGAATTGGATATTGATATGTGTCTGCCTGCGGTCGGACAAGGCGCGCTTGCGATTGAGTGCCGCGAAGATGATACGCGAGTAATGGACTTACTTGCGCCGCTGAACGATGACAAGGCTCGTATTCGCCTAATCGCAGAGCGCGCGCTTAATAGGCATCTACAAGGCGGCTGTCAGGTACCTATTGCCGCGTTTGCGGTATTACAAATGGCGGACAGTTTCGATAATAATATGGATAACGGTAATGATGATAATGGCAACACGCTTTGGCTACGTGGCCGCGTAGGGTCTGAGGATGGTAGCCGATTGCTCAAAGCGGACAAACGTATTACCTTGACGGGCACGCAAGATGAGCAAGAGTCGCAGGCTAATGAGTTGGGTATTGACGTGGCGGATATGCTCCTTGCTAAAGGGGCGGATGAGATATTATCCGCCATTTACCAAAGCTAGTAATGTTGTTTTGAACAGGCTATTTATTTTATCTTATTACACGTAATGGTATGTCTATGTCATCCGATTTAGATCAATTGTCTGCTGCTTTGTCCTCAAATATAGTGATCAATACGCGCCCAGTAGAGCGCGCCGCGCCGCTGACGCATCTGCTACAAAGCGCTGGACTGACCGTAGTTGATATGCCGATGCTTGCCTTGCAACCACGCGCCATTACTGAGCAAGAGGTGCAGGTGATGAAGCGATGGATGGCAGGTGACTATCAGGCGCTTGTCATCGTTAGTCCAACGGCTGCCGCCTCTGGCCTTGGGGTATGGCAAAAACTTGAACAAAAAGGCCAAGAACAGACAGGCAGTGACTCTTTAGCCTTGCAAGCCCAGTCGCCTGATGTATTTGTACCCAACAAAGCTAACAATGAAGCGCCCAGTCATATTATTGCAGTTGGCACAGCGACAGCTGCTGTCCTACAAAGTGATGAGCGCCCTATCAACTATCAAGTGCTACAACCTATGGTTGCTAACAACGAAGGCATGCTCGCTATGCCTGAGATTGAGTCTCTACAAAAAGGCGATAAATTGCTTGTATGGCGCGGTTTGGGTGGTCGGCGGTTATTGGTTGATACGTTACAGGCGCGCGGTGTCCATATCGATAGCATTGCCTGGTATGAGCGCGTGATGCCTGTTGATGCGCAACAGAGTTATCAGCGCTGGCGTGAGCAGACAACTTTTACTACCTCAAAACCCATTGTCCTTATTAGTAGTGGTAGCGCTTTTGAGCACTGGACAAGTATCGTCACTCAAGGGCGCGCTGCACCTTGCAAATCTTTGGTAACAAAAAAATTTGGGCTAAATGATTTTACTTACATAGTATTAGGCGAGCGCCTAGCTAATATGTTAGATGATGCAAAGCTTGATTACTGGCGCGTAGAGGACTTAGCACCTGAGACTATATTATCCACTATCAAATCTAACCTTTGTGCCTTTAAAGATGCTTGATACTAAAATGCTTAACACAATCACGGTACTCTATGTCAATCCCTCCTAAGCCGTCCTCCTCAGCTCCATCAGCAGATCAGCAGCGCCGGCAAGCCAATATGCTGCTGATACGCTTGCAATGGCTGGTGATTTTGCTACTCACTATCGCTTTAGTGTGGCTTTATATTGATCAGCAGCGTTTTGAGAATCAGATAAAAGAGCGTTTGCAAAGTAACGAGCACGTGGTCAGCCGTTTAAATGAGATGGATGACCGCCTGTTTGCAGTTAGCCAGCAGACTTTGCCGCAGCCTAGTAGTGCCGCGGGCAGTCAAGCACAAAATCAGCTCGATTTGTTACGTATTCAAATACAAGCTGCTGATAGGTTGCTTGCTGACGACAACGATAGAGCTGCTATTGAGCTGTTGCGCGGACTGCACTGGCAGCTAGCGCAAGAGAGTAATGAGATTGCGCCTGCGCTTACTATTGTTATCAAACAAGGCTTAACTGATGATATTGAACGCCTGCAAGCACAAACCTCGCAACCTAGCCCTTGGCAATTGCAGAACCTTGCCATTCAAAACATTCAAGAGTTTTTGTACAGCCATGAGCGTAATAATAGCCATGAGCGTAATAACAGCCATGGGCGTAACAACAGCCATGAGTCTGATAAAGATCATGAGCGCATAAATAGCACTGATAATACCAGCCTGACACGGCGACAGCTGGTGCTTCACGAAGTGATTATGACCTTAAACTTAGCCAGTCAAGCGAGCACTATGCGTGACCAAGAACAGCTTAAGAGTTACCTGCGTCAAGCGCGCAAGCAACTACAAACGCTAACAGCGCCATCTACTCATTCTCAGCCTAAAGTGCAAGGTGCTATAGAAGTAGAGGACAGCGCAAAAGTAGCAACAGCCATGATGGATGCACCAACAAACATAACGGAAGTCATCAACTGGTTAGATAAGCTCATAGCTAATACGCCAGCACGCTCGCCCTTGTTGACCACGCAAATTTTAGATCAGCCCAATAATAAATAGCTCATAGCTCAATACCCACGCAAATAGGCAAATTATGAACCATGCGGCAGCAAATCAACTAAATGCTATGCAAGGAGTAAGTACTATTCCTGGCTCCCTAAAGCACTATCCTGTTATTCATAGCCAGTCGGTACAGTGGGGCGAGATGGATGCCTTTAACCATCTAAACAATGTCGTCTATTATCGTTATGCAGAGTCGGCGCGTATTGCTTACTTACAGGCGCTCGGTATGTTTGATGGCAGCATGGTGACGATGCTGGCGCAGTCAAGCTGTCAGTATTTACGCCCAGTAACTTATCCTGATACTCTGCTCATCGGTGTACGCTGTCAGCGTTTGGGCAATACGAGCATGGTCGTAGAATATAGCTATTACAGTGACGCGCAGCAGGCGATTGTAGCGACAGCTGAGGCGGTAGTCGTACGTTTGGACGCGACTGGCGAAGTAAAGCTACCATGGACGCAAAAGGAGCGAGAGTATCTCGTTGCGATAGAGTCAAGAGTCGGTCACGCTCCAAAACTATGAAATAATAAGATATGAAGCGCATTATTTAAATAATAAAAAGGCATACCAATAATAATTGATATGCCCTTTTTATAGCGTGTTTTTAGCTTAAACCTTACTCTTCTTGATTGGGAGAATGAACAAAATCAACGACGTTAAGCTCAAATCCTGATAGCGCATAGAACTTCATCGGAGATGACAGCAGACGCATATCACGCACACCCAAATGACGCAAAATCTGTGCACCAACACCGATACTACGATAAGGCTGCTGAGTGATAGTAGAGATCGATTGATTGTCCGACGCTTTGTCCAAAGCATCACCTAAATCTATGGGTTGATGGCTCCCAATCCATACCAGCACGCCGCGCTCAGATGCATTAATCTCTTCCATCGCAGCTTGTACGCTCCAGCCGCCGCGGCCTGTGGCGTCGTTCTTGGCGGCGAATAAATCTCGTAGCGGATGAAACCCATGGACACGTACCGTACTGACGCCTGCGCCAACATCGCCTTTGACCAATGCCAAATGCGTCTCATCAGCACCAAACTCACGAAAACGGTGCAAAGTAAATGTCCCATGTTCAGTCTCAAACGGGTGCGACTCTACTTCCTCAATGGTCTGCTCATTAGCGATACGATAATTGATAAGATCGGCGATAGTACCGATTTTGATATCATGCTCTTTAGCAAATATCTCAAGATCATCGCGGCGCGCCATGGTGCCATCTGGATTGATAATCTCAACGATAACCGCTGCAGGCTCAAGTCCTGCTAGGCGTGCCAAATCACAACCCGCTTCGGTATGACCTGCGCGGTGCAAGACGCCGCCGTTTTGTGCCATGATGGGAAAGATATGCCCAGGTTGTACGATGTCCTCAGGTTTGGCTGAAGAGGAAACCGCTGCTTGTATCGTACGTGCACGATCACCTGCTGATATACCTGTGGTAACGCCTTCGGCGGCCTCAATAGACACCGTAAAGTTGGTACTAAACTTGGCTTCGTTACGATCAGACATTAGCGGCAATTCAAGCTGCTGACAGCGCGCTTGTGATAACGTTAAGCATACTAAGCCGCGAGCATGAGTAATCATAAAGTTGATATCATCGGCGCGCACGTGAGTGGCGGCCATGATGATATCGCCTTCGTTCTCGCGATCCTCATCGTCCATCAAAATGACCATTTTGCCCGCGCGAATGTCTTCAATAATCTCAGGAATCGTATCTAAACTCATAAAAGGTCTCAATGCTTTATTATTTGTCAGTATAAAAAAAGGGTGAAAGCGAAATATTTGCCTATTGTAGCAGTAGAATAAAAAAAGCGCTGTATAGGTTAGTAAAACCAGCAGCATATAACTATAAATCTTGTAGAAGATATAGTGTTTGTAGCATAGTAAAGCAAGTGACTTATCCGTTTTAGTGGCTTTTATAGCGTACCGCTGTACTTTTAGCTACTTACTTAATGACTCAAAGTCAAATGTCATCATCTTTAGGATACTGTCAACTTAGAAATAATATCAACTTAAAAACACTAGCAACTTAAAAAATTAGTCATTACTCGCCGCTTGGTTTTTAAGCCAATCTATAAACTGTTTGCTATGTTGCTCACGCTGGTTATCAGCAAAATCATAGAAGCGGGTATTGGCTAGATTATCAGGCAAATAAGACTGCGGATAATAGTGGTTGGGATAATCATGTGGATAGGCGTAGCCTTTACCATAGCCTTGATTTTGCATAAGTTTGGTTACGCCATTTCTTAGATGTAGAGGTACAGCAGAGGCATCTTTTTCTGCGAGTGTCATTGCCGCATTGATCGCCTTATACGTACTATTGCTTTTAGCGCTGGTCGCCAAATAAACGACAACTTGCCCTAGTATAATACGCGCCTCTGGCATACCGATTGATTGCACGCTCCGTAGTGCTGCATCCGCAAGCAGCAAGGCATTAGGATTTGCATTACCAATATCTTCGCTAGCCAAAATGACCAAACGCCGTGCGATAAAATCTGCAGGCTCGCCGCCGACCAGCATTCGCGCCATCCAGTAAAGAGCAGCATCAGGGTCAGAGCCGCGTACGGACTTAATCATGGCAGAGACGATATCATAATGCTGCTCGCCATCTTTATCGTATCGCACCAGTGCAGTCTGCGCCACGCGCCCAATCAATTCATCATCGATAACAAGTGGTGACTGCGCAGGATCAGCGGTCTGTACTGCAAGCTCTAATAGGTTTAAGGCTTTTCTAGCATCGCCATGAGCGAATTGACTGATAATCTCTTGCGCTTGTAAGTCTATAGTTAACTTTTTAAGGATATTGTCCTCTAAGAGCGCGCGCTCTAACACCGCATGGATCTGCTCAGAATTGAGCGGCTCTAAGCGGTACACTTGGCAACGTGACAGCAATGCATTATTGACACTAAATGAGGGGTTCTCTGTCGTTGCACCAATCAAAGTAATGTCACCTGATTCTACTGCGCCAAGCAGAGCGTCTTGCTGGGCTTTATTAAAGCGATGAATCTCATCAATAAAGACGACAGGCGACTCAAAATTCAGCGAGTCCTTAGTGTCCAAGACTTCGCGCAGCTGCTTAACGCCAGTATTGAGTGCTGACAGCGCATGAAACGGTCTATTTACAGCATCAGCGAGCAGCATGGCAATAGTAGTCTTGCCAATACCCGCCTCGCCGTGCAAAATGATAGAGGGCAGATGGCCTTGTTCTACCAAACGTCGTAGTGGCGCGCCTTTTGCTAGCAGGTGCGTTTGACCGATAATCGCCTCCAAAGAGGATGGGCGCATACGCTGAGCAAGTGGAGTATCAGCATGAAAGGTAGAGGACATAGCATTCTCAAAGTTTGCGGCAATAGACCTAAACAACAGGGCCTAGGTTGTATCGATATATGGAATATTAATAATGACAGATCGACAGAATAAAAGACGCTGGCATCGATATTTAAATGCAATACGCACTGTAAGCTTTTATCAAAAGCCGCAATCACGGTATCTCACCAGTGGCGAGAAGGCGCTGGCACGTAGCGTATTCGGCGATAGTCTCAATCTTGATGCCGTCAAGCTTAAAACCGCTTGGTGGGTACTCAAAAATTATGCGGTTAGCCCTAATGGCAATATTTACTTCAATCCGTTAGATTGGATAGAGGACTTTAGCCATACCACGCTTGGCAAACAAAGCTGGCTGATACATGAGCTTACGCACGTTTGGCAGTTGCAGCAGGGTATCAAAGTGGTTCGCGGCGCGCTTTTAGATCGCCGTTATCAATACATACTCAAAACTGGCAAATCATTTTTTAAGTATGGCATTGAGCAGCAAGCGCGTATGGTACAAGATTACTTTTTGCGTCGCGAACGCGGTCAAAATTGTCAGGATTTACAAGCTTGTATTCCATTTTTAGTTGTGCCAGCCAAAAATCATAGCAAAAACACTGACAGCTCGTTCATAGTTTAATCTTCTACTTGTGCATAATCATCTATAAGATAAAAACCGTTTGTAAATTATCAAACATACCTTAAATAAGCAATGGATTGCCATACTGATTTTAATTTTTAACAAAGGATTTGTATTCTGATGTTTAAATTTTTGTTACCTACTTCTAATTATAAAGGCGCTACGCGTGCGCGTCATGCGATAAATTTGACGGCATTAACTCTGATAGGCTCTTTGCTACTCACCGCATGCAATCAGCCAGCCAGCCCTGATGTGGCACCAGAGAGTCAAGAGGTAAAGACAGAGGAGCAGCAGCGCGCTGAGGACAGTCAATCCGTGACTCAAAGCGATTCCGCTACCGCTCGCATTGAGCAGTTTCAGCCTTTGTACGTCGAACAAGTACTAGGGCTGCAAAGACGCTTGCAAGCAGAGTATGAGTCCTTACAAGCAGCGGACATATCAGAGAGTGAGACCGGTCTGCTCTCCAATTCCACTCAAACACAACCCAATCAAGCGTCTGCTACTGAATCAACTAACGATCAAGCTGCAACTGCTGAGTCAGCACCAACGGATACGCAAGAGAAGAGCTCTGATATCAATACCAGTACAGAGGTGGGTGAGCGCGACTTGTCGGTACTCAAACGCATTAGTTTAGAGCCGCGCAAACCTAATATGTTGACACAGGAGCAAATCATAGAAAACTATCAGCAAGCTATGCAAGCGCTCTATGAGCCTGTCACTAGTGAGATGAGCGCAAAAGATACCGACACCTTACTCAATATTGCCGCTTTAATTCCGCAGTTGTTTGAGCATGCCGAGATTGCTAATAGGGTCAATGCCAAGAGTCCTGCACTGGCGCGATTAATTATTCAGCGTCAAGTCTGGCAGCAGATAGAGGCGCAGCAAGTGCTAGATATGCAGCAATTAAAACTATCACAACAGCAAGAATTTGAGACCTTAATGAGTAAATTTAACGATACTATTAAAGATTACGACGAACAAATCGCCAAATATGAGCAAACGCTAAAAGAGTTCCAGCAGTAAACGATAAAAGGTGCCGCTTCATCTATAACATTTATAGTGAACGGACTCTACTTTGGAGCTAACCAAAAAATCCCGCACTATGGCGGGATTTTTTGGTTAGCTTATTTCAATAAACTGTAAGACCTATTTACGGTCTTCAAGTTTAACAAAATCACGCTTGGTTTCACCTGTATACAACTGACGCGGACGACCGATTTTGAATGGCGTGCTGTGCATCTCAAGCCAATGGCTGATCCAGCCAGAAGTACGAGCTAGTGAGAAGATAACAGTAAACATTGACGTTGGAATACCAATAGCTTTTAGGATAATGCCAGAGTAAAAATCAACGTTTGGATACAAGTTACGCTCGATGAAGAACGGATCTTCTAAAGCGATCTTTTCTAGCGCCATAGCCAGCTCAAGTTTTGGATCATCAATGCCCAAAGCTTCTAGTACTTCATCAGAAGCCTTTTTGAGCACTTGCGCGCGTGGATCAAAGTTTTTGTACACGCGGTGACCAAAGCCCATAAGTTTGACTTCACGGCTTTTCACTTTTTCCATAAATTCTGGCACGTTTTCAACAGTACCAATTTCATCTAGCATCTCAAGCACAGCTTCGTTTGCGCCACCATGTGAGGGGCCCCAAAGGGCTGCGATACCAGCTGCGATACAAGCATAAGGATTTGCGCCAGTAGAGCCTGCTAAGCGCACAGTAGATGTTGACGCGTTTTGCTCATGATCAGCATGCAAAGTAAAGATTTTGTCCATAGCATCAGCGATGATAGGATTTACTTTGTAATCAACGTCACCTGGGGTGGCAAACATCATGTACAAGAAGTTTTCAGCATAGCTAAAGTCTTCACGCGGATACATGAACGGCTCGCCTTGTGAGTACTTGTAGCTCATAGCAGCTAGCGTTGGCATTTTAGCGATTAGGCGAATAGCAGTAAGCTCACGATCATGCTCATTACTGATGTCTAAGTCTTCGTGATAAAACGCAGATAAAGCACCGACTACGCCGACCATAATAGCCATAGGGTGGGCGTCACGGCGAAAGCCTTCAAAGAACTTACGCAATTGATCATGTACTGCTGAATGCTTGCGAATCTTTGCAAAGAAATCTTCTTTTTGCTCGCTATTTGGTAGCTCACCATTGATGAGCGCGTAAGCCACTTCTAGGTATTCAGCATTGTTTGCCAATTGATCGATAGGGTAGCCGCGATGCAATAGCTCACCTTTACCGCCGTTGATAAAAGTGATTTTTGATTCAACAGGAGCTGTGACCTTAAACCCAGGGTCATAAGACCAGTAGCCTGCTTCTTGTAAGGCGGCAACATCAATAACCGACTGTCCTAAAGTACCATCAGTAATGGGCAGTTGGTACTCATTACCATCTACACTTAGCGTGGCACTCTTATCAGCCATATTGTTATCAGCCATAATTTCCTCTCCATTGGTTTTAATTTATAAACACAAATATAAAATCGACGCTTGGTAGTGCGTCACTACTAGTCAAACAAAGATATAAATTCAACTAATGCGCTATCTTATCTATATTAGCAGCAAACCGTAGTGATTTGAAAAGACTTTTAGCGTCCATACCACCGATTTATAGGATTTGGTGGCACTGAGACGAGGTTATTATTGTATCAAAATATGTCTGTTCACTCATTTTCTCAAAAACGGCCTTTATCTAGATAATCGCTGAGCTATAGCAGTTATTTTGTCTAAACTACAAGTTATAAACAAGATGAGCAATAATAGCTGAGTATTGCACAGTGTTAATAGGGCGTTAAAACCTTTTTATAAGTCATTATTTAGAGGATAAGTTTGTAATTAGTGCTCAGTCATTTTATAATTGAGACAATTTGGCTAAAGCAAACTTTGTTGTTATGAGTAGATGACGTTACCTTACCTACGGACTACTTATATTTTGTTACGATAAACGCTGATATTTATGAGATAGACATACTTTATAACTTGAATGTTTTTGTTATTTGTTCTATTTTTAGATAGTCTATCTTGAAGTCATTCTTAATAATGAAAGTGATTGAGACAGTTAAGAATGCCATCTGGTTGGATTAGATGATATCGGTACAAAATAAACAAGGTCAATTAGCTTTTCCTTACTTTATTCGCCTCATGATTTGCACTGTGCTTATAGCTTTTATAAAGTTTAAGTTTTGGTAGCAAAAACAAGAGTATAACCGCAAAAGGATGACCGCTGTGAAAAGCAACCGACCCATTGATCTGCCTATGAGTCAGGTGATTAGCGTTAATGCAAAATCACCTATCGCCATCGCCTCAATATTACACCGTATTTCCGGTATTATTCTATTTTTACTCATCCCTGTCATGCTCTGGTTGCTACAAACTTCTTTGGCATCGCCTGAGAGCTTTGCAACTGTATTTGACAATGTGTTAGTGCGTTTTGTCGCTTGGATATTTGTCGCTGCTATCTCTTACCATTTTGTGATGGGTATGAAGCATCTATTCGCTGACATGGGTATGAACGAAGAGCTAAAATCTGGTCGCACGGCTGCTGTTGTCAGCTTTGTAATCGCTGCGATTTTGATCGTCGCGTCATTTATATGGGTGATGTTCTAATGATTAAGAATAATTCAGGTATCAAAAGCGCAACAGGTTTGACAGGTTCAGGGTCACGCGATTGGATTGTGCAACGTTTTGGCGCTGTAGTATTGGCTCTGTATAGCCTAACTCTGCTCGGCTTCTTTTTGACTCATGGTAGCGTGGACTTTTATGAGTGGTTCGGTTTTATGAACAGCTTACCTATGCGCCTGTTTAGCTTAGTCGCGATTATTGCTCTAGCAGGTCACGCTTGGGTTGGTATGTGGACCGTATTTACAGATTATATTACTACTAGCAAAGTCGGTGCAAAAGCTGCAGGTTTGCGCTTAGCATTACAAGCTTTGATGGTTGCAGCTATCTTAGTTTATGTATTCTGGGGCATCATGATTTTTTGGGGTAATGGCTTTAACGTCGTTGCCGTTTAATCAATAGCTTGTTTGCTTGATGACTTTTTTATCAGTACTAATTTTTGGTTAATTGCTTGTAAATACAAACTGTTAAGTCATATTTATAAGCAGATAAAGCGTTTAAAAGTAGTCAGTCGATGACTATATAGAATAGTAGTCATTCCTAATGTCCTAGATTGCCAGTAGTACAAGGATATACAGTCAGGCTACTAACACTGATAAAGGGGGCTGTAAGGACTATATTGTTCATATTTTGGCAAAGCGTTTGACTACTATGATCAACACAACCCTTATGCATAACAATATCGCTCTTATATCGCCAATGGATATAGATCAATCTATCAGACAATCCTTATTTACTTCACAAGTACTACTTATTTTGAGTACTAACTAGGAAGATCACAATGGCAACTAAACAAGATAATACTATCAGCAACATTAAAACCTTGAATTATGATGCCATCATTGTTGGTGGTGGTGGTTCAGGCATGCGTGCTTCGTTGCAATTAGCAGAAGCGGGTATGAATGTCGCTGTTATTACTAAGGTATTCCCAACGCGCTCGCATACGGTCGCAGCCCAAGGCGGAATTGGTGCAAGTCTTGGTAACATGAGTAACGATAATTGGCATTTTCACTTTTATGACACCGTAAAAGGTTCAGATTGGCTGGGTGACCAAGACGCTATTGAGTATATGTGCCGCGAAGCACCAAAAGTCGTTTACGAGCTTGAGCATATGGGTATGCCATTTGATCGTAACGAAGATGGCACTATCTATCAGCGCCCCTTTGGTGGACATACCTCAAACTACGGTGAAAAAGCGGTACAACGTGCTTGCGCTGCAGCTGATCGTACTGGTCATGCGCTATTACATACGTTGTATCAGAAAAATTTAGAGCAAGGCACGCAGTTCTTTGTTGAGTGGATTGCTCTAGATTTGATCAAAGATGAGGCAGGTAACATCAACGGTGTTGTTGCTTTAGAGCAAGAGACAGGTACAGTTGCTGTATTCCAAGCACCGATTACCGTACTTGCAACAGGCGGCGCAGGTCGTATTTTTGAAGCCTCAACCAACGCTTATATCAATACAGGCGATGGTATAGGCATGGCAGTACGTGCAGGCGTGCCGTTAGAAGATATGGAGTTTTGGCAGTTCCATCCAACAGGTGTTGCAGGCGCAGGCGTTCTGTTAACCGAAGGGTGCCGAGGCGAAGGCGCAATCTTGCGTAACAAAGACGGCGAAGCCTTTATGGAGCGTTACGCGCCAACGGTCAAAGATCTAGCGCCGCGTGATCTCGTCTCACGTTCTATGGATCAAGAGATCAAAGAAGGTCGCGGCTGTGGCCCTAACGGCGACTACATCGTGATGGATATGACTCACTTAGGCGTTGAAACCATTATGAAGCGCTTGCCATCAGTATTTGAGATTGGTAAGAACTTCGCAAACGTTGATATTACTAAAGAGCCCATTCCTGTTATTCCAACTATTCATTATATGATGGGCGGTATTCCAACCACGATTCATGGTCAAGTCATCAAGCCTGATCTTGAGGCGGGTACAGATGAAGACGGTCTATACACTGAAGGCAAAATCGTAACGGGTCTTTATGCTATTGGCGAGTGCGCTTGCGTAAGTGTACATGGTGCTAACCGTTTAGGTACCAACTCACTCCTTGATCTATTGGTATTTGGACGTGCTGCTGGTAAACACATCGTTGATGAGTTCCATCAAAACGATCACAACTATAAGCCTATGGATCCGCGCGTCCTTGATTATACTGTTGGACGTTTAGATAAATTGCAGCAATCTACTGAAGGTCACAACGCACAAGATGTGGCAGATGAGATTCGCGCTATTATGCAGACGCATGCCAGTGTATTCCGTACGCAGGCGATGATGGATGAGGGGGTTGAGAAGCTATTGGCACTTGGCGAAAAAGTTGAAAACATTCATCTAGCAGATAAGTCGCAAGTATTTAATACAGCGCGTATCGAAGCTTTTGAAGTGGCTAATCTTTATGAAGTCGCAAAAGCCACTATGATATCGGCTGCTAGTCGTCATGAGAGCCGCGGCGCTCATAGTGTTGCTGATTATGATCGTCCAGAAGATGATGATTATGCTCCTAACGGTCGCAATGATCACGATTGGATGAAGCATACCTTATGGTATTCTGAAGGCAACCGTATCATCTACAAGCCTGTACGCAAGATACCACTGACAGTAGATTACATCGAACCTAAAGTTCGCGTTTACTAACTTTAAGTTCATTGAGTAGGTTATACCGCTATACTTATTCTAGAATGAGTATTTATACTAGGATAAGTAATAGCTACGTTATATTATCAATTCATCTATGACAAAGGATGATCGCCAGCTATAGGTTAGGTGAGTGCTTAAGGCGCTATTATTCTAACAAGCCAGCCATTATCTAGTGTGGAGTTAAGCATTATGAGCAGAGGTAACCGCACCATTGAGATATATCGCTACGATCCTGATCGGGACGCAGCTCCGCGTATGCAAACTTACAATATCGAGCTACTAGAATCAGATCGTATGTTGCTTGATGTCTTGCTACGTCTAAAAAAAGAAGACGAGACTATTACCTTTCGCCGCTCATGCCGCGAAGGTATCTGTGGTTCTGATGGTATGAACATCAACGGCAAAAATGGGCTAGCCTGTTTGTTAAACATGAACACTTTGCCTGAAAAGATTACCATTCGTCCACTACCAGGCTTACCAGTCGTTCGCGATTTGGTTGTCGATATGAACCAGTTTTATGAGCAGTACGAAAAGGTACATCCATATCTGATTAACGATCAGCCTGCGCCGCCAACCGAGCGCTTGCAATCTCCTGAACAGCGCGAGGAGCTAAATGGTCTGTATGAGTGTATTTTATGTGCTTGTTGTTCGACCAGTTGCCCATCATTTTGGTGGAATCCTGATAAATTTTTAGGTCCGTCAGCGCTATTGCATGCTTATCGTTTTGTAGCAGATAGTCGTGATAGTGACGCGCAAGCACGCTTAGCACGTCTTGACGATCCATTTAGCTTATTCCGCTGCCGCGGTATCATGAACTGCGTTTCTGTATGTCCAAAAGGTCTCAACCCAACTAGAGCAATTGGTCATCTACGTAACATGCTTATTGACCAAGCAGGCTAATATGCTTTATTTGTTAGTCTTTTGAAATTAAAAACACCGCCGAGTGACTTGGCGGTGTTTTTTTTGATAAGATTAAGACATGTTTATATAACTGACATTTTTTTATAGATTCGTAGTTTGATAAAACTTAGGTATAATAGCGTGATAGTAAATATTTATTACGTAAATACTTAGTATTGAACAAACAAACTATGTGACCTACTTACCTCATGTTAGGGTAAGTAGCACTATTGTTTGCGCATGCAAAAGCAGCCAATATGAGTCAAGGAATGGCAATTTATAACAAATGATACCGTTACTCAAAATTAGTTTGCTAGTTTTTGATAGTAATCTGGTTATGGTCGATGGCAGTATATATAAAAAAATGTTTTGAGACGATATTATATAGAAAACTGAGCGTTCACAAATAAACAATAGGGTAGCACAACTGGTTAAAAGACAGTTCATATTGCACTTTGATGCAAATATAAACTGCAGATACTGATAAAACTACCAAATTTCATTCATTTATCTATCAAATAGACGGTTATTATGAATAGTACAACTAAACAAGCAGCAGGCGTAGCTCATACTGAACTTGCCGCTGATAATGCATATTATATCGAAGCTCTTTATGAGCAATTCTTAGGCGATCCAGATAGCGTTGATAGCGATTGGCAAGAGTACTTTAAACAGTATCAAGCGCCAAACGATGCTAAGCACAATGCGATTCAAGATCAATTTTTACTGCTTGCACGTAATCAGACGGCTAATAAAGGCGGCGGTTCTACTTCTGCCGCTCAAAGCTTAGCAGCTGACTGCGCTGATCCTAAGCAAATGGGCGTGCAGCAATTGATATCTGCGTATCGTCGCCGTGGTCATCGTCATGCCAATCTCGATCCTTTAGGGCTGCATCCGCGTCCAGAAGTAGAAGATTTGACGCTGGCTTATCACAACTTGTCAGAAGCTGATTTGGATACGGTATATCCAACCAACGATTTAAACATCGGTAAGAGCGAAGCGCCGCTACGTGAGATCATTGAGATCATGGAGCGCGTCTATTGTAGTTATATCGGTGTTGAGTACATGCATGTCACTAGCAGTACTGAAAAGCGCTGGATGGAAAAATATTTAGAAAGTAATTTAGGTTATATCGAGTTTGATAAAGAAAAACGTTTATCAATCTTAGAGCGTCTAACTGCTGCTGAGGGCCTAGAGAAGTATTTGGCACGTAAGTATACAGGGGTCAAACGTTTTGGGTTAGAGGGCGGCGAGAGCTTTATTCCTGCAGTTGATGAGATTATTCAGCGCGCTGGTGGTTATGGTACCAAAGAGATGGTCATTGGTATGGCTCACCGCGGACGTCTTAACTTACTGGTCAACATCCTAGGTAAAAATCCTGCTGATCTATTCGATGAATTCGATGGTAAAGTGCAACCAGAAAAAGGCTCAGGCGACGTCAAATATCACAATGGTTATTCATCAAACGTGATGACGCCTGGTGGCGAAGCGCATTTAGCACTAGCTTTTAACCCATCTCATTTAGAAATTGTCGCACCAGTGCTACAAGGCTCAGTACGGGCACGTCAAGTTCGCCGTAATGATCAGCCTGGTCATAGCGGTAAAGACGGCAACTCAGTACTGCCTATCGTGGTTCACGGTGATGCTGCTTTTGCAGGTCAAGGGGTAGTGCAAGAAACCTTCCAGATGTCGCAAACGCGCGCCTATACTACAGGTGGTACGGTACACATTGTCATTAATAACCAAGTAGGCTTTACGACCAGTCGTCAAGAAGATCTGCGTTCAACAGAATACTGTACTGATGTGGCAAAAATGGTACATGCGCCAATCTTACACGTGAACGGTGACGATCCTGAGTCAGTCATATTTGCAGCTCAGCTTGCGCTTGATTATCGTCACGAATTTGACAAAGACATCATTATCGATCTGTTTTGCTATCGCCGTAATGGTCATAATGAAGCCGATGAGCCGTCAGCGACGCAGCCACTTATGTATGCGGTTATCAAAAAGCTACCGACTACTCGTACGATCTACATCAATAAGCTTATCGAAGCTGGGGTTATCACAAGCGAAGACGCTACTAAGTATGAAGACGAATACCGCGAATCTCTAGATCGCGGAGAGTATGTCGCCAATTCATTAGTCAGTGAACCTAATGAGAAGTTATTTGTAGATTGGACACCCTATCTGGGTCATGATCTCGTTGATGACTGGGATACTAGTGTCGACATAGATAAGCTAAAGACTTACGGTCGCCGTATGGCTGAAGTGCCAGAGGGTTACAAGCTACAGCGTCAAGTGCAAAAGATGATGGAACAACGCTTGGCCATGCAAACGGGTGAAGAGCCGTTGAATTGGGGAGCTGCTGAGACTTTGGCATATGCGTCACTAGTAGATAACGACGAAGTATTAGTGCGTATCACTGGTGAGGATGTTGGCCGTGGTACTTTCTCACATCGTCACAGCGAAATCTTTAATGTTAACGATGGCAGCATGTATGTGCCTCTTGCGCACATTAGCGAAACGCAAGCACGATTTGCGACCTACAACTCACTATTATCAGAAGAAGCGGTATTAGCCTTTGAATATGGTTACGCGACTACGGTACCCAATGCCTTAATCATCTGGGAAGCGCAGTTTGGTGATTTTGTGAATGGGGCACAAGTGGTCATCGATCAGTTTATCTCGAGTGGCGAGACCAAATGGCAACGTGTTTGTGGTTTAACCATGCTATTGCCACATGGTTATGAAGGTCAAGGCCCTGAGCATTCCTCAGCACGTCTTGAGCGCTTCTTGCAGCTATGTGCTGAAGATAATATGCAAGTGATTACCCCAACAACGCCTGCGCAAATTTTCCATGCTCTACGTCGTCAGGCCGTTCGTCCTATTCGTAAGCCTATGATTGTAATGTCACCAAAGAGCTTGCTGCGTCATA
The DNA here is from genome assembly GCF_052258425.1 of Psychrobacter sp. T6-4. NCBI lineage: Bacteria > Pseudomonadati > Pseudomonadota > Gammaproteobacteria > Moraxellales > Moraxellaceae > Psychrobacter > Psychrobacter sp. T6-4. Next base: position 231,417 of record NZ_JBQQEZ010000001.1, read on the forward strand.
AGCTGGCAACTTCGCAGTTAGAAGAACTTGCAAATGGTAAGTTTGAGACAATATTACCAGAGATGGATGAGCAAAACGCTGACAACATCACGCGCCTAGTACTGTGCGGCGGCAAGGTATACTATGACTTGTTAGAGCAGCGCCGTGAGCTTGGACTTGAGCATGTGGCTATTGTGCGTATTGAACAGCTATATCCTCTACCTGAAGCGCGTTTGATTAGCGAAATTGAAAAATACAGCAATCTAAAAGAGATCGTTTGGACGCAAGAGGAACCGCTTAACCAAGGCGCTTGGTATTACCTAGCACCGCACATGTTCCGTATTGTGGTACCGCATCCGACTAAAGCAAAAGTTATGGAACCTATCGCGCGTCCGCCAAGTGCAGCACCTGCGACAGGGTCACCTAAATTACACGCCCAGCAGCAGCAAGAGCTAGTTGCAGGTGGTCTTGGCGTTAGCGTTGATGAGTTGTCTAAATAATAGTTATATTAAGTCTTAAATTAATCAAGCGATGATAGTTAGTATTTTAACCCAACTATCACGACCCAATAATGAGCAGTATCCAAATCTAAGGAGTTTATCGATGGCTGAGATCAAAGCCCCCGTTTTTCCAGAATCGGTTGCCGATGGCACGATCGTTGAATGGCACGTATCAGAAGGTCAGCAAGTAAGTCGTGATGACTTATTGGCTGAAATTGAAACTGACAAAGTTGTATTGGAAGTGGTTGCTCCTGATGATGGTGTTGTGACCAAAATCGTCAAGCAAGTTGACGACACGGTCGAATCAGCAGACCTGATCGCTGAGTTTGAGTCTGGCGCTAGTGGCGATGCTGGTGGACAAGACGCTGATACTAGCGATAGCTCACAGACAGAGACGCCAGCGGTCAACCCAGATCAGCCTGCAGCTCCCGTACAACCTAAACAAGAAGGCTATGGTGATACTCCAAGCCGTCCAGAAGCTCCTGAAGCTGATCATAAAGATCAAAGCCCAGCAGTACGTAAAGCGGCAAAAGAGTCTGGCGTTGATCCAAAGAATGTCGAAGGTAGTGGCCGTGATGGTCGCGTGACTAAATCAGATATGGCAAGTCCAAAACTTAAATCAGACAGCTCTATTAAGTCTGATAGCGGTACTCCAGTTGCTGAATCGACAGGCGAGCGTACTGAAAAACGCGTTCCTATGACGCGCTTGCGTAAACGCGTCGCTGAACGTCTATTATCAGCAACGCAAGAGACCGCCATGCTGACGACGTTTAACGAAGTCAACATGAAGCCACTCATGGACATGCGTACCAAGTATAAAGATCAGTTTGAAAAACGTCATGGTGTGCGTTTAGGCTTTATGTCTTTATTCGTCAAAGCGGCAACTGAAGCGCTAAAACGTTTCCCAGCGGTTAATGCGTCATTAGATGGTGATGACATCGTTTATCACGGTTACTATGACATCGGTGTTGCCGTATCGTCAGATCGTGGTCTGGTCGTCCCTGTCCTACGCGATACCGATCAGATGAGCATGGCGGATGTTGAGAGTAAAATTCGTGAGCTTGGCGGTAAAGCGCAAGAAGGCAAGCTAGGTCTTGATGAGATGATTGGTGGTACCTTTACGATCTCAAATGGCGGCGTCTTTGGTTCATTGATGTCAACGCCTATCTTGAATCCGCCGCAAACGGCTATCTTAGGCATGCATGCTATCAACGATCGCCCAATGGCAGTTGATGGTAAGGTTGAGATATTACCTATGATGTACTTAGCTATGTCGTATGACCATCGTATGATCGATGGTAAAGAGGCCGTACAATTCTTGGTCACACTAAAAGACTTGGTTGAAGATCCAACCATGCTGCTATTAGACTTATAAGTCTTAAAGCTTGTATTGGCAACTGCTGATACAAGCTTTTTACCTTTGCTATGAGTAGCTCTGCTTGTTGTCATAAATATCTCTTAGCCTTTTCACAGCTTAGCTATTCTAGCAAACTTCTTTTCATTTATAGTCATAAAGCATCATTTAAAGCTTGTTTGTTATAAATACAATCTATTGTCTACGTACGATAGATCACTTATTTAATAAATAAAAATATTAAGGAAACTCATTATGAAAGACAGTTATGATCTAGTCGTCATTGGTGGCGGTCCTGGTGGTTACGAAGCCGCTATCCGTGCAGGTCAATTGGGTATGAGCGTGGCTTGTATCGAAAAACGCGTCTATAAAGGCGAGCCTGCGCTTGGCGGTACGTGCTTGAACGTTGGTTGTATCCCATCAAAAGCACTGCTCGATACTTCACATCGTTATGAGGCCACTAAGCATGATCTTGAAGAGCACGGTATCAGCACAGGTGATGTGGGTATCGACATTGAGAAAATGATCGAGCGCAAAGAAGGCATCGTCAAGCAATTGACAGGCGGCGTGGCAGCACTGTTAAAAGGCAATGGTGTTGAGTGGTTACAAGGCTGGGGTACGCTAGTTGATGGCAAGGGCGATGACAAAAAAGTTAAATTTGTCGCTTTAGAAGATGAAAGCGAGAGCACCATTACTGCCAAAAACGTTATCTTGGCTTCAGGTTCTATCCCTATTGATATACCAGTAGCAAAAGTCGATCATGAGCATATCGTTGACTCGACAGGCGCGCTTGATTTTACCGAAACTCCCAAACGCTTAGGCGTCATTGGTGCAGGTGTCATTGGTCTTGAGCTGGGGTCAGTATGGCGTCGCCTAGGTAGTGAAGTCGTCGTCTATGAAGCTTTGCCTGAGTTTTTGGCAGCAGCTGATAAAGATATTGCCAAAGAAGCGCGTAAGATGTTCAAAAAGCAAGGTCTTGATATCCGCGTTGATACCAAAGTGACCAATGCTGAAGTTAAAGATGGTCAAGTCGTGGTCACTAGTGAAAACAAAGGTGAGGCGTCTGATGAGAGCTTTGATAAGCTGATCGTTTGTGTCGGTCGCCGTGCTTATTCTGAGAAACTACTTGGTGATGACAGTGGCGTAACCTTGACCGAGCGCGGCCTTATCGATGTTGATGAGCAGTGCAAGACTAACTTAGATGGCGTATACGCTATCGGTGATTTGGTACGCGGTCCGATGCTGGCGCATAAAGCGATGGAAGAGGGCATGATGGCTGTTGAGCGTATTCATGGTGAAAAAGCTCAGATCAACTATGACACGATTATCAATGTCATTTATACCCATCCAGAAATTGCTTGGGTAGGTCTCACTGAGCAAGAAGCCGCTGATGCAGGCTATGAAGTCAAAACAGGCTCATTCAACCTAGCCGCTAACGGCCGCGCTCTGGCACAAAGTGAAGCGCAAGGGTCTATCAAAGTTGTCGCTGATGCCAAAACCGATCGCCTATTAGGTATGCATGCTATCTCTGCAGGAGCTGGCGACATTGTTCATCAAGGTATGATCGCAATGGAGTTCGTCTCAAGCATTGAAGACTTACAACTAATGACCTTTGCTCATCCAACAATCTCTGAGGCCGTACACGAAGCGGCACTATCAGCAGATGGACGTGCTATTCATGCTATCCAGCGCAAAAAACGTAAGTAGTTAACAGTTTTGCTTTAGCAAGATAATAGTTTGATTAGGCAACATAGCAGAACTCATTACGATGAGTTCTGCTGCTATGGTAAATTGCCTGATTTCACATTTTTACTCTCTCTTATTTAGATAATAACGAAGGATACAAGCAATGAATTTACATGAGTATCAAGCAAAAGAGCTGCTAAAAAGCTACGGCTTACCGATTCAAGAAGGTATTGTCGCTTATAGTGGCGATGAAGCCGCGGCAGCTTTTGACAAAACGCCGACGGATATCGCAGTTATCAAAGCGCAAGTTCACGCTGGTGGCCGCGGCAAAGCAGGCGGCGTTAAACTGGTCAAAACCCGCGAAGAAGCCAAAAAAGTGGCTGACGAGCTGATCGGTACCAATCTAGTGACCTTTCAGACCGATTCTGATGGCCAACCGGTCAACTTTGTACTCGTCGCAGAAGACATGTACCCAGTACAAACTGAGCTCTATCTTGGCGCTGTCGTTGATCGCTCAACACGCCGCGTGACCTTTATGGCCTCAACCGAAGGCGGCGTCGATATCGAAGAAGTTGCCAGTCAAACGCCTGAAAAGATATTTAAAGTCAGCGTCGATCCACTAGTGGGTCTGATGCCGTATCAAGCTCGCGAAGTCGCGTTTAAATTAGGTCTAGAAGGCAAGCAAGTCAATCAGTTTGCAAAGCTCATGAAAGGCGCGTATCAAGCTTTTATTGACAATGATTTTGCTCTGCTTGAAGTCAATCCATTAGCAGTACGTGAAAACGGCGAGATCGTCTGCGTCGATGGCAAAATCGGTATCGACTCAAATGCACTATACCGTCTGCCAAAAATCGAAGCTCTGCGTGATAAGTCGCAAGAGAATGAGCGTGAGCTTAAAGCATCAGAGTTTGATCTAAACTACGTAGCCCTAGAGGGTAATATTGGTTGTATGGTTAATGGTGCAGGCCTCGCTATGGCGACCATGGATATCATCAAGTTATACGGCGGTAAGCCTGCTAACTTCTTGGACGTGGGCGGCGGCGCGACCAAAGATCGCGTGGTTGAAGCGTTTAAGATTATCTTAGAAGATAGCAGTGTTGAAGGGGTCTTGATCAATATCTTTGGCGGTATTGTACGCTGTGACATGATTGCAGAGGCGATTATCGCTGCAGTCAAAGAAGTAGACGTGCAAGTGCCTGTAGTCGTGCGCTTAGAGGGTAATAATGCTGAAAAAGGCCTACAGATTTTAGAAGAGTCTGGTCTAAAGCTTACCTCAGCGCAAGGTCTTGCAGACGCGGCGCAAAAGATCGTTTCTGCAGTTACCACAGGTATCGTCAACTAAAATAATGATCAAAAGTAGGAAAAAATAATGAGTGTATTAATTGATAAAAATACCAAAGTATTGGTACAAGGTTTTACGGGTAAAAACGGTACGTTTCATTCTGAGCAAGCGATTGAGTACGGTACTAAAGTAGTCGGCGGCGTGACTCCAGGTAAAGGCGGTCAAACGCATCTGGGTCTACCTGTATTTGATACTATGGGCGAGGCCATGGAAGCGACGCAAGCGGACGCGTCTGTCATCTATGTACCAGCGCCCTTTGTACTAGATTCAATCGTTGAAGCTGTAGACGCAGGCGTTAAACTTATCGTTGTTATCACCGAAGGCGTACCGACTTTAGATATGCTAAAGGCCAAGCGTTACCTTGAAGCTGCAGGCGATGTACGCCTTGTCGGTCCAAACTGCCCAGGCGTTATCACGCCAGGCGAGTGCAAAATAGGTATCATGCCAGGTCATATTCATCTGCCAGGCAAAGTGGGTATCATTTCACGTTCTGGTACGCTGACCTATGAAGCCGTTGCGCAAACGACAAAGCTAGGTTTTGGTCAATCAACTTGTATCGGTATTGGCGGCGATCCTATCCCAGGTATGAATCAGATAGACGCGCTAAAACTGTTCCAAGACGATCCACAAACCGAAGCCATCATCTTGATCGGTGAGATTGGCGGTACGGCTGAAGAAGAAGCGGCAGCGTACATTAAAGATAATGTGACTAAACCTGTTATCGGTTATATCGCTGGTGTGACGGCACCTGCTGGCAAGCGTATGGGTCACGCAGGCGCGATTATCTCTGGTGGTCAAGGCACAGCCGAAGAAAAGTTCAAAGCCTTTGAAGACGCGGGTATCGCTTATACACGCGATCCCTCAAAACTAGGTGACAAGCTAAAAGAAGTCACTGGCTGGTAATGCGTTAAAAGCTACATAAGTTTGGCAGATAACTATTTAATTATATTGATATACTATAAAGACACTTCACAATGAGGTGTCTTTTTTTATTCTTATATACTTTTGGTTATATTATGAAGCACAAGATTCTGGTCACAGGCGGCGCAGGTTATATAGGGTCTCATACTTGCATTGCACTATATCAGGCAGGGTATGAAGTGGTTGTCTTTGATAACTTATCTAATAGTAGCGTTGAGGCGCTCAATCGTGTCTCAACGCTCATTGGTGAGTCCATCGAATTCATTGAAGGCGACATTCGCGACCGCAGAGCACTACAAAAAGTATTCGCTCAACACGAATTTTTTGGCGTTATTCATTTTGCAGGACTAAAAGCGGTTGGTGAGTCTGTCGCCAAACCTCTGCTTTATTATGACAACAATGTTAGTGGGACTATTACACTACTTGACATTATGAGTAAATTTAGCGTTAAAAGTTTCATCTTCTCTTCGTCAGCAACGGTCTATGGCGATGCTGAAATTTTACCTATTGATGAAAGCTCTCCTCGTTCTGCGACCAATCCTTATGGTCAAAGTAAGCTGACGGTTGAACACATCTTAGAAGATTTAGCAGTAGCAGATAAAGACTGGAATTTGGTAACTTTGCGCTATTTTAATCCGGTAGGCGCGCACTCTTCAGGTACAATTGGTGAGGATCCAAATGACATTCCCAATAACTTGATGCCGTATATCTCTCAAGTTGCCGTCGGCAAACTTGAAAAGTTAAATATCTTTGGTAATGATTACGCCACTATTGATGGTACGGGTGTCCGTGATTTTATTCATGTGACTGATTTAGCATCAGGTCACGTTGCCGCTTTAAATTATTTAAAGCAGCAAGACTGTGCAAAAGAGAGTCGCTCAGTAGGATTTTTACCCATTAATTTGGGTACGGGTAAAGGGACTTCCGTTTTAGAGTTAGTCGATACGTTTGCTAGTGTAACTGAGCAAAATATTCCTTATCAGTTTGCCGAGCGCCGCGCGGGAGACATCGCCAGTTGTTACGCTAGTGCTGACAAAGCAAAAACATTGCTGGACTGGGAAGCTAAGCTATCTATCATCGATATGTGCAGCGATACTTGGCGCTGGCAAAGTCAAAACCCTAATGGCTATAATGCCTCTTAAATTTGATGCTATTGCATGTTACTTTTAATTAAAACGCTTTATCTACACTAAAACCTTTTGACGCAGATTCTATTTATGACAAAAATTACTCATGCTGTTATTCCTGTAGCAGGCTTTGGCACTCGAATGTTGCCATTATCAAAATCAGTACCCAAGGAGCTGTTGCCACTAGGCAATCGTCCCGCTATTCATTATGTGGTCGAAGAGGCCATTGCTGCTGGTATCAAGCACATCGTGTTAGTCGGTCATGCACAAAAAAGCGCGATCGAGAACTATTTTGATACCAATGCAGAGCTGGATCATCAGCTTCGGCAAAAAGGCAAAGACGCGCTTGCTGATAGTTTAAACTGGTTACCAGAGGATGTCAGCGTATCTATGATACGTCAGGGCAAAGCGCTAGGTTTAGGTCACGCGGTGCTAGCTGCGCGCCCCATTATCGGTGATAACGATTTTGCGGTGTTGCTACCAGATGTGGTGCTGGATCCTTTTACCACTGATAGCCAAAGCGATAACTTAGCTTTTATGATTAAACAGTTTGCTGATGATAGGCATTCGCAAATACTAGTGGATCAAGTGGCTGACGAAGACGTACATAAATACGGTATTGCTAAGCTCAGTCAAGACCACGACCTTGCTACCCAAAACGATAATACTTCAGAAAATATGAGTTTTAAAGTTGCAGGATTTGTAGAAAAACCTAGCCTAGATAAGGCGCCATCTCGGCTGGCTGTCGTAGGCCGCTACGTATTTAGCAATCAGATATTTAATTATCTGGCGAATACTACTGCTTCTGTTGGCGGTGAGATTCAACTGACCGATGCGATCGATGCTCTAATCAGTCAGTATGGCGTCAATGTCACGACAATGCGCGGCGATAGTTATGATGCAGGTGATATGCACTCTTATATGCAAGCGTTTATCTATTTTGCCCAGCAACAACTTGATAATAATTAAGACATGGATGTAAAAATGCAAAGCTACAGCGCTAATAGTGCTCGCCACTCAAAACCATGGCAGCAGCTGCAAGACCTTGCCAAACAGTCCTGGTCACTTGCTGAGCTGTTTGCTAAAGACTCTGCTAAAGGGGACGCGCGTACGACGCGTTTCAGTACGCAGGCAGGTGAGCTGTATATGGATTACAGCAAACAATGTATCGATGAGACGGTATTGTCGACGCTTTTAGACATGGCTGACAGTTGTGATTTATCTGGACGTATAAAAGCCTTGATGCAAGGCGCTATGGTCAATACCAGTGAAGAGCGTGCTGCTTTGCATACGGCGTTACGTCTACCATCAACTGCCAAACTGCAAATGGGTGAGCAAGATGTTGTGGCTGATGTACATAAGAGTCTATTGCAGGTAGAGCGTTTGTCCAAACGTATTAGAAATGGCACGTGGCGCGGGTTCTCGGGTAAAGCAATTACCGATGTGGTCAATATCGGCGTTGGTGGTTCAGACCTTGGGCCGTTGATGGCAGCGACTGCTCTTGATGAATGGTCTGATACCGATATTAGGGTACATTTTGTCTCCAATATGGATGGCTCCCAGCTCGATAATTTGCTCAAACGCTTAAATGCAGAGACCACGCTATTTATTATCTCCTCCAAATCCTTTGGTACCGTTGACACCTTATCCAACGCGAAGACGGCGCTGTCATGGCTGCTAGCAACCGCTAAGCGCCGCGATGGTAGTGAGGATAGCGTATTACGTCGGCACTTTATCGGTATATCTGCTAATAACGAAAAAATGAGCGCTTGGGGTATTCATCCTGAGCACCAGTTGCAGCTTTGGGATTGGGTCGGTGGACGCTTCTCTTTATGGTCAGCGATTGGTTTAGCCATTGCTGTGCGCATTGGTATGAGTCAGTTCCGTGAATTGCTCGCTGGCGCGCACAGTATGGATGAACATTTTGCCCATACTGATTTTGCGGATAATTTGCCTGTGCTACTGGGTTTGCTCGCGGTTTGGAACAGTACGTTCTTGCAAATACATGCTCATACCGTACTTCCATATGATGGCAGACTGAGCTATTTGCCCAGTTATTTGACGCAGCTTGAGATGGAGAGTAATGGTAAGTCGGTCACTCATGATGGCACTCGCGTTGATTATAATACCTGTCCAATTCTTTGGGGAGAAATTGGATCTGATGCTCAGCATGCGTTTTATCAGCTACTTCATCAAGGTACTCAACACGTTTCTTGCGACTTTATCGCTTGCGTGCGTCACTACAGCGATGAGCTACAAAATGCCTCCTTGCAGCATCAGCATGAGCTATCTTTGTCTAACTGTTTGGCGCAAAGCCGCGTCCTAGCCTTTGGTAATGCAGCAATCGTTGAGAAGACTCATGCTTGCGAGGCGGACAAGTACAAGCATTACCGTGGTAATCAGCCCTCAACTACGCTATTGCTCGACAAACTCACGCCGCATAGCTTAGGCGCGCTTATTGCCTTATATGAGCATAAAGTTTATGTCATGGCTAGTATTTGGGATATTAATCCTTTTGATCAATGGGGCGTTGAGATGGGTAAACAGATGGCAGAGACGGTTTATCATGCCCTGCAACAAGACGGTAGCGAGCAGTTTGATAGCTCGACCAATCAGCTGCTTGCCCATATCAAACAGCTGTCTTGATACTGTTTGTAGTTAAATTTAGATGATAATTAGACGTAAATGATAATAAGAAGTGAAAGGTAATCTTATGACTTCAAACTCTGCTAACAGTAATTCTGCTAACAGTAATAATGGCGAAAACGCTAATCGTTTTGCTGTCAAATACTCTGATGTCTGCGTACTTATTGGTCATGGTATTGAGGCTTTAACTAGTGCAGTCGTGTTGGCAAGTTTAGGTCAATACGTTCATATCTATGCCGATAACGATAAATTGTCACAGCAGCTGCAGCAATACAGTTTTGAGCATCATCTGCAAGCACTGTGGCAGCTTTATGTTCAACAAGAACAGATAATAAGTTTTCAGTTGCCTAAAAATGCGGATGAACTCATTATTACTTATGAAGAGCCTACTACCGATAGCAAGCATGACAGCACTCAGATTCTACCCCGCGCCGCGCTCTATTGGCTGTTTCTTGATGACATAAAATCATTTTGGAATGATGAGAGCTGGGTTAGCAGCTTTAATGATAGTCAGCAGCAGACCCAACCGATTATTATGAGTGGTATCGAAAATCTAGGTCATATCTCTCAAGTTGCTCAGCGTCTAAGACGTGCTTGGGTGTATTATGTGCCCTTTGTATTCTTGCAAGATGGCGAGGCCTATAGCTCGATGCTTAAACCCTCGCTGTGGTTACTGGGCGAAAAGACGCCAGACAGCAGTCAGCATCTACGCGCGCTACAGCCTCTAATGCAACAGGCGCGCTCCTATCATCATGCTGATATTGCAACGATAGAATTCGCTCGCAGTAGTATTATGGCCATGCTAGCGACTCGAGTGAGTTTTATGAACGAGATGTCACGCTTAGCAGATAGCCAGAATGTCGATATCGGACAGGTCAGTCAAATCATGGGACTCGATGCGCGCGTGGGTAGCAGCTACTTACAAGCAGGTTGGGGTTTTGGCGGTAATACTTTGCCTAGTGAGCTTATAAAGCTGGAAGAATCAGGCGAGACTAGCCGCGTTGAGATGCCACTACTGCAAGCGGTCATGCACATCAACGAAGACCAAAAAGAGCTGATATTTCGCAAATTTTGGCAATATTTTGATGGATTTATCGATAATAAAACCGTAATGATTTGGGGCGGTAGTTATAAATCAGGCTCTGGACGCACCGCAAATTCTGCAATTCATCCGCTCCTGAGCTTATTGTGGTCGTATAATATTCATACGCTTATCTATAGTGATAAGGCACAAACCGAACTCGCTGAGCAGTATGAAGAACAGCCGCTTATGACGCTGATTAATAGCCCTTATCAGTCTTTAGCTAGTGCTCAAGCTATATTTATCATCAGCTGGTCGCCACAAGATCGCTTAGATGTTGCCAGTATCAATCAGTACGCAATGCCTATCTTTGATGCGCAGAATATATTGACCCGTGTGCAAGTTGAGGGACTTGTTGGCGGTTACGTGGGTATCGGTCGCAACAAGTCATAGTTTTTATCATTAAAAAAGGGTCTGCTCATATGATAATGAGTAGACCCTTTTTTTATTCTATTAACCTCGAAGCGTTTTTAGACAATATAACAGACTAGATACGTTAAGCCGGTATCGCTCCTTGAGCGGCTAACCACTGCTGAATGTCGTCCACTTTTTGCGCGAGTAACTCTTTATCCCCACGCGCTTCAATATTTAGACGAATCAGTGGCTCAGTATTAGACGCTCGCAAATTAAAACGCCAATCACCAAAGTTCAGGCTCAGTCCGTCTAAGGTCGATTTTTTAGGGTTTTGCGCGCTAAATCTATTTTCTATGGCGCTGATAATACTGGGCGCATCATGGGTAGTCAGGCGAAAGTTAAGCTCGCCTGAGCTTGGATAGTCGCTGATATAGCCTGTGACCAATTCTGACAGCGTTTTGCCTGTGACTGACAATAGCTCAATGGTCAACAGCCAAGGTATCATGCCACTATCACAGTAGAAAAAATCGCGAAAATAATGATGCGCGGACATCTCACCGCCATAGACAGCGCCTGACTCTCGCATCACCTGCTTGATAAAAGAGTGTCCTGATTTACTGATAACTGCCTGACCGCCATGAGCGTCGATAACCGCTTCGGTGTTGTATATCACCCGAGGGTCGTAGACGATAGATTCGTTGGCATACTTATTCAAAAACGCTTGAGCAAGCATACCAACGACGTAACTACCATCGATAAACTCGCCGTATTCATCGAATAAAAAACAGCGATCAAAGTCGCCGTCAAAAGCAATACCTAGATCAGCTTTGTTGTCTAAAACTGCCGCTTTGGTAGCCACTCGATTGACCTCAATCATAGGATTGGGGATACCATTAGGAAAACTACCATCAGGGGTGTGATGTAGCTTGATTACCTCAATTGGCGCGCCAGCCGTCTTAAGTTTATGGACTAATAAATCAACAACGGGGCCTGCGCTACCATTGCCTGAATTAATCACAAGCTTCAAGGGTTTAAGTATATCGATATCAATAAAATCGATGACATGATTGATATAAGCGCTTTTGTCTGTCAATAACTGTATTTGTCCCGCTGCATGCGTTGGGGTAAAGTCGCCAGACTCAGCTAACGCTTGAATCTCAGCTAAACCATCGTCACTGCTGATTGGTTTTGAGTGCTCTTTGACCAGTTTAAGTCCATTGTAATTAATTGGATTGTGGCTGGCAGTGACTTCAATGCCGCCCATCGCTTGATAGTGACTGGTCGCAAAATATACCTCTTCGGTGCCGCTCATGCCTAAATCGATAACATCGACGCCTGCATCTATAACCCCTTTGATAGTCGCCTGTTTAAGGGTTTCACTTGAGTGGCGAATGTCGCTACCGATGACGATAGCCGTTTGCAAGCCCTCCTTATTCTCACTCTTATCGGTAGCCTTAAAACGCGCTGATAAAATCTGCGCAAAGGCGCGCCCGATACGATAGGCAATGTCTTCATCCAAACTTACGCCCAGCTCACCGCGAATATCATAGGCTTTAAAGGAGCTGATAGTTATAGGTTCAAATGAGGGGGCAGGTTGATAGTTCGCTGAGGCAGACATAAAAGGGACGTTCCTTGCGTTTAAAATAGTATCGTTAATTGTAGCAGTAGTATGACTATAAGCGTCTACTTATTCAATGCTACACTAAGCGATAAATCAAACTCGTTCAAGCAAGCAATAAATCTAATAATCTAATGAGAGCAGGTGATGACAGTACTTAATAACAACGCAGCCACAAGTAAAACGCCAAAAACCATCATAACGCCCAAGCCAGCATTAGGCGTACCAGAAGCAACAGGTGAGCTTGAGGATTTATTGGCGCTTATGGCACGCTTGCGCAGTGATTGTCCTTGGGATCAAAAACAGACTAATCATAGCCTAATCCCTTACGCCATCGAAGAAGCCTATGAGCTTGGCGCGGCGGTACAGACTGACGATGACGAAGATATCAAAAGTGAGCTGGGTGATGTGCTATTACAAGTGGTCTTTCATTGTCAGCTTTATGCTGAGCAAGGGCGTTTCGACATTAGTGACGTAATAGCGACTCTACAACAAAAACTGATTCGTCGCCATCCACATGTGTTTGAGGCTGAGAGTCTCAAAGATGAGACGGCCGTAAAAGCGCGCTGGGATGAGATCAAAGTTGTGGAACGACAAGCTGATGAAGCAAGGGGTAAACCAAGACGCCGGTTAGATGCTATCAAAGCAGGGAGTGCTCTGATGCAAGCGCAAGAGGTGCAAAGTCAAGCCTCAAAATTAGGCTTTGATTGGGACGGAGTGGACGGCGCATTTGATAAGCTTGAGGAGGAGATCAATGAGCTTAAGAGTGAAGTGAGTAATCAAACAGACGCTGATATCCAAACCAATATCGCTGCTATCGAAAAGGAGCTGGGCGATTGTATATTTGGACTGGTCAACGTCGCGCGTAAGTTAGGTCTTGACGCAGAAGCGGCTACGCTCACCTGCGTGCATAAATTTAAATCACGCTTTGGCTATATCGAAACACAACTAGAGCAGGCAGGTAAGCGCTTTGAGGAGAGTGACATACAGGAGATGGATGCACTATGGGAGGCCGCCAAACAGCATGAGCGCCGTTAATAAATATGCAACTTACAACAGTAGCCTTATGTTTTGTCTATTGTTAATAGGCTGTATTATCAGTGCTTTGCCAGCCCAAGTCCATGCAGCGCCTTGTTTCGATGATCCTGCAAGTGCTTATCAGTATTTGTTGGCACAAGAAAAATCAGCAGTGCAAGCACGAGAGCAAAAAAGGGTGAATATCAATCGTGCGAGCGAGGGTGAGTTGACCTCGCTAAACGGTATCGGCAGTAGTAAAGCGCAAGCGATCATCTTGTACCGCGAGATGTTCGGCGACTTTAAATCAGTTGATGAGCTACAAAAAGTCAAAGGCATAGGCGCAAAAACGATTGAAAAGAATCGCTCTCGCTTACAGATAAGCGAATAAGACGCTTGATATCATGGCACCTAGCCCGCATACACTTTGCGTACGACGCTTTAGCACAGCAAAAGTGACAAATTAGCACTTAAGGGATAACCATAACATACCCAGCTTGCACAAAATTTGTTAAACTAGCGAGTACATCCGCCTGATGAACACTGTGTTCGTTAGGGGTGATCGAGAACACCGTTGAGGAGTAGATGCATGGCAGAGCGCGCCGCCAAGCAGTTAGAACTAAATAAATCTGAATTACCCAATTCCATTACCGAAGTTATTGCCACTTTGTCCCGATCTGGGTTTGATGCCTATATCGTCGGTGGCGGCGTGCGCGATACCTTGTTAGGCCTACGTCCAAAAGACTTTGATGCGGTCACTGATGCCAAGCCTCATGAGATCAAAGACGTCTTTGGCAAGCGCTGCCGCATTATCGGTCGCCGTTTTCAGCTGGCGCATGTTTACTCTGGACGCGAGCTCATTGAAGTCGCTACTTTTCGCGGTCCGCCCACCAGTGATGCTAACACCAACCAAGATGGTATGATCCTGCGTGACAATGTTTGGGGCGATATTAAGCAAGACTTCTCGCGTCGTGATTTTTCTATTAATGCGCTTTATTATCAACCGCTAAAAGGCGTGGTACATGACTTTTGCGGAGCGCTTGATGATATAGACAATAAGGTAATTCGCCTGTTAGGTCATGCTCCGGTGCGTATCGAAGAAGATCCTGTACGTCTGCTGCGCGCGCTACGTTTTAAGGCCAAGTTAGGTTTTGAGTTTGATGACGAGTTAGCAGGGCAATTTCACGAGAGTAATTGGGCTCTACTGGAACAAATATCGCCCCATCGCCTCTATGATGAAACGCAAAAGATGTTTACTGGTGGCTACCTAGTACCGCTGCTACCGCTCTTGTTTGAGTCAGGTGCAATCGATAGCTTGATGATATATCCACCCGCTGAACCAAGTCCACTGGTCAAACAAGTGGCTATTAATACCGATAAGCGTATCGCAGCGGGCAAGAGTATCAATCCGGCGTTCTTTTATGCGGCGCTATTGTGGGAGAACTACCTACATCAGTTAGAAAAAGCCAAAAACCGTAATATGCCTTTTGCCGATGCACAGATGCATGCAGCAGGTAAAGTGATCGATCGTCAACGCATCAAAACGGCGATTCCTAAGTTTGCCGAGCAGTTTATCCGCGATATTTGGCTATTGCAGCCCAAACTTGCTGCGCCGCGTACCAAGCAAATTGTACAACTGTCCGAGCATCCGCGTTTTCGCGCAGGCTTTGACTTTTTATTGTTGCGTGAGCAGTGCGGTGATAGCGATCATCCTTTATCTGAGTCTACTAACGGCATGGGCGAGTGGTGGCAGACGTATCAGACCTTGTCTGAAAAAGAGCAGGCTCAAGCGATCGATGATTTTGATGACAGTATTCGCCGAGGATCGTACAAACAAAATCAGCGCTCGCGCGGTCGTAATCGTCAAAAGCAAAATGATTTGCAAGAACAAAGTCATTCTAATAAGCACAATGATACTGATCACAACCAAGACAAAGCTAAGCCACAAGAGACTGCGCCGCCTATGAATGATGATTCAAATGTACCCACTCGCCGCCGCCGTCGCCGCGATGATACTCAGTCTTTATCTACAGAGCTACAAACGTCCTCTACTAAACCGAAACAAGCTCTCAATGGCAAGCAGCTGGCAAAACAAGACCGTAAAGAGCTTGCATTACTAAAGCAGTTGTCATTAGCCAGTAGTGAAAATAAGCGTGCTAAATCTAAATCTCAGCCAGAGCCGCTATTGGTAATAGAGCATGAAAAGGTAGTGCCGCCACTACAAAAACAGCTGGAGGTGGATAAATCGGCTAAACCTAAATCTCGCCAAGTCTCGGCTAAAAATAAAGCATCTGTTGCTGATACTGAGTCGGTTGATATAAAGTCGGTTGATAAGAAGTCAGCTAGGGATAAAGAAACGAAGAGTAAGCCGTCTGATATTGCTCTTGAGAATAAGCAGGCGTCAAAGGCTAGCAAAGAGAGCAAGCAGTTGCCTGCACAAACGCCGCAGCTGGTTACGGCAAATAACGAGCCGATACCGCACAAGCGCCGCCGCCGTCAGCCTAGTACTACCTTCTCAGACGTTTTGAGCAAGTCTGATACCCTGCCTACTCCAAAGGTGGCAAGTCGCGATAAGAATAAAGATACGTTGACTGACAAAGCACAAACGACTAACAAAGAAGCTAGTAAACGAGAAGCTAAAACGACTAAAAGTAAAAAATTGGCTACGCCAAATCAGAGCAATACAATCAGTAGTCAAGGACCTGTGCCCGCAAAACGTCGTCGCCGTCAGCCTAGTACTATCAGCACTGACAGTGTTTAAACTAATATAGTGTTTAAAATAAAATGGCAAAGATAACAGATGATAAGTGGGTAACCGCTTATGTTGGTTTAGGAAGCAACCTAACCAACGAGCTGGGTACGCCAATGGAGCACTTGCAGTTCGCTATTAAAAGTTTGCTTGCAGCAGATCAGATAAAAGAGGTACAAGTGTCCTCATTTTATCTATCAGCGCCAATGGGGCCACAAGATCAGCCAGACTTCGTTAACGCAGTCGCAGGCTTTGAGACGAGCCTACCCCCGTTTGAACTACTAGCATTTTGTCAAGGGTTAGAAAACAACGCTAAGCGCGCGCGATTGCGTCACTGGGGCGAGCGCAGTTTAGATGTTGACATCTTGTTGTATGGTAATGCGCTGTTAGCAGAGCCGACTTTGATAATACCGCATGCAGGTTTGTATGAGCGCAACTTTGTTTTGATACCTTTGCTTGAGCTTAAGCCAACCCTCAAAGTTGCAGGCGTACCACTTATCAATTGTGCATCCAGTACAGACTGGACAGGGTTAAAGAAGTTAGGTGACAATTAGACAAGTCTATTGTTACTGATAGTGGGTTCAACATAAAAACGATACAACGGGACTGGAATGCTTTTTTTAAAACATAGGTTGCGCAGCATCGAGCAGCGTAGACACAGCACGCCAGTAAAATTTATACCAGTTCCGCGTTTAAATATAATGTATCTGTTTTATTTAGAATCGACTATATCAAAACTATTTATTGCCAAGTTATCGAGAAATGTATGACCACTTTATCTACGCTAAAAAATCTCAAAAAAGACGGGACTAAATTTACTTGCCTGACCTGCTATGATGCCATGTTTGCGCGCATGATGAACAAAGCAGAGATTGACACGATATTGATCGGGGATAGCCTAGGTATGGTGGTTCAAGGTCATGACTCTACGCTACCTGTCAGCGTCGACGATATGGCTTATCACACTGCTAATGTCGCGCGTAGCAATGACAAAGCACTGATTCTGGCTGATTTGCCGTTTATGAGTTACGCCACTTTGCCAGAAGCAATTGCCAATAGCCGCAAGCTTATGCAAGCGGGCGCCCATGTCATCAAGATAGAAGGCGGCAGCGAGCTGTGTGAGCTTGTGACTACCTTAGCGCAGGCAGGTACGCCTACTTGTGTACATCTTGGTCTGACCCCGCAGTCGGTCAATGTCTTTGGAGGTTATAAGATTCAAGGACGTGGTGATGCTGCCGCTGACAAATTGCTTAATGATGCCAAAGCTTTGGTAGAAGCAGGGGCGGCGATTATCTTATTAGAATGCGTGCCCGCTGATTTGGCAAAATCTATTACGCAAGCTATTGATGTGCCTGTGATTGGGATAGGCGCAGGCGCGGATACCGACGGTCAAGTGCTGGTCATGCACGATATGCTAGGTATGGTACATGGGCGAGTGCCGCGCTTTGTTCATGACTTTTTGACCGATGAGCGCAATACACAGCACAGTATCGAAGGCGCCTTTGCCTTATACCAGCAGTCGGTCCGCGAAGGTAGTTTCCCAAAACAGCAGCATCAGTTTGATTAGCTGAGTATCTTTTATAACTAGAGCTATTTATGCCTACTATCTACCACCGTATTTCAGATTTGCGCTCAGCCTTAGCGTCCAGCCGATGCAAGTTAGATAAGCCAAAGCGCATTGCATTAGTGCCGACGATGGGCAACTTGCATGAGGGGCATTTGGAGCTGGTCAGTATCGCAAAACAGCAAGCTGATATCGTTGTTGTTAGTGTCTTTGTCAATCCTACCCAATTTGGTATTGGTGAAGATTTTGACAGTTATCCGCGCACTTTGGACGAAGATGTCAGTAAGTTGACCACCGTTCACGCTGATTATGTCTTTGCACCTAGTATTGATGAGATGTATCCTGTACTGCCGCCGCCAACTCTAGTGCTTGCAGGTGCTATCACAGATCAATTATGTGGTCAGTCGCGTCCTGGGCATTTTGATGGCGTTGGTATTGTGGTCTCAAAATTGTTTAACATTGTACAACCCGATGTAGCTGTATTTGGACAAAAAGACTATCAGCAATTAGCAATTATTAAGCAGCTAGTACGTGACTTAAGCTACCCTATTGAGATTATAGGAGCCCCTATTGTCCGCGCTACCGATGGCTTAGCACTATCATCGCGCAATCAATACTTAACGGGTATAGAGCGAAAGATTGCCCCGTTATTACATCAAGAGCTACAGCAACTGGCTAAGCAGCTATCTGGTACTTATGATAATGATGAGCTAAATATGCTTATAAGTAATAGTCGGCAGCGACTAACTGATGCAGGTTTTGTTGTCGATTATTTAGAAGTCAAAACCGCGCAATTAGAGTCGATTACTGATAACGGATCTAATCTTAGTTCAGAGTCTGCTAATGCCATTATACTCGTCGCCGCGAAGCTAGGGCAGGCACGTCTATTAGATAATGAGCCGTTCACTTTTAAGTAGATAGTGCTGCAATACCCAAAAAATTTGATAAATGAATAGACAAAGGTAATTGATCATGGATACGGATAATAAAGACGATAATCTAGATCAAACCTCGTTGTCTGATACAACGGTTATATCTGAGATCACAAAAGAAGAAGTCGTGAGTATCTTAGTAGTTTCTGGTCGTTCAGGATCAGGCAAGACCTCCGTGCTTAACATTTTGGAGGACTTGGGATATTACTCTATCGATAATTTGCCCTTGTCTTTAGTCCCTCAAGCGGCGCAAAGGCTCGTCGGAGATAGTGGTATAAAGCGCTTAGCGCTTGGCGTTGATATTCGTACGCCGCGCGCAGATTTATCAAATTTTTCTACTATACACGACACTCTTAAGCAGACTTACGGTGAGCAAGCGGTTCAGGTGGTGTATGTAACCGCGCAAGATAGCACCTTGGTCGCGCGTTTTAATGCCACGCGCCGCGTACATCCATTGATGACCAAAGACACGCTGAGTACTGAGCATAGTACTAACAATTTACCTGCAGCTATAAAAAAAGAGAGCGATTTGCTCCAGCCTATCTTTAAGCGCGCGGATATGAAAATTGATACTAGCATGCTAAATATTCATCAACTAAAAGAGCGTTTGCGCGATTACGTTGGCGTTGACAACAAAATCGTTATCAACCTGCTATCCTTTGGCTTTAAGTACGGCAATCCTATTGATGCCGATTTTGTATTTGATGTGCGCATACTTCCAAACCCGCATTGGAACCCTAAGTTACGTACGGCAACTGGGTTAGATCGCAAGGTTAAGGAGTTCTTTGCTGACTATCCAGAAGTGGACGAGATGGCAGAGGATATCAGGACGTTTTTGGAGCGCTGGTTACCTAATTTTTTACATAATAATCGTCATACGGTCACTGTTGCTATCGGCTGCACAGGTGGCAAACATCGCTCAGTCTTTATCACTCAGCAACTACAAGACAGATTGGCAGCAAACTTGCCTACAGATTTGACAGTGGCAACTAAGCATCGCGAAAAGCATATGTGGTAGCTGCGTCTTATTTATTTTTTATTATTATATGGATAGTACTATGGTTGACTGGTCAGAACAGGACATGCGCGTCTCGCGTACTGAGCTTAAAAAAGCGCATGAGCGCTTGCAGGCTTTATCGATACCCTTGTCAAATCTATCAAAAAAACAGCTCAAACAATTACCTGCCAGTGACTACTTTATGGCAGAGCTGATGGCGCTCACTGATATTACCAGCGCCAATGCTCGCAATCGCCAAACCAAACGCGTGGGCAAACTGATTGGTGAAGAAGATCGTCATACTTTAATCAAAGCATTATTCGACGCTTACTTTCCAAACGAGCAAGTTGCCAAGATCGAGAGCTGGTATGGTAGGCTTAATATTAATGATGAAGGCACATTAAAGCAATTTACTAAACAGTATAAAGCGTCTGAACATAATAGCCTGCACCAACTGCTATTATGGATTGAATATGCTAAGTACAAGCAAGACGATGAACTACTAGCTGAATCACAAGAAGATCTTGCAACCTATATTCGTGAAGTCACTATTTTGTCAGATCTAAAGTAGCTTGTCAGGCTTATGACAAATTAGAGAGTCTACTCATAAAATCGGTAAACACTAAATTCACAACGAAAAAGCCAATCTTTAAGGATTGGCTTTTTGCATTTAAATCTAAACAAGACTAAAAACTATTTTTTCTCAGCACGTACTTTATCAACGAGATAATCAACGACTTTAGGCACTTTAGCGCCTTCACCAGTCACGACATATTTACCTTGGACCACTACCGCTGGCACGCCTGATAATTGATAGCGCTTAGCGCCTGCTTGTGAGCGACCAATTTTGGTGCCGACGGCAAACGAGTTATAAAGACTATTAAATTTCTTTTTATCGACGCCTTTTGAAGCATACCAGTTGGCAAGGGAGGCCTGATCAAACAGCTTTTTACCGTCTTTATGAACGGCATCAAACAACGCGTCGTGGGTTTTGTTCTCAAATCCAAGTAACTGCGCAGCATAAAATCCGCGTGCGCTGGCTTCCCAAACAGGATTTAGCGCCGCTGGCGTCTTAAAAAAAGCCACATCTTTATCTTTAGTTTTTGCCCATTTTTCCATGTGCGGATTAAGCACATTACAGTGCGGACAACCATACCAAAAAAACTCACGGACGATGATTGCATCACCGCTAATATTTTCTGGATTATCAAGTACTCGGTAATCCTTGCCTGCTACATAATCAGCTGCCTGCGCGCCCATAGAGGCAAACCCAATAGCCATCGCCAAACCAGTCAGTGTCATGACACGTTTCATACGTTTTCCTTAAGGGATAAAGTCTTAAATACTTTGTAAAGTGAGAGACATAGTGTTAAGCGATGGTCGCTTAGCACCACATGCAATAACGTAAGCTATAATAGCTCAAAACGCCGCCTTTTGTGAACCGTATTCTTAACTAACCGTTGTAAAGCTGTGAGCTATTATTTAGCGACTCTTACTTAGCACTATAAAAACAAAATATTGTCGATATTGATAGCGATTTAAAAGAGTCGACAAAAAGCAAACTCGTCATGTTCTCAAGTTAACAATACCGCTTATAATAGCCCACGTATGTATCGACCTAAATAGACGCACTCATGATAATATTAGGTTATAAAATTTATGACAATACATATATCTAAGGAAAATCCTATGAGCTCAGCGCCGCATGCTGCTACTGATAATCAAACAACGACTAATACAAACACAATCAATGTAGATCCTAGCGAAGTTGAAAAGTTTAACAACTTAGCCGGCGAGTGGTGGAGTAACACAGGCGCCTTTGCAACTTTGCATGAAATTAACCCGCTACGTCTGAACTGGATAGAGGACAATGTCAAGAGTGGCTTTATAAGCGATGATACTGATAAAACATCTGATACAGGTCTGGCTGGCAAAACCGTATTAGACGTCGGCTGCGGCGGCGGTATTTTGTCTGAATCTATGGCGCGTCGCGGCGCTGACGTGACGGGTATCGATTTGGGCGATGAAAACCTCAAAGCAGCGGCGGTACATGCCAAGCAAAGCGGCCTTGAGAGTACTCTGCGGTATCAAAATATTCCTGTAGAGGAGCTGGCAAAAACGCACGCTGGGCAGTTCGATGTGGTGACTTGTATGGAGATGCTCGAGCACGTACCAGATCCAAGCTCTATTGTTACCGCCTGCTTTGAGCTATTGGCGCCAGGCGGGGTTAGCGTTTTATCTACCATTAACCGTAATCCTAAATCCTATCTGTTTGCTATTATTGGCGCAGAATACGTGCTGCGTCTGCTTGATCGCGGTACTCACGACTATGCCAAATTTATCACTCCAAGCGAGCTTGATAAGATGGCAATTAATGCTGGATTTACTCGTCAAGACATTATAGGTTTGCATTATAACCCGATAACCAAGCGCTATTGGCTGGCACAAAACGTTGACGTCAACTATATGATTGCAGTGCAAAAGCCGATGGTTTAAGCCTATGGCTAATGATGGTTAGCCATAGCAACTTGTATTTTAAATCTCAGCTTTTAGAAAAAAGCATTACCTCTATTAAACCTATCTACGAAAAGAGTGTGTAATTATGAGCAAATTTATAAAAGCAGTTTTATTTGATCTTGATGGCACCTTGATAGATACAGCCGCTGATTTTGTGCGTATTATCGGTAAAATGAGTCAACAGAATAACTGGCAAGCGCCGCCTGAAGCGCAAATTCGTGAGCAAGTCTCGGCAGGCGCTTCTGCTATGGTCAAGCTGATGCTACGCCATAATAATCAAGATCAAGTCACAGAAGAGGAGTTACTAGCCTTTCGTCAGCAGTTCTTAGATGATTATGAAGCGGACATTTGCGTCGATAGTCAGGTGTTTGATGGACTTGAATCTGTACTCACAACTTTAGAGCAAAAAGGCGTTCCTTGGGGCATTGTCACTAATAAACCGCGCTACCTAGCAGAGCAGCTACTACAAAAAATGGATTTGGACGAACGCTGCGCCGCCTTAGTTTGTCCCGAAGATGTCGCTCGCTCTAAACCTGATCCTGAACCTATGTACATGGCGTTAGAGAAACTTGCTATACCGCGCGGCGCAGCTGGCTGCGTACTGTATGTCGGCGATCATATACGCGATATCGATTCAGGTAACGCCGCTGGCATGCCAACTATTTTGGCAGGCTATGGCTATATTCCGCCTGAGGACCAAAAGACTTTGAAAAAGTGGGGCGCAGATTATATTGTCAACACGCCTGAGCAGCTAAGCAAGTTGCTATTGGCGTCAGGTACATTTGAGTATATTTAAAATTTTATTCTTTATTTAACCAGCTGTGAGTATAAGCATGACCGATAAGAGCACCCAGTCAGCAACCCAAAATAAAACTACGCCTTCGTTAAACCATGATGATATTCGAAACTTCAATGCGCAAGAGGACTGCTTGGCAGGCAAACGTATATTGGTAACTGGCGCAGGCGCTGGTATTGGCCGCGTTGCCGCTTTGACTTACGCGCGTTATGGGGCAACGGTATTATTACTGGGTCGTACCAGTAGTAAATTAGAAGCGGTCTACGATGAGATCGAGGGCGCAGGTGGTAAGCAGCCTGCTATATTGCCAATGGATCTAGAAAAGGCTGACTACAATGAGATGCGCAATCTGGCATTGTTAATCGAAAACGAGTTTGGTCAGCTGGACGGTGTTTTACACAACGCCGGTATACTTGGTGATCTGACGCCACTTGAGATGTACGACGTCGACACTTTTGCGAAAGTCATGCACGTCAATGCTACCGCTACCTTTATGCTCACGCAAGCATTATTACCGCTACTCAAAGAGAATGATAATGGCTCTATTGTGTTCACATCTAGTACAGTAGGGACGCATCCACGCGCATTTTGGGGTGCTTATGCCCTCTCTAAGCAAGCAGTGGAAGGTATGAGTGATATCTTTACTCAAGAGACGCAAAACACCACAAGCCTGCGCTTTAACTGTATTAATCCAGGTGGCACCCGTACTAATATGCGCGCGCATGCCTTTCCTGGTGAGAATCCAATGACTCTCAAAACGCCTGAAGACATTATGGCAGGTTATGTATGCTTAATGAGTGACGAGAGTATTGGCGTTCGCGGACAAGTTGTCGCCTTGCAGCCAAAATCATAGCGCATTGAAATGTTAGAACCTAGCCCCATCTAATTGTTCTTAAAGACTTTTATAGCTCCTAACAATAAATGAAAAGGATTAGGTTATGGCAGGTGGATGGTCAAGAGATGGCGCTGAACATGAGCAGATGGATGCAACGGTCAATGATGCTTTAGATCGCGTACGCAGTGCCATACCCAAAGGTGAGAGTAGCGAGTTTTGTGATGAGTGCGGCAATGAGATTCCAGAGGCACGCCGAAAGGCTTTGCCTGGCGTACAGCACTGCGTGAGTTGCCAGACGGAACTTGAGCAAGCAGCAAAAGCGTCTGAGCTATTTAATCGACGTGGTAGTAAAGACAGTCAGTTGCGCTAATACATTTAACGTACTTACCTGTTTGTTTTACAAACCCTTTTATCCCATAAGTACCTGAGTCACCAAAAAGTAGGCGGTCACTATACTCAAAAGTAAAGCTGCCAAAAAGACGTAGCCATCTTCGGTGATTAGTCCAATAGCAAACAATATGATAGCGGCCGCGGGTATCATAACAGCAAAGGGTACAACCTCTAATGGGATCATAGCTAGGGCAGCAAAAACACATACTGCTGCTGCTAGTTTTTTTGCCTTATCAGAGCTCAATACTGTCAATCTTGGTTTAACAATCTTATCAATCCGCTTCGTCGCTTTTTCGGCGATAGCGACGCCTTTATGTAGCTTGTCCTGCTCAAAACTCACCTTATCGATAAATTTGGGCAGCCACGGGCGTTGTTTGCCAAATAGCATCTGTATACTAATTAAAGCAATAATGACTCCGCAAACTGTCGGTACTCCCGGTATGCCACCTGTAGGCATAATAGCAATCAAAGCAGGCGCAAACAGTAAAGGTCCAAATCCTTTTTCACTAAGCGCTGACATGACGTCGCCAATACTAACTTTATCAGTGTTTTTGTCAGGTTCAATCTTATGTAGGACTGTAGTCAAGCTAGTGTCAGAATGAGAGGAGTGACTAGCGCCGCTTTGCTCTGTACTCTGAGCGCTTACGCTAGTGTCATCCTTTGAGTCTTTAGACTT
Source organism: Psychrobacter sp. T6-4 (assembly GCF_052258425.1). Classification (NCBI taxonomy): domain Bacteria; kingdom Pseudomonadati; phylum Pseudomonadota; class Gammaproteobacteria; order Moraxellales; family Moraxellaceae; genus Psychrobacter; species Psychrobacter sp. T6-4. Next base: position 256,495 of record NZ_JBQQEZ010000001.1, read on the forward strand.
TGAACTGGTTTTACTTTCTAACACCGCTACTCCTGAGCGCTTTATTACGCGTCACTATACATTGTCTTTAAGAAGCATCGTTTTTAGGACTCATTGTCTTTAGGACTCATTGTCTTTAGGACTCATTGTCTTCAGGTTCCGCTTCATCAGGCACAAAGACGTAGCCTACGCCCCAAACGGTCTGAATATAACGCGCTTGCGACGGATTATCCTCGATCAAGCGGCGCAATCGTGACACTTGTACGTCAATTGAGCGCTCCATAGCGCCCCATTCGCGTCCACGTGCTAGGTTCATAAGCTTATCACGAGTCAGCGGCTCACGGGGATGCTGTACTAGTGCCTTCAATACTGAAAACTCGCCCGTGGTTAAGGTCACCACATTGCCATCGCGTTTTAGCGTACGCGTGGATAAATCAAGCGTCCACGGACCAAACTCAACCACCTCTAACTGATAGCTGGGCGCGCCAGGCAGCTCACGATTTTGGCGACGTAGTACGGCTTTAATACGAGCGAGCAGCTCTTTTGGATTAAAAGGTTTGGGTAAATAATCATCAGCGCCCGCTTCTAAACCTGCAATACGATCAGCGTCACCGCCCTTTGCGGTCAGCATAATGATAGGAATATCACCGTTGTCTTCACGCAGACGTTTGCAGATACTGATACCATCTTCGCCAGGTAGCATAAGATCTAGTACCACTAAAGAGAACAGCTCGCGCTGCATGAGCTTGTCCATCTGATTGGCGTCGTGCGCGGTACGCACTACAAAACCGTCGTCTTCCAAAAAGCGCTGTAGTAAAGAGCGTAAACGCGCGTCGTCATCAACGACTAATATGCGCTGAGTGAGCGTATCTGCATGAGTGTTATCCGTCATTTATCATATCCTTTTATAGGCTTTATTATAGGCAAAATCTGCTATCGCTTTTACTTGTAATCTTGTTGCTATTTAAATTTTAAGAATATCAGTCACGACTTTTGTGCAATGACTTATTATTTAGCTATCTACCATCAGTGTATAAGATTGCATCACTAAATGCATCATCCATCCGCACAAATGCTGTATGCGTTTGTTTAACAAGGCAGATAGTGACATCTTTTGCTTCATTATGGCTACAAAAACCATGATAATTAAGGATAGTATAAAAAGGATTTTTATTCATGCAGCTTTTGCTATAATGCCAAACACCATTTATCAACGATTGATACGTCTATGAGTAGCACTGATACCTTAACGTCATCGCAAGCCCCAGCAAATATGCAGGGTTTGGATGCAACCACACACGCGAATATCCACGACAAACTTGCTCGCGCGCTTGGCATTAAGACGGCTCAAGTCAATGCGTTTGTCGAACTCTTTGATGCAGGGGCGACGGTGCCGTTTATAGCGCGCTACCGTAAAGAGAAAACCCAAAATCTCGATGATGCGCAGCTTCGAGCACTAGAAAAGTCGCTCAATTATGAGCGTGACATGGCAACGCGCCGCCTCAAGATTATCGAATTGCTAAGTACCCAAGGCAATCTAAATGACGAGTTGCAAGCGCGTATCGATAACGCGACATCCAAGCTTGAACTTGAAGACATCTATCTGCCTTATCGTCCGCGCCGGCGCTCACCTGCCGCCAAAGCTCGCGCAGCAGGATTAGATAAAGCTGCGCAATCGGTATTAACGCAAGAGGTTGCACCAATAGAGGCATTAGCTGACTATCAAGCGCCATCAGTCATCACCGATGATAATGGTAATGAGATTGAGGTAGATTTTGCGGATACCGACAAGCAGTTAGCAGGCGTACAAGCTATTATCGTTGATGAATGGACGCAGGCGCTTGATCTACTCGATAGTTTACGTAGTGGCTTTGCTAAAACAGCGAGCATCGTCTCATCGGTGGCTAGCGAAGAAAAACGCGAAGTGGGTGAGAAGTTCAAAGACTACTTTGAGCATAGTGAAAGCCTTGCACGCTTGCCCAATCATCGCCTGCTTGCCATGTTACGCGGTCGCCAAGAAAATGTCTTAGGTCTAAAAATTGAAGGCGAAGATACGCCCTTTATCGATAAAATCGTGAGTCATTTTGATATTGAGGCTAAAGCGCCAGACGCACGCCGCGAGTTTTTGGTTGAGGCGGCAACTAGTCTTTGGAAAGATAAGTGGCGTCCGCATATCGAGCATCGCTTGTTAACCGAAAAACGCTTAAGTGCTGAGGCGGATGCTATTGATGTGTTTGCCAGTAACTTGCAGCATCTACTGATGTCAGCGCCTGCTGGACGCAAAGTCATCTTAGGCGTTGATCCCGGTATTCGCCATGGCGTCAAAATGGCGGTTATCGATGCACAAGGTCATGTCATGATGGCTGATGACAAGCCAGTTATCGCAACCGTTTATCCTTTTGCGCCTGATAATAAAATGGATGAAGCCAAAACTGTCATTGATGAGCTGTTAAGTACTTATAACGTTGATCTAGTGGCTATCGGTAATGGCACGGCAAGTCGCGAAACCGATGCGATGATTAAAGAGATCTTGGCTGCCAATACTGCTCTTAAAGCAAAAGCGGTCATCGTTAATGAATCAGGCGCCTCTGTCTATTCTGCAAGCGAGCTTGCTAGTGATGAGCTTGCCAATCTAGATGTATCCGTACGCGGAGCAGTCTCCATCGCGCGCCGCCTGCAAGATCCTTTATCAGAGCTGGTCAAAGTCGATCCAAAAGCCATTGGCGTCGGTCAATACCAGCATGATGTCAACCAAAACCAATTGGCTGATAGCTTAGACAAAGTCACGCAAGACAGCGTGAATGCCGTCGGTGTTGATGTCAATACAGCAAGCCCTGCTATCTTGGCACATATTGCTGGTTTGAATAAAAACGTCGCGCAGCAAATCGTCACTTATAGACGTGAGCATGGCGCATTTGCTACTCGGGACGCGCTCAAAGATGTGCCCCGTTTAGGGGTCAAAACCTTTGAGCAAGCTGCAGGGTTTTTGCGTATTCACGAGGGTAGCAATCCACTTGATGCCACAGGTGTTCATCCAGAGAGCTATGAGCTGGTTGATAGCATACTTGCGCAAACGGACAAGTCTCTAAGCGAGATTATCGGTAACGATAGTGTGCTGGGTACTATCGATACTACAGCTTTGGCTAATGATGACAACATCAGTGTCAAAGCTATTTTGGACGAGCTGGCAAAACCTGCTCGTGACCCGCGTCCTGAGTTCAAAACGGCTAATTTCCGTGATGATATCAATAGTATCAAAGACCTTACTGAGGGCATGACTTTAGAAGGCGTTGTAACCAATGTTACCGCCTTTGGTTGTTTTGTCGATGTTGGTGTACATCAAGACGGTCTGGTACATATCTCTCAGATGGCTAATGACTTTGTCGCAGACCCTATGAACCGTGTCAAACCTGGTGATATTATCTCAGTTCGAGTCATCTCTATCGACGAAAAACGTGGCCGTATTGGCTTTAGCATGAAACCTGAAAACGACAAACCTGCGCGCGCGCCAGCTAAACCAGCTACGAGCCGTACGGACTCTACTAGTAGTGACGATAAGCCGAGCCGTGCGCGCAGCAAGCGTCCACCAGCAGACAAACGCTCTGGCGCACCGCGCCAAGGTGACAAGAGTAGAGGTGACAACAATAAAGGCGGCGCGAGTAATCGTCAGCAGGCGCAAAAGCCTAAGGCAGATACGCCGGTCAAAATGGGTACACTTGGCGCGCTGCTTAAAGAAGCAGGGGTCACCAAGGGCAAGAAGTAACTGCTCAATCTTTATTTAACACACAGAAAAGGCAGCCACTGGCTGCCTTTTTTCATGTGCGCCGTTCTAAAGTAAGGATACGATAAACGACTTATCTTAGGACGACACCATATGTCTAAGTACTCCAGTGGTCTAACATTACTGGGTTATGATACGACGAGTTTCTTGTAGAGTTACAGGAACTGTCGTTGTACTATCTGCACCCTCAATTCTTTGCTCTGACTCTAATGGCGTTACAGAGTTTGGCATCATGTTTGGATCTTCCATCATGCTTGAATCTTCCATCATGCTTGAATCTTCCATCATTTTCGGATCTAATTGCGCAGGGTTTGTATCGACTTCGATTTCACCGGGCTGAGTGGCTAGTAGCTCCCCATCAGGACCTTCAATTTGGGCTTGCAAAGTATTGTCTACAGCAGTGGTACGTATATCAGCGGGTGTCACACTACTATCAGTAGCAGCGAAGGCAAAGATAGGCATCATGAGAGTAGTGCCGAAAAGTAGAGATAAAGTACGGTTTTGCATTAGGGTATTCCTTGAGTTGCAAATCTAAGACAAGTCCAAAATGAGTTTAGACTTTTAAGTAAACTAGCATGATTTCCTATTATGCTAATTGAGCTATAGGTCTTACGCCCTAAAAGCAAAAGACCTATAAAGACAACAACTGAGTCATCATTGCTACAACGTTTATGTCAGATAAAATAAAACGTTATAAAAACTTGATGTCCATTGATGATGTCTTAGACGCAAAAATACCAGCTCGATGGCTGGTATTTCAGTAGTAAAGAGATTAATACTCTCACAGAGTCAATCTAAGTTGTTATAACGTGCAAGATATATGTCCAAAACCTGCTTATCACTCAAAAGTGTTGAGGTCACGTTGCAGATTCTAACTATAATATCGCTAGCGTTAAAGTATTACTCAACTATGATAGTTCTACCTGTGTTTGGATCGATGATGCGCTGCTGCATGTTGTTTTGCATGTTATTGTCTGGCACACGAATCACAGGATAAGTCTGATTGATATCAGTGTTTCTGATGGCTTGAGCATCTGCTTCTTGACCAACATACACCGTACGACCATCTGCTGTCTCTACAGCAACTCTTGTACCTGCTGCTGTATTCACGCGTTGAACCTGATCACTAGGCGCTATGATGACTTCGCTGACTTGATACTGCGTTGGACGAATAGTACGCTTGGTCTCGATAACGACTGCTTCCATACTGCGATCTTCTTTGATTGCAAGCTGTGCTTCTGGCGCTTTTACTTCACTGATAACGGGAGTTGGGAAGTTGCTACCAAAATGGTTATCACACTGCTGCATGGTGACACGTACAGGGTTGCCATTTCTATCCATATAGACATTAACTGGCATGTCAGAGGCAAAAGGAACATATTTACCTACTAGCGCACCTGAAACACCGTAGCGACCATTGGACTGACCAACACCCATATCACAAGCACCTGCTTCATAGTCGCTGGTACGTAGATTATTATTGTTGACTACGCTTTGGGGGATCATAACCTCAGATAGGCTCATCTTAGCTACGCTGACTTCACCTGCGCGGCGCATCGGATTTTGGTAAGTATAAGGAGTATAGAACTTAGCAGAGCCGTCTTTTACCGCCATGACGCACTCATCATAAGTATCATAGCCGACATTACCGTTACGATCAGTAGTCATACCAGCATTAGCGCTTGTGGCTGCCATAGCCAAACCTGACGTGAGTACCGCTGCAGTTAATATATTCAATTTCATAATTTTATCCTCTTAATAGGTTATGTATTATTTAGTAGCTTTGTGATGTTCCACAGCAAAAGCTGCATATACCTTTTTTATGTGAAATATCTATCTATAGAGCTTGAATAAACGCTGTACTTTACAAGCGCTGATTAAGATATAGATGAATAAGTTGTGCTTATCAAAATTTATACTACCCAAATGATTGCCAGTACGCTGTGACAATAGGCTAAGATTATGTAGCGTAATGTAGTGAAAACGCGCAATACGGCAATGTCAGTTACCTAAAACTTATACTTGTGTCATTAACCGATAAAAAAACCGCACCTTAACAATAAGATGCGGTTGATTGTGTCTTTAGACTTTTAGCGCTAAAACAAAATAGGCGCTAAAAAAAGTATCAATATTAGCTATCAACAACTTCAAAGCTTAGACCAGAGTGTTCCTCTAGGCGCTTGATTAAATGCTCGCCCATAGCAGAAGCTGGCGTCCAAAAGCCGCCTTCAACGCTCTCTTTTGAGATATCTTGTGCCAAGCATAGCGCCGATTGTGCCAGCATACGTGAGGTGCTGCCATAGCCTGGGTCTTTATCCCCTGTAACTTTGGTACTGATATGCTCATTTTTAGCCGTTTCGCCAAAGAAGCGAATATCAAAATAACCGTTGTCTTGTTCAGACTTTGAAGGACCGCTACCTGACTTAGGTAGGACATGCTTTGAGAGTAATTCACGGCTGGGCTTAAACATCATAGAGGCGGCAAAACCCATAAGACCTGCACTCAATGCGTAGCTGGTCATCTGACCTTTGATACCATCTTTCATCCACATGGCTTCGTCGTACTTAAAGTCGCGACCATACTCATAATCTGATAACTGATTGCTGCGATGTACGATACGCGTATTGATACTTGCCATCACAAAAGGAGCTAGCCAGCGCTTGTGCTTATCATCATATTCAGGTTTGCTGACATTGTACTGACGAGTATTTGGCGCATCATCATCAGTATTGAGTAGATAAGGATTCGTCACTTGCTTGCGGCGTGATTTGTCTTCGCCGACTTCTTCAAATATAGTCGCCATCGAGGCAATCGTACCACCAGAGAGACCGCCTTTAGCTGCTTTTACGCGCATGTGAATGATACTACAAACATCATCGAACTTATCTTGAGCTTGCTGCTGAGTAAAGTACACGCCCAAATCTGAGGGAATAGAGTCAAAGCCGCACGAGTTGACTATACGAGCGCCACTTTGTTTGGCGGCGTCCTCATACTTATCCATCATGTCCTTAATAAAGATAGCTTCGCCCGTCAGATCAACATAATCAGTACCGTTAGCGCTGCAAGATTTGATCAAAGGCTCACCGTACTTTAGGTAAGGACCGACGGTTGAGATAATGACCTGTGTTTGTTTGGTCATCTTATCTAGGCTGGCGTCATCGTTACTATTGGCAATGATAATGTCGACTTTTTGCGTAGAGTCAGAGCCACTGATTTCAGACTGTAGTTTTTTGAGTTTGTCTTCATCACGCCCTGCAATCGCCCAAGTCGCTTTTGCGTCACTATTCTCAGACAAAAACTCTGATAAGTAATGCGCCGTAATTTGACCGACAAAGCTAGTAGCACCGTACAAGACAACGGCATATTCGCGCGTGTCAGTGTTTTTCTGATTTGAGGTAGACATAATAGTATCCTTATAGTGTGATTAAAGAAGATAGAGTGATTAAAAAAGTAATGTTTGAGCCTTAAAAATTTGAGCTGTGAGATGTTGAGCAGATAATTACTTATAATTATTAAATATAGTTACAAGAGCTGGTTTATTAAGGTTCTTGTTGCAGAGCTCTCATTGGCCGATTTTGGTGTTAAATGGATTTTACGTCAATATAGGTAGGCATACTAGATGCTATTTATATATAGACACATAAAACGGTCGCACTTAAGTATCTACTACATCAATACTTTTGAAATTACAAAAGTTACATAATTCAATGTTTAATTACCAAATCAAACGATACTTTTAGAGGTGATTTAGTACTATTTGATTCTTAAGAATAGTATTAAAAACAATTAATTAGAGCTACTTATAACCAAAGCCACCTATATTAACAATTAAAGGAGAATTTTATGTTTCGTTGGGCTATCATCTTTGCCGTTGTCGCACTTATCGCAAGTTTACTTGGATTTGGCGGCGTTGCAGGCTTATCTGCCAATATTGCTTACGTACTATTAGCTGTAGCTGTTATCTTATTCATTGTGGCCTTTGTCAGCCGCAAGATGTAGATCTGCAAAAAACTTATTCTTTATAATCAAAAAACCGTCTTCTAAGGAGACGGTTTTTTGGTTTAAGCATACAAGGACTCATAATCTCAAAGAGTTTGTAAGTACAGATTATAGTCTTTTAGGCTGAATAATATATTCCATGCGCTTAGCTAGGCGAATATCATGACTGGTAATACCGCCAGTATCATTCGTCGTCAAACGTACTTCGACGATGTTATAAACGTTGCGCCACTCGGGATGATGCTCGAGCGCCTCAGCATAAAAAGCCGCTTGATTCATAAAACTCATAGCTTCGATAAAATCATTAAAGTGATAGGTCTTGACGATACTGCTGCCATCACGCTGCCAGCCTGCTAGATCCTCAAGCTGCATATCCACTTGTTTATCAGATAAACTACTCATGATGCTGTCCTTATGATAGTGATAAAAAAGTTAAAATTTATAAGAATAGATACAACAGGAGCGAAATCCGTTGAGTACATATTAGAATAAGCTTTTATACTTAAACTAAATCTTTGTACTCAGGGTGCTTGCTGATATATGAGGCAACAAACGAGCACTGCGGCACGACTTTTTTGTCGTTGTCACGCGCATAGTTTAAAGCGTGCTTGACCAGTGCTGAGCCCACACCGCGCCCGCCTAGAGCTGCAGGCACAATAGTATGATCGTAGACGAGCGTGTCGCCGCGTTCTTGGTAGCTGATGTAACCTGTCTTATTGTCGATAGAGGTCTCAAAACGCTTGGCATCTTGGTTGTGGGATATATCTAGTGATTCATTATTATTCATATCTCTCTCCGTTTACTAAATGACTTATTTTAATATAAAGCTGATTAAGCATAGAATAAAGCATTACGCATGACTGGTGGCAAATATTTACTCAGACCACGCGCGGTTGTCACAGCCTTGGTGACCTCTTTATTCTCTACAGCTTGCATTGTTAAGTATGATTGCCACTCAGCAGCGCTTGGCTTGCTAAAATGATGAATACGCTTAATCACCTGTTTGAGCTGCTGACCGAAGCTGCCAGTATTGTATGGTAAGCCGTATTTTTTGCATATCTCTTGTACTTGCGGGGCGATGCGCGTATAGCGATTGGCTGGCATGTCAGGGTAGATATGGTGCTCAATCTGATGCGATAAATGACCGGTCAAGATATGAAACCACTTGCGACCTGTAAGGTTACTTGAGCCTAGTATCTGTCTGGTGTACCAGTCGCCGCGGCTTTCATGGTCGTCAAGATGGGTATAAATATGAGCCTGCTCGGTAAAGTGACCACAAAATATCACCGCCCAAGTCCAGACGTTACGTACAAGGTTAGCAGTCACGTTACCGCTAACGGTCATCATAGCACTGCGTGTACCAAATACCAGCCCTGAAAGCGCAGGAAATGCCACATAATCTTTGCCTACTTGCCGCTTTATTTTGCTAAATAATGCCTGAGACTTAGGCGTCATAATATCGACCAAGCGCGCGTCATTGGCGTATTCATCAACACTGATTTGAATATCGTGAAACGCTACCGCCCACTCAAACCCTAGTGCTAGTATCGCTGTACTCAACAAGTTGTTGCGATCGCTTGGCGTCCAAGACTGCTCGTCGGTCACTCGAATCAGATGATAGCCGACATCATGATCACGACCAACAATATTGGTAAAGGTATGGTGCAAATAATTGTGCGAATGCTGCCAGAGCGGGGCGGGACAAACAATGTCCCAATCAAATTTTTGACTGTTTAGATGCGGGTGCCCCATCCAGTCATATTGACCATGCATGACATTGTGCCCAAGCTCCATATTGTTGAGTATCTTGCTAAAGCTGAGCAGGGAGGTGCCTAGTAGCCAGAGACCCAATTGCTTACGGCGTGAAGCGGGAATAGCGGCAATGCTAAGCACAGCGCGTGCTAGAGTTTCGCTATAAACGACCGCGCTATAAATACGCTGAATATAGCGAGCATCCTCCAAGCCAAGAGAAGCCATCACCTCTTTGTATAAAGCGTCTAATTCATCAGCCATAGCTTGGGTTTGCGCTTTTGATAGCGGCGCAGCGCTCAAGGTAGGGTAGGGCTTTTGCGGCCATAGCTTGTCATCAACGGGCGAAAAAGACGCAGTAGGCAGCGCAGATTGAGCACTAAACATAGGCGGTAATAAACGCATAAAAACTCCTCAGTTACTGAGTTAAACGTCGAGCACGACGTCTGTTAAAGGCACTGTAATACAAGTCTGAATGGACTCAAAACCATCACTACTAATTGAGCCTGTCTGAATATTTTTGACTTGACCACTGATTTTTTGGCAGCGGCATAAATGACAGATACCTTGACGACAACCATAGGGCAGACGTATACCTGCCTTTTCAGCACCAGCAAGTAAAGTAGTATCACTTGTGAACTGTCGCTGGCGCGCTCGTAGAGATATGGTTCGCTCTACGATATCAGCCGCGCTTTGCTCTTGATTATATCCAAAATCACTACTGCCAAAGCGCTCTACAGTGATATTATCACGCAGTGATACGTCGTCTAAATCAATCTCGCTTGCTGCTTGATATAAACTTGATAACAGTTCTTGCGCGCCGCAGGCATATACTTGCGTTTGCTCAAGTGGCAGTCCTAGTGATAACAAGCTGTGAGTATTTAGATGACGACTACTGGCAAGATAAGTACTAGAATCTTTAGTGATTATCAAATGATAACGAAACGCAGGATAAGTCGATGCCAATACTGACCAAAAAGACGTCAATATAGGCGTACGATTGTAATGCAGTAGCATAACCGTCCGCCCATTCTTTAAGGCTTGAGTTATCAGTCCTAACATCGGCGTAATACCGCTACCACTGGCGATACATAACATGGGCGCAGAGTCATCTAGAGCAGATGGCAGTATAAAACTACCGCTTGGAGTGCTGCACTCAAATACATCACCAAGCGCTGCTTGCTGCGTTAAATGTTGAGAGACCAAACCTTGAGCCTTTATCGCTATAGTTAGTGTATGCGCCTTTTTGCTATGCCACCATAACGGCTGCTGCGGGAGTCCAACTATCGAGTACTGGCGCTGATGACGAACACCGTCAATCGGTACGATAAGACTAAGATGCTGCCCACCATCCCAGTTATTTCCCGATTGCTGACGAAATGCATAATTGGTCTCAAATTGAAGCGCGACTAGATTATCGCCTAGCCTATGCTTGGCTAATAAGCGTAGTTTAGGAGACATCAAAGACCAAAAGGGATGCACGCGAGTACCAACAAAGTCTATAAAAGCACGCTGAATAAGCTCAGGATGGTAGCCAGTTGACATAAATAGAGCACCTTTAACTTAGCTTCACTGCCGACATCTACTACCTCAAAGCTATCATTATTAGGCTAATCATAGTTTAAACAGCAGCACTAATTTATTAAGTTATATTAACATAATAGACTTTATTGATTAATTCTATAGTAAGTTTGATGCAAAATTTTGTAGGACTTATAAAACAGAAATCTATCAGCGCCTACGCTTAGCTATCATTATTATTGTAAAGCCCGAGTTTTAATGACTGCTTTTATGCAAAAAAAAGACGACAGCCTGCAAAAACGACTGAACCTGCCAGAAAACAAGCTCTCAGCTTGCAGGGGCTAGAGGACAATGCGATAATGGCAGACAATTTATATCTTATTCCAAAGCAGTTGCTACTCGCATGATAAGCATTATGCGCGCCCAATTGCTCTCTCTAGGTAGTCCATCGGAGTATCAATGGCTCAATATATCTACACGATGAACAACGTGTCAAAACTTGTTCCGCCTAAGCGCGAGATTCTAAAAAATATTAATTTATCATTTTTTCCAGGTGCCAAAATCGGGGTACTCGGTATCAATGGTTCGGGTAAATCAACCTTACTACGTATCATGGCAGGCGTAGATACTGAATTTAGCGGCGAAGCACGCGCGCAAACGGGCACCAAAATCGGTTACTTACCGCAGGAACCACAGCTTGATGATAGTAAAGACGTCCGTGGTAATGTCGAAGACGGCATGCGTGAAGCGTTAGATGCGCTAGCTCGTCTGGACGCTATCTATGCTGAATATGCCGAACCTGATGCAGACTTTGATAAGCTTGCTGAGGAACAAGGCAAGATGGAGGACATCATTCAAGCGTGGGATGCCCACAACCTAAACACTCAATTAGAAAAAGCTGCTGATGCTTTGCGCCTGCCGCCATGGGATGCTGATGTCAGCAAACTATCTGGTGGTGAAAAACGCCGCGTAGCACTATGCCGTTTGCTACTATCACGTCCTGATATGCTATTACTTGACGAACCAACTAACCATTTGGACGCCGAATCTGTCGCTTGGCTTGAGCAGTTCTTACAGAACTACAGCGGTACTATCGTGGCTATTACCCATGACCGTTATTTCTTAGATAACGTCGCGCAGTGGATCTTAGAGCTAGATCGTGGCCATGGCTATCCGTACGAAGGCAACTATACGGAGTGGCTAGAGCAGAAGAACACGCGTCTAGAGCAGCAAAATAAGCAAGAAGAATCCTTCGCTAAAGCGCTGAAAAAAGAGCTTGAGTGGATCCGTAAGAATCAAAAAGGTCAACAGACGAAGTCCAAATCTCGTGTACAGCGTTTTGAAGAGTTAAATTCAACGGAATTTCAAAAGCGTAATGAGACCTCGGAGATTTATATCCCGCCAGGTCCACGCCTTGGCAATAAAGTCATCGAAGTCAACGATATCTCTAAATCATTTGGCGATCGTTTGCTGTACAAAGACTTGAGTTTCAACGTACCAGCAGGTGCTATTGTCGGTATTATCGGTCCAAATGGGGCGGGTAAAACCACCTTGTTTAACATGATTACTGAACGCGATACGCCAGATACAGGATCAGTCGATTTGGGTGAGAGCGTCAAGGTCGCTTACGTCGGTCAGGTACGTGATAACCTAGACGATAGCAAGACGGTTTGGGAAGAAGTGTCTGACGGCCTAGATATCATTACCGTTGGTGACTATACGACGCCAAGCCGCGCTTATATTGGCCGCTTTAACTTTAAAGGCTCAGACCAGCAAAAGCACGTCGGTCAATTATCAGGTGGTGAGCGTAACCGCTTGCAACTAGCGAAGACGCTAAAGCAAGGCGCAAACGTATTGCTCCTTGATGAACCCTCAAACGATTTGGATATCGAAACCTTGCGTGCGCTTGAGGACGCGATTCAAGTATTCCCAGGTACGGTGATGGTGGTCTCGCATGATCGCTGGTTCCTTGACCGTATCGCGACTCATATCTTAGCCTTTGAAGAGGAAGGCCCTGTATGGTTCGATGGTAACTATACTGAGTTTGAAGCGTATCGTAAAAAGACCATGGGTGACGATGCAACGCCTAAGCGCATGAAGTATAAGAAGATTAGTACCTAAGCCAATTATTTGACTTATTCCAATAAAAAAGACCTCTAATATTAGAGGTCTTTTTTTGTATTAAACTATAAAGAAATTAAAACTATAGAGTAATTAGTACGGATTAACGCTTACGCCCAAACTTACGCTGTTTTTTATTGCTAATTTCAGTAATGGCGTGGGATATCTCTTCTTCATCGAGGCTTGCCACTTGCTGCAAGGTCTGCATGATATCAGTACTGAGCACATATTTGGCATATTGCGCGATATCATTGATACGCTGATCAAAGCTTAGCACGCCTGTTTCAGCATCTTTTTTGAGGTAATCGAGACGTATGAGCGCGGTGACAAAACTAGTAAACAGCGCGCGGTCAAAGAAGTCAGGAATATCATCAGCATAGAGTACTGATAAGCGCTGACCGAGCAGGTGACACAGATCGACCACTTCATCCTCAGTTAGATTGCCAGAGCCTTGCTGCGCAAGTAGGGCCAGCGTCATAAAATAACGCTCAAGGCTTTGCTCAACAGGCGTTGCGAGCACTTGTAGCTGCTGATAGCTGCTGCTATTGGCTTCAGGAGTGCTTAGCATACCATCGCTAAGCTCAACGATAAGACCATGCGCGATCATATTATCGATCTTTTTATTGAGCGTGTCCGTCAATCCGTGTGCAGGATAATACAAAAACAGCTCACTTTGTAAGAACGGATATAACTGCTCGACGATGTTATCAAGACGGCTGAGTTCGATACGACCATTACGGGCAACGAGTGCCGCTAAAAATGACATCAATATAAAGACATGCAAGATGTTATTGCGAAAGTAGCTCAGTAGTGCCGCTTGCTTGCCTGCAACTTGAATGATATCACCCAAAATGTGCGGTATACGTTCAATGAGTTTGAGCTTGATACCATAATCGATAATCTGCTGCGGGGTCATGTCGGTGACGATAGTATCGTCAGAGTAGGGCATATGACTGGCGATATTGTGATAAAGCGCGATTTGCTCGCGGCAGATATCTTCATCCAAAGCCGCCTTTGGAGCTGATAGTAATACTAAGGAGAGTAGCGATACTGGATTAACGACCGCTGCTTTATTAATGTGCTGCATGATCTTGATACCGATATTATCGACCATTGCACTCGTATTATCATCAAGCGGTGTATCGGTACGATCGGCGGGCAAGCTATTGGCGGGCACATCGAACTTTTGCATAAAGTCCTCGATGTGTAGCGGCGTTCCAAAGCTCAGATGTACTGACCCAAAGATTCGCTCGATCTTACGGCCGACTTTGAGCAGACCTATGAGCGACTCGGACTCTTTAGGCTTACCCTTAAGCTCACCAATGTAGGTAACGCCTTCCATAATGCGCTCGTAACCGATGTAGGTTGGAATAAACACCACAGGTTTATTGGTATGGCGCAGCTGACTATGAATGGTCATGGCGAGCATGCCCATCTTAGGCGGTAGTAAGCGCCCTGAACGCGAACGCCCACCTTCGACGAAGTATTCAATAGGCGTATTACGCGTGATAAGCGTATGCATATATTCGCGCAAAACGGCGGTATATAACGCATTACCACGAAAGCTGCGGCGAATGTAAAAAGCCACAGCGCCGCGCAGTAGCGGCCCCAATACAGGCACGTCCAAGTTGTCACCAGCAGCGACATAAGGGATGCTCAGGCCGCGCTTGTAGATGACGTATGAGAGCAATAGATAGTCGACATGGCTGCGATGACAAGGCACGTAGATGATCTCATGATCGGTTGCCAGCGCGCGCACGCGCTCAAAATGATGCACCTCAACGCCGTCATAGAGCTGCGTCCATAGCCAAGTCAAAAACTTATCAAAGATACGAATCACTTGATAGGAGTAGTCGTTGACCATCTCATTGGCATAACCTTTGGCCGTCGCTCGCGCCTCTTTATCACTCACGCCGCTCGCCGCTGCTTCAACCTCTATCGCGTGTTTGATAGCAGGGGAGTAGATAAGCTTATCGACTAGATTGCGTCTGTCTGATAAGTCAGGACCAAGCATGCTGGCGCGCTGTTTATCGAGATAAATATTAAGCTGCTGCTGTAATGAGCGTACCAGCTCACGGTGACCATCACTGGCTGTGATAAGTGCGTGCGGCGCAGCATCACTATCTACTTTACCTATACTAGAAGTATTAGTGTCAGAGATACTAGATTCAAAAGGACTTACAATATCTGCTGCTGTTAAATCAGCAATATCGACTGCTACTGATTCCGATATATCCTCCATCAGCTCATCGGCTATTAAATCATCAGGCAGGCGCTTATAGATAGCTTGACGTAGGTCCTGCGGCGCATGAAACTGTACAAAAGTATCACGGCCCATTACCCCGATATTGAATAACTGCTTGGTAATACCCGGGTCTTCCCAGTTGTCGGTCATGAGTAGCTTAAACAGCGAGTCTTCTTTATCAGGCGCGCGTCCCCACAGTATGGAGACAGGTATGAGCCGAATGTTTAGATCTGGATACTGCAAAACAGCGGCAATCAGTCGTGCCAAACGCGGTGAGAGCTCATCATCTTTAGCCTTAGGATGATGCAAAAATATGATACCCGCGTTCTCATAGACATTATGTGTACTGTCGTCGACTTCAACCAAGGCTGGCGGTAGACCGTGCTCCTGGGTTTGTAGATCAATAAGTAAGCTATTAGAGCGTGAATAGTCTTGTAGCACATAAAAGGTCAGCGTTTGGTCGCCCTCATCAAATTGTGGGACCTCGCCTAACAGTTTAGGTTTGACTGCGACATCTAGCGCTTGCCCAGACAGCTTGCGATACAGCTGACTGATGGGCGTATTGCCTTGAGGCTTGTCTATCAACTGCGCTGAGTTGTCCTTAATAGGGGCTTTAAACAGGCGTTTTTTTATAAACTTAGGTATCATAATAAGGTATCAAAAGTTGTAAAATGTAATACAGGCATGATGCCATAAAATGCTATAAAACGATATATCCTGTCTGTATTCACTGTTAATATAATCTTACCAGCGTCGATCTTAACTATCTGAGGTACCACTTCACTATCTTCAGTGTCGCTCAATTATTTAAGATACAAATAGCAAAATACTGACGTCAACATGGATACTCTCACTTGCATGGTTAGCGCTTATGACTCCAGCTATCAATACTGCCAAAAAACAGCATCTTGATTATCAATTGCATGAATATACTCATGACAGCAATGCAGCGTCTTATGGACTCGAGGCCGCCTATAAGCTTGGCGTAGCAAGCGCTCAAGTCTACAAAACCTTGGTAGTAGCGAGTGACACAGGCGTGCTTGCCGTTGCTGTACTGCCCGTAGATAACACCTTAAACTTTAAAAAAATGGCCAAAGCTTTATCTATCGATCACGGTTTGTCCTGCAAAAAAGTACAACTAGCAGACCCCAAACAAGTGGCGCGTAGTACAGGCTACGTGCTCGGCGGCGTTAGCCCCTTGGGACAAAAAAAGCGCCTAGCCACTATTATTGATAACGCCGCTACTGATCAGGCAAGCATTTACGTAAGCGCAGGTCGCCGCGGCCTTGAAATTGAGCTACCTCCTCAGCAGTTGGCTGAGACGATTGACGCCCGTTTTGCAGATATTGTCGACAGCTAAACACTCATACTCTTGGCAATACTCTCTATGAGCTGATATTTATTGAACTCCAAACACACTATATATAAGAGACTACCTATGCCGCATCTTACTGTTCAAGCCACGCCCAACGTCACCATCCCTCATGAGGAGTCTTTGCTAAAGGCGCTCAACCTTGCACTTTGGGAGAGTGGACACTTTGGCAAACGCACGGATATCAAAGCGCGCATACTGCCTATCGATACGTTTTTGGTGGGAGTGGAGGATGATGAGCAAGAAAACGGCTTTATTTATCTGCATCTAAAACTAATGGCAGGGCGCGATATCGTTACGCGCAATCAGCTCTGCGAGCTCATCGTCACCACCGCTGAGCGTCTACTTAAAGATGAGCAGTCAGGCCGCGCGAGTATACAAGTATGCGCTGAGGTTGAAGAGATTAGTGCGGTCTATCATAAAAAGTTTTTTAATTTATCTTGATAGATAGCTTATGTTGTAAAACCAAAAAAAACGCCTCAATAGAGACGCTTTTGTTATTAACTTATGGGTGTTGACTTATGGGTATAAGTTCAGCTCTAGTCTAAAAAGGCAAAGCTATCGATAGGCATATTCATCATGCTCTCGCTTGGCGCGACCATGGCTTCTGCGTGACCTGAGGTACGTGGCAATAACTTATCAAAGTAAAATTCTGCTGTTTGAATCTTAGCTTCATAGAACTCTGGCGCTTCAACGCCGCCATTCTCTAATTTGTCATAAGCGACTGCAGCCATACGAGCCCAATGATAACCCATCATCACATAGCCTGAATACATCAAGAAGTCATCTGATGCCGCTGAGATGATTTCGCGATCTTTACGTGCCATTAGCATTAAGCGTACCGTCAACGTATTCCATTCAGCACATAGCTTGGTGAGTGCCCAGACGAATTTACGCATGTCTTTATCAAGCGCATACTCGCCGCACCATTTCATGATGCTTGAGGTGTAATCACGGATGATTTTACCTTTAGATTGCAAGATAACCTTACGGCCTAATAAATCAAGCGCCTGAATACCTGTGGTACCTTCGTACATGGTTGCGATACGAGCATCACGAGCGATCAGCTCCATGCCCCACTCTTTGATATAGCCGTGACCACCGTATACTTGCTGACCGTGCTTGGCCGCCTCAATACCTGTTTCAGTCAAAAAGCCCTTTAGGATAGGGGTGTAGAATCCTAATTTGTCATCCCACTTTTCAAACTCTTCATCATTGCCATTAGCCACGCCTTGCGCCATTTTGTCCGCATAACGCGCCGCATGATAAATCATCGAGCGACCGCCTTCGGCAAAGGCTTTTTGCGTAAGCAGCATACGACGTACGTCAGCGTGATGAATAATGGCATCCGCTACTTTTTCAGGATCTTTGGTACCTGACAGGGCGCGCATAGAGCGGCGATCTTTGGCATACGGAAGTGCGTTTTGAAACGCCAGCTCAGTATGAGCCAGACCTTCGATACCGGTACCGATACGGGCAGTGTTCATAAAGGTGAACATGGCTTTTAGGCCGCGATTAGGCTCGCCGATAAGAAAGGCAGTCGCTTCATCGAAGTTGAGTACGCAAGTCGCTGATGAGCTGATACCCATTTTGTGCTCGATAGAGCCACAAGTAACGCCGTTACGCTCGCCCACTTCGCCATCACTATTTGGCAAAAATTTTGGCACGATAAATAGTGAGATACCACGGGTACCACCTGGCGCATCTGGTAAGCGCGCTAATACGATATGGATGATGTTCTCAGTTAAGTCATGCTCACCGCTTGAGATAAAGATTTTGGTGCCACTAAGCTTGTAGCTACCGTCATCTTGCGGAATAGCTTTTGACTTGACCTGACCCAAGTCGGTACCGCAATGCGGCTCAGTTAGACACATGGTACCTGCCCATGAGCCTTCAACCAATTTATGCAGGTACGTCTCTTTTTGCTCATCAGAACCGTATTGCATCATCGTATTGATACAACCCGTTGATAAGCCAGGATACATCGACCAAGGCCAGTTAGCTGTACCGATGATTTCAGCTTTGATGAGGTTGATAGACATTGGCAAGTTCATACCGCCGTAGGCTTCAGGATATGAGATACCTTGCCAGCCGCCTTCAACGAACTGCTCATACGCCTCTTTAAAGCCCTTAGGCGTAGTCACAACGCCGTCTTCAAAATGACAGCCTTCTTCGTCAGCAGGCTGGTACAAAGGCGAGAGAATATTCTCAGCAAAGTCGGCCATGCCTTGCAAGATCATGTCAACGGTTTCAGGATCGGCATTTTCACCATTGTCTAGGTCTTTGTAATGCGTCTGAAAGTCAAAAACATCGTTTATCAAAAATTTGATATCGCGTAAAGGTGCTTTATAAGTCAACATAATTAAGTCTCTTTGATGGATTCGCTCAAATCAGTCCAACAGCAAAGAATCCGCTGTATAAATGAAAGTCACTATTGTCTAATAGCGATACGATAGGTAAAAGAATTCTGAGGTCATTTTTTGTAAACTGTTTCTTTATAAATAACCCATAAATGGTGCTAATCGCACCATTGTCAGCCCCACCTGCCTCTATAATTATCGGTAATGAATCATGCTGATAATCAATCGACGTCGTACAAGGGCAGCTGTGATAGCGTCAGTATAAGTCTTATTTGATCACAAAGACACAATACATAAATATAATTCATATTTCAATAGTCCAAGTATTCATTTAAGTTATATTAAATGACGTGTTAGGTCACAATATATATTTTATAGGTGCTCAAATGCCTAAACCTCTATAGATTTGGTAACTATTAAAACCTATGATCAAAGCTATTTATAAATCAGCACTTAACGCTGCAAAAGCTTGCTCAACATCGACAGTGTGACCCGTCCAGCGCATAAAACTCAAAGCCGCTTGGTGTATGAGCATGCCATAGCCGTCTGAGGTTTGTGCGCCGCGCGTCTCAAAATGCTGCAAAAAAGGTAAGGTTTTGCCATACATCATATCGTAGGCGTAGCGGGTATTTAGCTGGTCAGATAAGGGCAAAGTAGCCTCGGTCAGGCCAATTGAGGTGGCATTGATAATAATATCAAAATCACCGTTTAATTCGCTGGTCGTACAGACTTGTATATCATGATGAGCAATCTGATCACTGGCAGCGCTTAGCTCATTGACCAAGGTTTGCGCCTTACTTACAGTGCGATTAGCAAGGGTAAGCTGGGTGATGCCCGCTTCGATAAGCGGTAATATGACCCCGCGCGCCGCACCGCCTGCACCGATAATAGCCACTCGCGCCCCTGCCAAAGACCAGCTAAGACTATTGATATGATTGATGAGTCCCTGACCGTCGGTATTATCGCCGTAGATTGCCTCAACAGCAGGTATGCCTTGATCTAACAGCGCTTGATTGAGCATTAAGGTATTGACTGCGCCTGCGACTTTGGCATGTTCAGATAGGCCGCCACGTGCTTGAGAGCAAGCAAAAGCGCTTTGTTTAAAGGGTACAGTCACATTAGCGCCCACGCCGCCGCCGTTAAAAAATGCCTCAATCACAGCGACAAAGCTGTCCTCGCTATCGGGGCAAAACTGGCGCTGATAGGAGATATCAAGCTGCGCCTGCGCGGCAAAACGCTGATGAATATGGGGTGATTTGCTATGAGCGATGGGATTGCCAATGACGATAAAGTGCTGAGTCATACCGAGTCTATCCTAAGCATAAAAAGCTATGATAAGGGATAAACAATCCTTTAACAAATTTGTACTCGCAGCGATTGTTATCTGTAACGTCATGACTAGTCAAGGCTTGGACACTTAGGTAAACTGTTGGCACGAATAACTGTTAGCACGAACATGAATAGCCGACGCTAATATAGTGACTAACAGATAGCAGTGACTAATAGATAGTGACGTTAACGGTGAGCTGCACGCTTAAGGATTGGCGCAATTATTGCACTCATCAATAGCAGTAGTGATTTAGTGTAGCTTGTACGAGCTGACGCAAAAACAGCTAAATACGCTCTAAGAAAACATACTATCCTCAGCTTTGAACCCTAAGCTTTATAACGACAAGCCCTTAAGTGTGAGTAAACGACCTATGTGGAACACCCCTTTACAGACCTTTGCTATGACTATAATGATGGCCGCTGGCCTCTCATTGAGTGCTTGTAGTGGTTCTGAGACCCAAGTCAGCGAGACTGAGACGCCAGAGAATACCGAGCAGGTTGTGGTCGAGACCTCAACCGACGCTACCGATTTGGACGGCGCTGTCAGTGATCAAGGCACGCCCGTTGTCTACGAGGTATCCACTTGGAGCACTGAGGCGGTTACGCCTGTAGAGGTAAGTAATCTAGACGGTATTACCGCTACTTTGGGCAGCGTCGTCAGTACCGATGAAAATAGCTTGGACTACGCGAGTAATCCGGCGTCCAAATACCGCTTGATGGAAGCCGATCAGCCTTATTTAGATGTCATAGACTCAGATAAGTATCTGGAGCTGGGCTGGTACTACGCCAATCCTACTGACTCAGATGCCGAAAAAGAGCTGAGCCTTAATCACGCCAAAAAATCTCATACCGTCGTACGCCAGCTGATGGGCAACGATGGCAGTAAGCTGCTTGCCAATATGCTCAGTGGTCAAATCATCAAAAACGAAACCATCGGTGGTCAAAAGGTCGAGCTGGCAAAGTGCGAGTTCTATAGCTGTATGCTCATACTCAATAAGTCAGGCGCTTAAACCCATGAAGCCTGTATCATGAGCTTTGAGTCATGAAGGTTCAGTCGAGCGCTTGGATACGTCTGACGATGCAAGATGAGTCGTCTTTTGAGCCAATAATAGATGAGCCTGCCGCCCTAACGCCAGACAATCGCGGCATGGCTTATGGCGATGGCTTTTTTACGACGATGGGCGTTATAGATGGCATGATACTCTGGCAAGACTATCATGCCGCCCGCCTGATATCACATAGCGCGGCATTAGAGCTAGGTGTAGACGCGCAAGCTTTGATACATCACTTACAACCTATTGCCGAGCGTCTTAATCAAGGCATGCTCAAGCTTGTTATTACTCGCACGCCGCAGCGCACGCGCGGCTATGGTTATAGCCCTGGTAATATAGGGCAAGATTGTGAGATATGGCTCAAATCCTCCGCGTTATCGCTCACCACATCAGCGCATTTGTCTTTGCCAGATGGGCGCACGGTGTTTCAGCAGCCCTTTAAACGCGCTATTTGCTTATCCGCGCAGCTTGCTTGCCTGCCACCGCCGCTCGCTGGACTCAAAACGCTAAACCGACTCGATAGTGTGCTGGCAAGTGGCGAGCTGCAACGCGTGCAAGCACATACCAATAAGGAGTGGGGGGAGGGGCTGGTACGCGACGTGACCAATGCTTGGATTGAGGGTACGATGAGCAATGTGTTCTATCAGCTCATAGATGCGGGCGATAACATAAAAGCTAATGATCAAGGCACAAACGTACCGTACTCGATGGACGGTCTAACGAGTGGTCAATGGTATACGCCGTCGATGGCACGCTCTGGAGTTGCAGGAGTGATGCGCCAAGTCATCATCGATGCCTTAGCTACTACGGATAAACCTGTCATCATCCGTCCGCTAGTAGATGAAGATTTGCCCATGCTAAGCCAGATGTTCTTTTGCAATGCGGTACGCGGCATCATGCCTGTATCTGATTTAACATTGTTGACGGGTGAGGTGGTGAGGTTTTGCTAAAATCATTCATTTCACCCCGAAAATATTAAATTTGGTATCAATCAAATCATCGTAGTTGAGTTCTATATCCTCATTTCTATACCTTTCGCGCGCTTCTAAAATCGCTGATGAGTCGTCTTCGGCAACGACCTCTATAATAGCGCTCATCGTCTCGACTATTTCTATCTCGTAAGTGTATAAGTCTTTTTTAATCGTCATCATTTTTCTCATTTTCATCAATAATTTGTACAGATGATCCTAGCAAAGGAACTTTGGAGAAGTGATCGTATTATATGAATAAGTGATCGTCTTTTGTTAACCCTACTTGTGTCATAACGCTAATCGATCAATGATTGCCTTTAAATAACTAAGTTAAAAGGTAATTCCTAATGCGAATCAACCCTATAGTGTGTGATGCCCAAACCTCTTACTTGCTGCATACGAAAAAATTAAATCAGCTATATCAAAAAATTGACATATTCTCTAATTGTCCTGTGCGCTATGATGGTAAAGGATTTAAAAAAGATGATAGTAACAGGCCTTGTGAGTTGTCGAACAAACATTGGTGGGAAGGAGTCGATAATGAGGGTAATCCCTTAGAAAGTTATATAGTAGTTGAATGTCCATTAGGAGCAGAAAACGACTTTTTGTGGCTGCAAGAATCTTGGATGTTTATTGAGGATGACGTTCATTTTGAATCAGATTTTTTATCTCCAAAAGCTATTGAAAATAGAGAGGTGTTACAGTTAGCTCAAGTTATTGGTTGGCAAGATGCTACTAAGCTTACGCTTGAAAACGCTAGATTACTATTGAAAATTAACGAACTAAAAGTGATAAAAATCAACGATATTTGGTTATGGTCGCTTATAGTGACTGTAGTTTAAAAGATAGAAATTTTATTATTTCTCGAATTCATTATAGTAAGCTTAGCTCAGTTTCTGATAACAACCACGCCCCAAAAACTCAATAACCCCTTTGTCCCGTAGCACCTGCAACTGCTGGCGAATTTTGTCCTTAACATGATTATTATCAGGGTGTTTACGCTGTAATTCGTCGGCAAACGCATAGACCTGTTTTAAATTAAATTTATCATCCAGTTTGTCGATGCAGTGCCAGACATCCAATGTCCAGCCACGTGAAGTTATCGACTGCTCGCGCAAAAACAAGGTTTTTTGAAATTGCTGAGTGACACTTTCGCGCGTTATCACTTGTTTATCTTTTACCAAAAACACTTTTCCAGAATCAGGTACCTTACGCAAGTCAATATTACAGCCGACCCAACCTGCACGTTTGGCACTCGCGGACAAGGGTTTGCGTTTGATAATGATGTCAGGTTTAAAAAATTGCTTAGGTATAATTAAGAAGTTATTGACGCTTAGCTGTGGCGAGTAAGTCAAAAAGAAAAAGCTGGGATTATCATCGCTACTGATACGCTCAATCATCGTGTCATAAGCACCATCATTGATAATTTGGCTCAGTTTGGCTTTTTTACTTTTCAGCTCATATTGTTCGGTGCAAGTTGCACAATAAAAGTCCGCTACGGGCTTATTATTGGCAAAATCAGCTAAGGGTTGAGTACCGCAGTTGGGACAATAACCATTGTCTTTTACCCACGCCTCGCTTAAAACACGAATAATTTGCGGTCCAGACGTATAATTCTTGGCAAGGCTTTGATTAAAGTTTAGATTCATAAGAGATTATCGTTAAAATGTTGAGAATATCACTATAAAAGTATAAATAAAATGATGACCAATAGGATATATATCTGGTCTTAAACGCCAAGTTAATCCACAAGCTAAGCAAATGCCATTGAAAACCAAGCGGTTCGGTGCTAAATTCTAGCAAACATCTGCCTTTAGAGTTGCCATGAGCACGCCAACACCACCAATACCTCCAAATAAAACTGACGACACCGATGATACCTCGCCGAATACGCGCATTGATGACGCAGGCTATGATAACAACACGGCGGATTCTGTGACTGATGCGAGTACCGATGCGTCCCTACATGACGATATGCAGGACAAAGCACCTATCACTGATGTGTCCTTAATCAGTGGCCAAACCAAACCGCGTAAATACAAAAAAGATAATCCCTCGTTCTTTATGCAGCGTGGCTATCAGATATTGCTCGTCCTTGGACTTATCGCAGCGTTTTTACTCGTTATGGTCTACCAAACCTTGTTTGGGCGACTTGACCAGCCCGCGCAAAAAGTCACAGTTGAGCAAGGCGATACTTATTATGGATTGTTGCCGCAGTGGCAGCAGCAGATTCCGCTATTCTCAGCGACGATTGGCAAGCTGTATATCAAATCGCAAGTCGACGCCCCTTTGCATGCAGGGATTTATCAGCTCCCTGAGAACCCAACGATGGCAGAAGTGTTGCACGTACTAGAGCAAGGCGCCAAAGTGGCGATGGTCAAAGTACAAGTTATCGAAGGCAAAACGGCAAACGATCTGTATCAGAATTTACGTGACAATTCAGGCATCAAAAAAGAAGTACTCACAGCAGACGCGGACAATCAGAGCATCGCTGAGGCGCTAGATTTGGTCGGTATCCTGCCAGATTCGGTAACGGGTAGTAATGATCCTATCGTCAGCTATAACTTGGAGGGTTGGTTCACCCCAGATACCTATTACTACGGCGAGGGTGCAACGGACACGCAGGTGCTCACCGATCTGTACAAGCGCCAGCAACAAGCCCTGACCAAAGCGTGGGAGAATCGCGCGCCAGATTTGCCTTATGAGACGCCGTATCAGGCGCTTATTATGGCCTCCATTATCGAAAAAGAAACCAGCGTTGCTGATGAGCGTCCACTAGTGTCAGCGGTGTTTAATAACCGCTTTAAAAAAGGCATGCGCATGCAAACGGATCCAACCATTATCTATGGTATGGGTAGCCGTTATGATGGCAATATTCGCCGCGCCGATATCGATGAAACCACCAGCTACAATACCTATCAGATTGATGGTCTACCGCCAACGCCCATCTCCTTACCGTCGCCAGCTTCCATCGAGGCCACTTTGCACCCAGCAGAGAGTGACGCCTTGTACTTTGTGGCAACAGGAACGGGCGGGCACAAATTTACCGATAATTTGGCGGATCATAACCGCGCGGTACAAGAGTACCTCAAAGTCATGCGGGAGAAAAAATCACAAACGCCGCCTGAATAAATATAAGCGCTTGCTGGTGTCATTGATCTAGCTAGCGCTGATCCAATCGTTCAATTTATTCTAAAATTCGTTACAGATTTTATCAATAAGGCTACCCAATGCCAGTATCAGCAATGATCTCTACTCAAGCCGCGTCCGCTCAAGGGCGCTTTATTAGCTTTGAGGGCACCGAAGGCGTCGGCAAGACTACCGCAATTGAGCAGTTGTGTACGCGCTTGCAAGCAGCGGGTATTGACTACTTGCGCACGCGTGAGCCGGGCGGTAGTCCATTCGCTGAGCGTCTGCGCGCCATACTGCTCGACCCTGCTACCGATATCAATGACGACACCGAGCTGCTACTGCTATTTGCCGCGCGCTGCGATCACGTTCAGTATGTGATTATGCCAGCGCTGGCACGCGGTACTTGGGTCATTTGCGATCGCTTTGTCGACTCGACGATGGCCTATCAAGGCTATGGCCGCGCTCATGGTGAGCCGCTTATGCGCGCAAAAATAGAGCAGCTTAGCGAGCAGTTTGTCCCGCGCTTGCCTGAGCTGACGTTATGGCTGGATTTACCAGTGCATGAGGGCATGGCGCGCGCAGGTAAGCGCAGCACTGCCGATAGGTTTGAGCAGCAGGCGACTGAGTTTTTTACTCGGGTATACAAGGGGTTTGAGGCGTTGGCGGCGGCCTATCCTGAGCGTATTTGCCGTATTGATGCCTCTGGTACTAGCGATGAGGTTGGCGCGCGGGTATGGCAGGCGGTTGAGGATAGGTTCAGTATTACCTAGCATGCTCTTTAACCTATAAACAATTAAAGCAAAGCCCCAGCACTCATAGAGAACTGGGGCTTTTTTACGTAAGAATATAGACAACAGATAACGCGGTTACTTATCTGCCTTGTTATCTATGACATCATCCGTATCTGGCAGGCGATTAGGGTCTAAATCACCGCTCTTAGTTCTAGGTGCTGCACCGCTACCATTGGCATTGCTACTACTCATCGTTTTGTCTTTTGATAGCTGTGCTGAGTTATCTGTCATGACGCCTTTACCCGTATTGACAGGCTCTTTTTTGGCAATCGGCTCAGGATCTATCACTTTAGCCTCTGCTGTGTTCTTGTTAGCAGGTGCCTCCTCAATGAGTGGCTCGTCACTGACGTCAGCGATCAGCTCTTTTTCTTTGCGTTTTTCAGGCGCTTTGTAGTCAGCCTCAAACTTGGCATCAGCGTCCGCGCGCGCTTGTATTTGCTTGGCGGTCACATCGACTTCTTTTGGTTGTACCTCATCATCAACGACCAAGGCGATAAGCTTGCGATCGCGTGCTACCACACCGTCGAACTTGTCGGTAATGACGCTCAGCTTACCCTCTTTGTCTATCGTATATAGCGGCACGAACTGTTTGTTGTCCGCTCTATACTGCTCAAAGCTATAGCTGTCTGTGATATTGGTAATCTTGATGCGCGCTTTTTTGGATATCATGCTGGCAAGCTTGGTGTAAGTGACATCTTTGCCAAATAGCCACTGCGATTTAAAGTTAGATTGCTTATCATCGCGCTCGCTTTTGGTTTTTTCATCACTAAATTTGAGACGATAAAGTTTACGCTCGCCAAACTCGTGACGATAGTGAATCTCCGACAGCGTGTTCATCTCTTTGTCCATACTCATAGCGAATAAGTGACCGATACCGATAAGGTCTAAATGATTGTCGGCGTGGTCTGAGATAGGATTACCAAAGTAGGTGCGTAGACCGCTCATACGTGCTTTGGCAATGTTGGTATAGTTGTTGTGCGCGACGATAACATCAAAACCTTGATCCTTTAAGGAAGTAGCGACGAGCAGCGCCACCGGGTTTGAGCCGACGACCAAAATACCGTTGGTCTCAGGCTCGCGTACACCAAGTAGATTGCCGACCAGTTTTGCGCCAAGACCCTGAATCATCACCGTACCGATAATGACCATAAATACCAGTGGTACGAGCAGCTCGACACCTTGAATATCATACTCTTGCAGGCGAATAGCAAACAGGGATGAGATAGCCGCGGCAACGATACCACGCGGCCCAATCCAGCTGATCATCAGCTTTTCATTGGTTTTAAGATTAGAGCCGATAGAGGATGCCCAAACGGATAAGGGACGCGCGATAAACATCACAATAGCGAGTAGCACTAATCCTGCAAAACCGACGCTAAGCAAACTTGCCAGCTCGACACGCGCCGCCAAAATAATAAACAACACTGAGATAAGCAGGACGGTCAACGACTCATTAAATTCCAAAATCGTATCGCGTGGGAACTTGGGCCAATTGGCTAAGGCCACGCCCAGCACCGTCACGGTCAAGAGTCCAGACTCGTGCTCTATATGGTTTGAGATTGAAAATAGTAATAATACGTAGGCCAGAGTAAAGACATTACGCAAAAACTCAGGAATCATATGGCGACGCATCAAAAAGGCTAATAGCCAAGCGCCTGCCATACCGATCGCTGTCGCTAAAACGACGATTTTAGCAAATAGTAATATACTACTAGCCTCACCACCTGAGATGATGTACTCGTACACCAATACCACGGCGATTGCACCGATAGGGTCGATGATAATCCCTTCCCATTTAAGGATATTGGAGATAGTCTTGTTCGGGCGTACGCTGCGCAGTAGCGGCATAATAACCGTTGGCCCTGTCACGCAGACCAGTGCACCAAACAGTAGCGCAATCAAAGGGTCAACATCGAACAACAGATAAGTTGAGAGCGCAACGATGGCGATAGTGATGACCACGCCGACCGAGACTAGTAGCTGCACCACCGATCCATGTTGCTTGATCTCATCAAACTCTAAGGTCAAAGAGCCTTCAAATAAGATGATAGCGACGCCCAATGAGATAAAAGGGAACATCAGCTCGCCTAGTACCAAATCAGGATCAAAGTAGCCTAATACGGGACCTACGATAATACCTATCAATAATAAAAACAAAATGGACGGCTGCTTGAGATACCAAGCTAACCATTGGGCGGCGATGCCAAGCCCAACCACGCCAGATAACAATAGGGCGGTATCCATAAATTAATCCTTTTATAATCTTGTCTTATCACAGTCAACATTTGAGTGAGGTTACAGATAACCTTAAATGCTATAGTCATAAAGACAAAAAACTGCCTGTCACAAGTAGATACAAGCCGATACGGAAAAAATAATAAACAAAGTCAATAATAGTCAAACGCCTATGATTGATAGTGGACATTGACTAGTATTAGCTCGCTAAGTAAATTCTTGGGTTTGTTATCATATCATGATTTTATTTTTTTTATGTTGAGCGTCTTTTACGCGCTATTATTGCCTGCTATCTAAACATGTTATAAAGTAAAACAATACTATACTGCCATGCGCCATCGCTTATTTGCACCTTTGAGCTGTGGTTTTTTGGACTATAACTTTTAAGCAATAACTTATAAAACAGTCTTACAACAACTATAAAAAACCATCTATCAGGAGTCTCTCATGCCTATCACAACTTTGTCACCATCTGCTCAAACCTTTAGCGCCGCGCCCCAATCACGTCGTAAGCACTGGCTACCGCGTACTACTCTAGCGCTGGCTATGAGTATGACGGTATTGACGGGCATCAATGTGGCAGCGATAGCGGATGCTCATGCAGCAGTGACTACGGCTGATTTTTCTGACTTGGTACAACAAGTGACGCCAGGGGTTGCACGCGTGAACGTCACCAAGACAGTCAGCGAAGCTGAGCTGGCACAAGCACAGACCGCTGAGCTGCTGCGTCAATTCTTTGGCGATCGCGTGCGCCTGCCGAATAGGCCTGCCACCCCAGCTATAGAGCATGCTTATGGCACCGCCTTTTTTATCAGCGCTGATGGCTATATGCTCACCAACCACCATGTGGTCGAGGGCGCGGACAAGATAACAGTGACCCTTAATGATCGTACTGAGCTTGACGCTACACTTGTCGGTAGTGATGAGCGTTCGGATGTAGCGGTACTCAAAGTAGCAGGTACGCGGTTCCCAGCATTACCTATTGGCGACTCCAACACTATCAGGGTAGGAGAGCCGGTACTAGCTATTGGCTCGCCCTTTGGCTTTGATTATTCAGCTTCGGCAGGTATCGTTAGTGCCAAATCACGTAGCTTTTCGCGTGAGACCAGCGTGCCGTTTATTCAAACGGATGTAGCACTCAATCCAGGTAACTCGGGCGGGCCGCTATTTAATCAGCGCGGCGAGGTCGTTGGGATCAACTCACGTATCTTTAGCGGTACGGGCGGCTACATGGGGCTGTCGTTCTCGATTCCTATGGATGCGGCGATGGATATCTATGAGCAGCTCAAACTAAATGGCGAGGTGGCAAGGGCTTATTTGGGTATCTACCCGCAAGATATCGATCGTAACTTGGCAGAGGCGTATAACCTATCTCGGCCACAAGGGGCGCTACTGACTCGTATATCTCCTGATTCTCCTGCACAAAAAGCGGGACTCAAGACGGGCGATATTATATTAAAGTTCAACGATACTGATATTATGCGCGCCTCAGATCTGCTCAATATGATCAATCGCGCGCGTCCTAATGAGACCTTTGCCGCGCAAATACAGCGCGATGGCAAACCGCTGATGGTAAATGGCACCTTTAGCCTAGCGCCAAGCGATGTACAAGCGCAGAGTCGAGATGGGCAAGATAACGAGATACGCCTAGGTCTGCGCCTGCGCAATTTGACGCCAGATGAGCAGGCAGAGCTCAAATCAAACGATAAAGCAGGTATTATCGTCACTGCTATCGATCCTACAGGACTTGCTGCGCGTTCAGGTCTTATGGCGGGTGATATGGTCACCAACTTGCATCAAAAATCTATTGCCAATGTGACAGACTTTACCGATGCCTTGTCCTCATTGCCCAAAAGTGGCGTGGTCACCATTGAAGTTATTCGTCAAGGTATTCCTGCCATTATCGGACTGCGTATCGAGTAATTGACCCTTTACTTTTGCGTAGCCTAGTGGCAATTGAGAGATGGTAGGCAAATCAAAATATGCTACACTAGCGCTCATTTATGATGATAAATAATCGAACAAGGCGAGCCACTTAACGCCCTGTTTTCGCTAATACAGCAGCTTTGGTGCTGCTAAAACACTCAAGCTAAAATACTTAAGCTAAAATACTATACAAAGGCGCAGTTATGAGTACAGCATACGACGATATGAAAACCCGATTACAAGGTTCCATGGTCGCCTTAGTCACGCCTATGATGCCCGGTGGTCAGGTAGATTATAAACGTCTGGCCGCGCTTATAGACTGGCAGATTGAGCAGGGCACGCATTGCTTGGTTGCGGTAGGTACTACAGGCGAGTCGGCCACTTTGTCTATGCAAGAGCACAGCGAAGTTATCCGCTATTTTGTGCAGCATGTCAAAGGCCGCGTCCCTGTCATAGCAGGTACGGGCGCGAACAATACTATGGAAGCCATCAAATTAACGCAAGATGCCAAAGATGCGGGCGCAGACTGTGCGCTTTTAGTTGCGCCTTATTACAATAAGCCGCCGCAAGAGGGTTTGTATCAGCATTATAAGGCTATCGCTGAGGCGGTCGACATGCCGCAAATGCTCTACAATGTTCCTGGGCGTACTGTCGTTGATATCAGTCAGGAGACTGTCGAGCGCTTAGCCGATATCGATAATATCGTTGCCATTAAGGATGCGACAGGCTCGGTCGGTCGCGGCGAGCAGCTCATAAAAACCGTTGGTTCGCGCTTGGTGGTGTTATCTGGCGATGATGGCACAGCGCTTGATCTCATGCACATGGGCGCCAAAGGTAATATCTCAGTTACCGCCAATGTCGCGCCAAAAGCCATGAGCGAAACCTTTAGTGCGGCACTGCGCGGTGATTTTGAGTCGGCGACTGCTACGCATGATGTGGTCAAGCACTTGCACCGCGACCTATTTATTGAGTCAAGCCCTATTCCTGCCAAGTATGCCCTGCACAAAATGGGCATGATAGAAAAAGGCATTCGCTTGCCGCTAGTGTGGCTTGCAGACCAGCATCACGCAACTATTGATAAAGCTTTGGTACAGGCTAACTTGATTTAAGCCTTTATCAAATACAACAGACCTTACAACAGAGATACTATGATGAAGACATCATTTACGACTTCAAAACCTCTTGCCGCTTTATTGGCGCTAGTGCTAGGTAGTACCGTGGTACTCAGCGGCTGTCAAACTGCCAAAGGCTGGTTGTCACAACGAGACAACGGTAGCTTAGAGTATCAAGATAGCCAAAAGCTTGCGCCATTGGAGCTACCAGTAGCTCAAAACACTGCAGCTTTTATACCTTTATATCCGACTCCTAGAGCGGGCGTAAATACGTTAACTTTAGAGAACGAAGCAGGCAAGCAGTATCAATTGCCAAAGCCTGAGCGTACTGTCGCTGTCGTGCCACAATAATTTTTTTATACGGTTTTTGTCAGTATCTAACAAGAGTATAAATCCTTTAGACATCGACAAAAAGCTGCTCGTATTACTACTTTAAGCGTGAACGAATAGGAAACCTAATCATGCAAAAGCAACAACTGCTCTATAAAGGCAAAGCCAAATCTGTATATGAAACTGATGATAGTGATCTACTGATCCTGCATTTTCGTGATGATACCTCAGCCTTTGATGGTGAGCGTATAGAGCAGTTGGCACGTAAGGGCGCAGTAAATAACCGTTTTAACGCTTTTATTATGCAAAAGCTTGATGAGGCAGGTATTGAGACTCATTTTAAAGAGCAATTATCGGATAACGAAGTATTGGTTAAGCGCCTAGATATGATACCAGTCGAGTGCGTGGTGCGTAACTTTGCTGCAGGCAGCCTAGTGCGCCGTTTGGGTGTTGAAGAAGGCCAAGCGCTCAATCCACCAACTTACGAGCTGTTTTATAAAGACGACGCGTTGGGCGATCCGATGGTCAATGAGTCGCTGTCAGTATCTCTTGGCTGGGCGTCTGATGCGCAGCTAGCTGCAATGAAGGAGCTTACGTATAAAGTTAATGAGGTACTCAAAGGGTTATTTGATGATGGCGACTTGATGCTCGTTGATTTTAAGTTAGAATTTGGCGTGTTCCATGACCGTATCGTCTTAGGTGATGAGTTCTCACCAGATGGCTGCCGCATCTGGGATAAAGCGACCAAGAAAAAGCTCGATAAAGATCGCTTCCGTCAATCGTTAGGTGATGTCATCGAAGGCTATGAAGAGGTCGCTAAGCGTATTGGAGTGCCAGCACTGTAAGCTAGACGCCATAGGTTATACGGATAAACTGGGCCATGTGCTCAGTTTTTTTATGCAAAAACTTACGCAATCCTTATCAAATAGGCACGATAAACGTATTAGGATATTTTTATAATAAAGCTCACCTGCGTCAGTAAAAGGTTTGCCTTTATGCTAAAAACTACAACATCCAAAGTTTTACCGCCTCTATGGTTTACTCGCCCGACCTGCGTCGTCGCCGCTGATCTGATCGGCAAAGTGCTATGCCGCACTCTAGTAGACAGCGATGGCACGCAAAAAACCTTGCGCATGCGTATCTCAGAGACAGAAGGCTATATTGGCGAGGCTGATGGTTCAGTCGCCGCTCACATCAAAAAAGATCGAGCCAAGCTCATGTATCAATCAGGTGGCGTCTTTTATGTCTATCTGACCTACGGCGTGCATCTTATGCTCAACCTAGTCACAGGGGCTGCTAACTCTCCTGAATCGGTGCTTATTCGGGCAGGGTTTTTGAGTGCTGAGAGTGACCGACTGGCTGATGAGCAAACACTTAGCGCTGACAAGCAGCTCACTCATCCCAAGCAATTTGCAGGTCCTGGTAAGCTGACTAAGCGTTTGCAGATTGATAAGTCGCTGTATGATAAGCCTATCGATCCTAATTCAGCGGTTTGGATTGAGGACGATGGTTGCGCGCCGCCAGTCTCACTGCGCCCGCGTATTGGCATTGATTATGCTGGAGAGGCCAAAGATTGGCTGCTGCGTTATGTCTGGACCGATCACCCCTCATTGTCTAAAAAGTAGTATTCACCAAAGCTGCTATAAAATAATAGCTTAAAGGAGAAACGCTTATGTATAAGCTCACCGTTTTTATTCCCAAAGAGGCGCTTGAGAGCGTCAAAGCTGCACTATTTGCGGCAGGTGCTGGTCGTATTGGCAACTATGAGCAGTGCTGCTGGCAAGTTAAGGGAGTAGGGCAGTTTATGCCGCTAGCAGGTAGTGATCCGCATATAGGCGCGCACGATAACTTGGCTCAGGTTGAGGAGTGGCGAGTTGAGATGGTCGTTGACAAAAAAGTGATTGATGAGGTTATCAATGCTCTAAAATCAGCGCACCCTTATGAGACCCCTGCCTATGATGTTATAGCAGTGCTTGATTTTTGATCGACAAAAAAAGGTCAAACAAACATTAAAGTTTGTTTGACCAAAGCGAGCAAGCGTTACAACTGCAGTACATTGTCTTTGTTCATTTAGTCCTTTTTCAATTTGATGACGTCTAAATTTGGATAGCTCAGCTCAATCTCATAATCTTGCCCGCCGCGCCGCGCTTCAATCTCAAAAACACCACGATTTTTTTTACTCTCAAAGTCGATGTCTGTCACACGGTAGCCCATAGCGCGCACCTTGCGTATAGCGCGCTGCTTGATAGCAGGGTAACGGGCTTCTTGTTGTAGTCTATCGTCTTTATTGTTCTTATATTTTTTGCCTTTATTTTTGTTCTTGTTTTTATAGCGATTGTTGTCAGACTTATTTTTATCATTCTTCCAATTGTCTTTGACATCTCTTTTGTTAACGCTTAAGCGCTTTAAATCAGGGTAGCTATAGATAAAATCATAGAACTGGTTATTTTTTTTGGCATAGGCAACTAACACTTGACGACCACGGTAATTGTCACGTTTGATATCCATGACAGTGTAGCCGCTGCGGCGCAAATCTTGCCTGAGCTGTTGGCTTGCGCGATTAACGCTGTTATCACGATAGATAGGCTGATTGTCGTAGCCAGATGTCACTGTACAGCCGACCGCTCCACCTAATATAACGGCTGATACTGCAGCGATAAGGCCTGATTTGATGATTGTGCTTGGGACAGCTACCATGAGATTACTCCAAGTAAAGTTATCATTTTTATAGATGTTAGAGTCATTATTAGAAGTACGGCTATGAAATATCTTCTTACATTTTTAGCATAGAGCGCATAACTTGATAGCAGATGTCGTTACTGTTAATAAAATGTAAACCGCCTTAATAATATGTTCAAAATAAGTGCTAATGCGATGGGTTAGCATTACCCTTGTTAATCTAAGTGAAAATAGGTAAATTATTGTTTTTTATAATATTTTATAAGAGGTAAGTTTTATTTTTTTGCCAGTAAAAGTCACCTTGTAAGCATATGCTTACAAGCAATGACGTTAACACCTCTTAACAATATGATAACAATTTGGCATTATATATCCACAGCATCAGGGAATGTGACTCACGGATTGAGTTGACCGTATCAAGGATGATGAGTCTATTATTAGCGTCAGGATGACAAAAATAATAGAGGTAGGTACACAACCCTATGTTGATGGTAGTAATGCCAAAGGTACAATGTAATGGGCAAGATGCCCAACTGCTACGACATAGGCTACACGGATGTAGTGAAGAAAGTCGTAACAGGTGACACGGATAGTCAACGATAAAACCGCATAACAGTGATTTGCTATGCGGTTTTATCGTGTCTGGTGTTTGACTTGATTTTGAGCGATGAGAGTACAAAAAAACCGCATTGAATCTCAATGCGGTTTTTATGTTTAAGTATTTAACTTATGACTTAGTATTTGTGCTCGCGGCGCCAATCATCAACTTCACGCTCGGCGTCTTCTTTACTATGTCCGTAACGCTCTTGCACGCGGCCAACGAGCTTGTCACGGCTACCTTCTACATGCATGAGATCATCGTCTGTCAAGTCCGCCCATTTTTGTTTGACCGAGCCTTTCATCTGATTCCAGTCACCTTTTAGAGTATGTTCGTTCATTGTGGTGCTCCTTTTAGTTATTGGTATAGTGGTCTGTGCCACCACTTCCTTATAAATGTTTTTAGTAGTTTAGTTATCGAAATATTTAAATACTCAACTACTGTCATCACTATATAAATTGACGACTGTTTTGTCTGTATAAGGAATGTTGGTAGTGTAACTTAAGGATAATGACGGGTAATTTCTTGTTTTATATATCAATTTATTAGGGCGTGTTGAACATTCAACCATGGCACTGCTGATAGCTAAAATTGTTCTAGTCTAAGTAAAAATTGCAGGTAATACTGATGTATTGGCTAGATTTTTACAACGAATAGAGCGATTTTAGCATCAGCCCCTCTTTATAAATAGCTGGGGACAGGACTCTTTTTTGACGCTTCATGGTTAAAAATAGATGCTTAGAATAACTAAACTTACTATGTTTAACTGCGAACCGCCTAAAAAATAGTCTCTGTCAGTGCGTATTTGTGAATGTTCAACACGTCCTAATATGATGAGAAAAAACAGACAAGTAAGATATTACGTTGTAGACTGACTTTTTAAGCGACTCTTATAGATAGTTTGAGTGCAGTCAACTGTTAGCTAATAAGAACGACCCCAAAATGGAATGTCTATTTTAAAGTACAAGGAAGTATGATTATGGCGACGAAAAGTAAAACGCAGCAAAATAAAGCCAACGAAAAAACGCATCTTAGAACCTGTACTTTGTGCGAAGCCATGTGCGGCATTGTCATCAAACACGATGGCAACAAGGTATTGTCCATCAAAGGCGACAAAGATGATCCTTTCTCTAAAGGCTATATCTGTCCCAAAGCGACAGCACTGCAAGATTTGCACGAAGACCCTGATCGCCTGCGTCATCCGGTAGAACGTACTGCGAGCGGCTGGAAAAAAATCAGCTGGCCGGAGGCATTAGATAAAGTTGCCGCTGGTATCAGCGACGTACAGAGCAAGTACGGCAAAAACGCCCTTGGTATCTATCTGGGTAATCCAAACGTGCATAACATGGGCGGTATGCTCACCGTCAAGCACCTGCTTAATAGTATAAAGACCCGTAGCCGCTTCTCTGCGACCTCAATCGATCAGCTGCCGCACCATATCGTCAGCATGCATCTGTTTGGGCATATGCTGCGTATCCCAGTGCCTGATGTCAACAGTACCCAGCACATGCTGATTATCGGCGGCAATCCACTAGCCTCCAACGGCAGTATTATGACCGCGCCAAATATGCGTCAAAAGATCAAAGATATCAAAGCACGCGGTGGCAAAGTAGTGGTCATTGACCCTAGACGTACAGAGACGGCTGAGCTGGCAAGTGAGCACCATTTTATCCGTCCAGCCACTGACGTTCTGTTGCTGCTCGCTATGCTCAACGAGATCTATATCCAAGGCTACGCGGACAAAGCACGTGCCAAAAACAACAAGGCAATTGCTTTGACGCCAGAGATTGAGCGTATGGCAGACTTTGCCAAAGACTATAGCGCTGAGTCGGTGGCGAGTATCACGGGTATAAGTGCGCATGAGATTAAACGTTTGGTCACTGAGTTTTGCGAGGCGGACAGCTCAGTCTGCTATGGGCGTATGGGCGTCTCAGTGCAAGAGTTTGGTCTGCTATGTCAGTATCTGATTATGATCATCAATATCGTCACTGGACGCTTGGATGAAGTAGGCGGCTTGATGTTCCCTAATCCTGCGGTTGATTTGGTCAATAATTCAGGCCCAGGGTATCTGGGTAAACGTCATACGCGCGTGAGCAATCTGCCTGATTTTAACGGCGATTACCCAGTCGTCGCTATGGCAGATGAGATGCTAGTGACAGGCGAGGGGCAGCTCAAGGCCTTTATGTGTGTGGCGGGTAATCCGGTGCTCAGTACCCCAAATGGTGAGAAGTTAGATGAGGCCTTGGCGCAATTGGACTTTATGGTCGCCATCGATTATTTTGTGACCGAAACCAGTCGCCATGCCAACATTATATTGCCGCCAGCTTCGCCGCTAGAGCGCGAGCATTATGATGTGACCTTTAATGGCTTTGCAGTGCATAATGTCGCCAAATACTCACCCGCACTGTTTACCAAGCACAAAGATGCTAGGCACGACTGGCAGATATATCTAGAGCTTGCCAAGCGCTTGGACAAAAAACCTGCTCTAGCAACCCGAGTAGAGCGTGAGCTCACCGCGCGACTAGGGCCCAAGTTCGTCCTTGATCAAGGGCTGCGCCGCGGACCTTATCAAGGTATGACACTAGGCAAGCTTAAGAAAAACCCTCATGGCATGGATCTAGGACCACTCAAACGTATGCTACCGCAAGCGATTAAGCATAAAGACAAACAGATTGCTCTCAATGTTGATTTTTATCAAGCAGATCTGGCGCGAGTGCAGGAGATGATGGCAAATTACGATGACGAGCAAATTTTGCTGATCGGTCGCCGTCATGTGCGTAGTAACAACTCTTGGCTACATAATAGTCAGCGTTTGGTCAAAGGCAAACCGCGCTGCACATTGATGCTGCATCCTGATACGGCACGCGAGTATGGTATTGAGGATGGGCAAGACGTAGAAGTCACCTCGCGCGTCGGTCAAGTAACGATCAGCGCTGAAGTCACTGATGAGCTGATGGCAGGAGTAGTGAGTATTCCGCACGGCTGGGGTCACGGCCGCAGTGGCGTTAAGCAAAAAATCGCCCAAGCGCATGCTGGGGTCAGCGTCAACGATTTGACCGATGATACTTTGATCGATGAGCTGTGCGGTAATGCGGCGGTCAACGGCGTCCCTGTGAAACTAGAGGCTATTGCAGTTAAAGATCAAGTAGAAGCAGAAAGTGAAGCTTCGATGCTCTCATAAAAATGCAAAAAGGGCGCTTAACCGTAAGCGCCCTTTTTAATGTCTGATTTTCTATTTTTTAAGAGTGTGAGATACCGACAAAGTTAAAATCGATGTCGGGTACTCTATCTTGTATCAGCAAACTTAGTGCCTTGGCGGAGCCGCAAGCAAAGGTCCAGCCTAACGTACCATGTCCTGTATTGAGCCATAAATTTTCAAAAGTCGCCTCACTGTTTTGACTACCACGCCTTACAGAGCCTGCGTGCGCGCGCCCAATTAACGGCACACTTGATGGGGTCATCGGATGAATGCCCGCCCAGTACTTAGCCGAATTGGCGATAATGCCTTTGGGGAATAGATGCTGAATACGATCAGTAATCGCCTCACATTGCGCTAAATTGAGCGGCAAACTATGACCACTAAATTCGATAGCGCTGGTCACTCGTAGTTTATCACCCATTCGCGATATGATGAGCTTGTACTCATCATCAATAAGGCTGATAAAAGGCGCTAAATGCGGCGCGCGCGGATTGACCTTGTAAGTTGCAGAGTAGCTCTTTGCAGCGAAAATAGGTAGATGAATGTCTAAAGGTTTGACAAGCGCCATGCTATCGTGACCAAGCGCTAATACATAACTGTCCGCGCTAAAGGTTTGCGCGTTTTCATCGATGGGACGGATAGTAATGCTGTGGACACGAGATTTGCTCGTATCGTCATCCATGCTGATGGCGACAACCTCAGTGTTATACAAAAAGCGCACCCCTGCAAGTATGCACTTTTCAGTCAAGCGCTGAGTGAACAGGTACGGATTGCCTGACTCATCGCAGCTCGTAAAGGTTGCACCAACGAGCCTATGAGCAACAGGGTATAGCGCAGGCTCCAAACTTGCCGCATTATTAATATCGATAAAGCGGCGCTCACAGCTTAATTCTTGTAGCCGTTTAGTTGGCTCAGCCGCTGCTTCAAAATACGCCTGATGAGTATAAAAATGCATGACGCCGCGAGTTTTGTGCTCATAGCTGAGATCAGTATCTATGCGCAACTGTTTTAAGGCGGTTTGCGAGTAGAGTCCTAAGCGCACCATTTGAGCCAAATTGGCATCTGCTTGCTCAGCGCGGCGCTCACGCAAAAACTGTAGTGCCCATTGGCGCTGTGATTTATCAGCGCGCAGGTGATACAAGAGCGGCGCATCTTCTCGAAAAAATCCTTTAAGGGTGGCAAGTGGGGTTTTAGGGTTAGCCCACGGATTCATACCCCCTACTGATAAAGCGCCACTTGCAAATAAAGTCTGTATACCAGGCGCTGATTCGCGCTCGATAACTGTCACATCGAAGCCGGCTTGACGTAGGTACCATGCGGTAGTAATACCGACTACGCCTGCTCCTAGTACCGCGATGTGCGTCATAAGCCTCCCTTTAGTTAGTACCTTTTTTTATTTATATTGATGATTAAAGTTGTATCATTGAGGTCGGGCCACGTCAGCTTGTAGCGCCTCTGGCAGATCAAGAACACGCATCTCACTATCACCCAAAGCTTCAGGACGTGCCACTACTAAAGCCTCAAACCCTGTATCGGTAGATATGGCATTGACCACTTGTATTTTACCCAACTTCTCACCTGCCAAAGGCGTCTCACCTGAGCCTTTAACTCGGTGCAAAAATGCTTTTGGCGCCGCTTTAAAATAAATACGAGCGATCACTTCTTGTCCTAGATAACAGCCTTTGTCGTAGTCCATACCGCCGCGCTGATGCAAGCGCAATTCTTGCGGTTGAAACTCACCTTGCGTCTTAGCCACTATCCAATAGTTACCCGTAGCAATACTTATCGCCGCCCATTGTTGTCCGTCAGCGTTATCTGAGCTATGGCTGAAGGTCGGCTCATGATCAAGTACACAAGGGTAAATCGTGACAGGTGCGCTGGTTGTAAACTTGGAGAACGCACCAAATTTGTTTAAATGTGCCAGCAAAGCGTCGACGCAATCAGTACTAATCACTACATCGTACTGCTTCTCGTCTTGCTTTTTGATCCATAAGCCAAACTCGATACGGCCTTTTAGATTGCTAAGTGCAGTTGGCTGATAGCTTAACCCAAGCTTGGTCACATCAATAGTAATTTGACCTTGCAAGAACTTTTCGGCATCCTCGCCTTCGATGGTGATCTGAGAAAACTGCGGTAAGTGAGAGTCAGTCATTGTTGTTATTCCTAATACAAACGGTATGTTTATCAATTTAGTTAGAGGTTAATTGTGTGGGGAGCTAAATGACAGCTTAATATGGAGAGTAGCACAAAAAGTGAGCACAAAAGAGATGTCTCACTTATCGTAACGATTTAGTAATACATCTTATCGTAACCTGACTCATTGGTTAAAATAGTGGATTTGCGCTACAATGAGGGCCATAAAATACTCTATTAATAACGAGCTGCGAGACTGCTATGAGCTTACCTAATTGTCCCAAATGCGCGGCTGATTACACTTATGAAGATGGCGCGCTGCTTGTATGCCCGATGTGCGCTCATGAATGGACGGCAGCTGAGAGTGATGCGGCTGACACAAAAACGCAAGAGGATGGCATCGTACGTGATGCGGTAGGTAATGCGTTGCAAGATGGGGATGCGGTCACCGTCATCAAAGATCTAAAGGTAAAAGGCTCGTCGATAGTTATCAAAGTCGGCACCAAAGCCAAGAGCATTCGCCTGCTTGATGATCCTGTAGATGGTCATGATATCGACTGCAAATTAGACGGCTTTGGACAGATGAAGCTTAAATCATCAGTGGTCAAAAAAGCGTAAACGGCTAGCGCTATCAAACTTATGTTGTTACAAAATTAATAAGAGTCTTTTTTACAACGTAATTTTATAAGCAAATACTCAAATCATGAGTGTAGAACTCACTTTGAATTTAAAAGTAAAACAAAATAAAGGTACATTATGAGCACTAAAAACGAACAACTCTTTGCCCAAGCCCGCAAGCACATTCCAGGTGGGGTCAATTCACCCGTTCGCGCCTTTGCTGGGGTCGGTGGTACGCCTGTATTTATGCACCGTGCCAAGGGCAGCAAAATCTATGATACCGAAGACAACGCCTATATCGATTACATCGGCTCTTGGGGGCCAATGATTTTGGGGCATGCCCACCCAAAAGTAATCGATGCCGTCAAAAAAGCTGCCGACGATGGTCTCAGCTTTGGTACACCAACGCCGTTTGAAACGACTGTCGCCGACAAAATATGCGAGATCGTACCAAGCGTTGAGATGATACGCATGACCAGCTCAGGTACTGAGGCGACGATGAGTGCTATTCGCCTAGCGCGCGGCTATACAGGACGCGACAAAATCGTCAAGTTCGAAGGCTGCTATCATGGGCACTCAGATAGTCTGCTAGTCAAGGCAGGCTCTGGCATGCTCGATATCGGTGAGCCCACCTCCAAAGGCGTGCCCGCTGATTTTGCTAAGCATACCATTACCATTCCCTTTAATAACCCAGATGCGATCAAAGAGTGCTTTGAGAAATGGGGCGACGAGATTGCTTGCGTTATCGTGGAACCCATCGCCGGTAACATGAACATGGTCATCCCAGAGCAGAGTTTTCACGATACCCTGCGCGAGCAGTGCACAGCGCATGGTGCGGTTCTGATCTTTGATGAAGTGATGACGGGCTTTCGCGTTGGACTTGGCGGCGCGCAAGCGCATTTTGGCATTCAGCCTGATTTGACTTGCTTTGGTAAAATCATTGGGGCAGGCCTGCCGGTTGGCGCTTTTGGCGGTAAGCAAGAGATTATGGAATGTATCGCACCGATGGGCGGCGTCTATCAAGCGGGTACATTGTCAGGCAACCCGCTTGCCATGCGGGCAGGTATCGCGATGTTTGAGGACTTAACTGTTGATGGCTTCTATGAGGAGCTCTCTGCCAAAGTCGACCATTTAGTCGATGGTATTCAAGCCTCTGCCGACAAGCACGGTATCAATCTGCGTACCAATAAGCTTGGCGGCATGTTCGGCATGTTCTTTGTAAAAGACGCCGACACGCCAACACCGCTTGATTTTGATGATGTGACTGCGTGCGATATGGACGTGTTCAATACTTTCTTTCACGGTATGCTAGATCGTGGTATTTATCTTGCGCCTTCTGCTTATGAAGCAGGCTTTATGTCTATCAAGCACAGTGATGAAGATCTGGATGCTTCGGTCAAAGCGGCTGATGAGATCTTTGCTCAGATGGCAAAAGGTTAGTTTTTGATCTAAAATGTCATAAGAAGAAAGCCAGTACGATAAAACGTACTGGCTTTTTTGTGTCAGGTAAAAGCTGACGGATAATAGGGCCGACGAATAAAGAGTTGCTGACGGATAAAGAGTTATCGCTGTTTGATCTTATCAAACTTAGTATCTTTTAGACTTAATCTGCCGCGTAGTACATCGCCATACATGCGAAAGTCACTAGCGAAGCTTTTGAGCGGAAATTTAAACGAGGCAGGTTTGTTTTTTTCAAAGAAAAAATGTCCGACCCAAGCGCAGCCATAGCCTGCGGCAATCCCTTTGAGTAGAGGTTTTGGCGAACGGGTTTTGATAGATTTTGCCAAGCCTAATAAACCAAAACTACTGCCCGCAAAATGCAAACGCCGACAAGCCATATTTTGATGCTCTTCTAAATAGAAGTCATAAAACCTTTGCTCAGTTGGTTTGACGTTTCTGATTTTGTTGTTGGTCTCTAGGTCTGTACGGCTAAAAACGGTGTGTTTGGTTTGAGTGTTCATAGTAGCGTCCTTGCTCGTCTTTTTATGCGTTATAAAGGGTGTAGATAGATCATTATCATATAACAAAATTAAGGCTAAGTAATTGTTAATTATGACATAGCCGTTGTTATTGCGATATAACCTAGCACATCGCAATAGCTAAATCTCATATCCGCTCTTGAATATATAGGACAGTCGAGCGCTTGCCCCTATTGGGCATAAATGCTTTAATGACAGCACTCATTGATAACGCTTGATACCTTACAATCAGGGTTTGAGGTTATTTGTATCTCTTTTCGTTGATTGTTTGAGGCATTCAACCTGCAACCTACGGTAACCGCTTTTTATGCCCAACAACTACCTTACCAATCCGCCGCTTGCCGAAGATGAATTGATGGCTGCTATCGATATCGGCTCCAACAGTTTTCATTTAGCGATTGCTCGTCTTGATCATGGTGAGGTACGAAAAGTAGTCTCCATGTCTGAAAAGGTACAATTAGCAGCAGGGTTAGATGAGCACAATATATTGAGTGCGGCAGCCGCTCGCCGAGGTTTGGATTGTTTGAGTCGGTTCGTGGCGCGTCTTGATGCGGTACCACCTGCGCGCGTGCGTATCGTTGCGACCAATGCCCTGCGCCAAGCCAAAAACGCCAACGACTTTATCGCTCGTGCTAATGAGATATTGCCCAAACCTATTGAGATTATCGCTGGTCGCGAAGAGGCACGTCTGATCTATTTGGGCGTCTCGCACACCAATGCCAGTAGCGATAAGCGTCTGGTTATAGATATTGGCGGCGGCTCGACTGAGTTCATCATTGGTCAAGGTTTTGAGCCGATACTCACTGAGAGCTTGCAAATGGGCTGCGTCGCCTTCACTCAAAAGTTCTTTGCTGATGGCCAAATCACCAAAGACGCCTTTACCAAAGCTATTGGCGCGGCGCGTAAAGAGGTGCTGGCGATTAATGGTCGCTACCAAAAAGCGGGCTGGAGCAGTGTAATCGGCTCAAGCGGCACGATTAAGGCGGTGCGTAATGTGCTGGTATCAAAAGGTTGGTCTGATGATCAAGAGCGCGTGACGTATCAGGGTCTCAAAAAGCTTGAAAAGCTGTTAACTAAAATAGGTAACGTTGACGATATTGACTTAGAAGGCGTCAAAGAGCACCGAAAAGCGGTGTTCCCAGCAGGGGTAGCGGTACTGCGCGCGGTTATGAAAGTACTTGGGATTGAGACGTTGACCTATTCAGATGGCGCGCTGCGAGAAGGGGTGATGTATGACATGCTTGGGCGCTTTAGCAGTGAAGATGTGCGCGATCGTAGCGTGCTGGCACTCATCAAGCGTTATTCGGTCGATAAAAAACAAGCCAAGCAAGTGGTCAAGAGCAGCCATCTACTCTTTGAACAAGTGGCAAAAGATTTAA
Source organism: Psychrobacter sp. T6-4 (assembly GCF_052258425.1). Taxonomy (NCBI): domain Bacteria; kingdom Pseudomonadati; phylum Pseudomonadota; class Gammaproteobacteria; order Moraxellales; family Moraxellaceae; genus Psychrobacter; species Psychrobacter sp. T6-4. The sequence goes on from NZ_JBQQEZ010000001.1 coordinate 301,085, forward strand.
AATTAAATACCGATGACGCTGACCTATTGCGCCGCGCCGCTTATTTGCATGAGGTGGGTCTAGCGATTAGTCATAGCGGTTATCACAAACATAGTGCCTATTTGTTAGAGCATTCAGATATTCCAGGGTTCTCACAAGTGGACCAAAAGCGTATGGCGCAGCTGGCACTTAGCCACAGGCGGCGGCTTAAATCCGATGCGCTTGAGCAGGCTTGCAGCATTGGCGGTGATTCCTTAGTGTATCTGTGCCTGCTGCTTCGGTTAGCCGTATTAGCCCATCATGGTCGCAGCGAATATATTCCGCCGACAATGAGTATCAAGGTGATTAAGAGCAATCACTGGCAAATTACGGTGACCAATGGTAACGAGCACTATACGTCTTTGCTTACCGATCTTTATGCGGAGACTGATCAATTCGCTAAGTGGGGCGTCAAGCTTGACATTGTTGAAGCGGATAATTATTGAAGTAGATAATCATTGAAGTGGATAATCACTGAAGTAGATAATTGTTAAAGCGGATAAATAATATGACTTATCGCTTTTATACATTGAAAAGTTATACATTATAAAATTGCTAGAAATCCGTTACCTGTAAACGTCATTATTCTTTTGAACGATAGATAAGCACGACGTTATAAATGTCAATAACGTAAAGTTGTGCTAATGCCATAGCTTATAAGATGTGCTACTATAGTTTTTATTGAGTTTACAACTGTACTGCCATGATGCTGATAGTGGTTGAATGCCCTAATTAACAATAGCGCTTTGTATTGCAATAGCGCCTAGATCATATCAGTCATCACAGAAAAAATGACAAAAAGGATAAGTCTATGAGTACCGTCTGGGATAGCGTACAACTGGCACGTCATGCCAAACGTCCATTGTTTATGGACTACGTCAATCAATTATTCACAGAGTTTGACGCACTTCATGGCGATCGAGCTTTCGCTGATGACAAGGCGATTGTCGGAGGCCTTGCGCGCTTCAATGGCGAGCCGGTTATGGTAGTTGGTCAACACCGCGGGCGTAGTACGCGCGAGCGCATCGCTCATAATTTTGGCATGGCAAATCCTGAAGGCTATCGCAAAGTGATCCGTCTGGTCAAAATGGCTGAGCGCTTTAATATTCCTGTGATGACCTTTGTCGACACCCAAGGCGCCTATCCTGGTATTGGCGCAGAAGAGCGCGGACAAGCGCAAGCGATCGCTGAGAGTATTGCGGTATTCTCAAGCCTTAGAGTACCAATTATCGTGACGATTATCGGTGAAGGCGGCTCAGGTGGTGCACTAGCTATTGGCGTTGGTGACAAAGTCAATATGCTCCAGAACAGTATCTACTCAGTTATCTCTCCTGAGGGCTGCGCCTCTATCCTATGGAAAACCGCTGAAAAAGCCAAAGACGCTAGCGAAGCGCTAAAGCTCAACGCAATTAACTTGTATCAGCTAGGACTTATTGACGCGGTTATTGAAGAAGGCGAGGGCGCGCATATCCATCCGCAGCCAGTTATGAACGCGCTAAAGGAGCTGATTACTGAGCAGTTGAATGAGCTTGTTGATATGGATGCAGACGTGCGCTGTGAGCAACGTTATGAAAAGCTTAAAACCTTTAATTCTGAGGTGATGCTGCCTGCCTAAAAGGTCGATTTAACTCTTTAGTATTTTGTTAAAATAAACGTGTCCCTATAAAGGCACGTTTTTTTATATCTAAAGGTTTATTATTGTTAAGCAGATCAATAAACCATATTTTAATAAGATTATTTTATGAATAGCTCTGCTATCCGTCATCATCCCATCAGAACGCTGTCATCGACTCTGCCAGTAGATAAAAAGCTCAGTCAGGCGCTACTAGCCAGTACCGCTGAGCACTATGAGCACCTGCACGGTCGCCGTATTTGGCTGGCCTGTAGTGGTGGCCGTGATTCGTTAGCGTTAGCTGCTGCATGCGTGCAGCTTTATAGACAAGGCAAGGTGCCATTTTTGCCGCAGCTACTGCATGTCGATCATAACTTGCAAGCAGGTAGCGCGCAGTGGGCGATACACGTAGCCAATTGGGCGCGCGCGCAGCAAATGCGGTGTTATATCTTGCAAGCTCAGGTGGACGGTGCTGATGAGCAAGCTGCGCGCCAAGCCCGTTATACCGCCATGCTAGCGCATATCAATCAAGGTGATGTACTGATCCTCGGTCATCATAGCGATGATCAAGCTGAGACGGTACTGATGCGCTTGATTCAAGGCGCAGGCGTCAATGGACTGGCAGGCATGATGCCCCTTCGCCTGCAACAGACAGGCGCGCGGCAACATGTGTTATGGCGACCTTGGCTCAGCGTGCGCCGCAGTGATATCACTGCCTACGCTAAGCGGATGGAGTTGCCCTATATCGATGATCCCACGAATGATAGCGGAGATAATGTACGCAGTGGTCTGCGCCGCGATGTCTTGCCTATGCTCACACACTATAATGCTAACGCAACCGAGAATATTGCTCGTAGCGCGCAGCTATTAGCGGATGCCAAAGACATTATTAATGCGCAAGCGAAGCAAGATCTTATACAAGTATCCGCCTCATCTTTTGCACCACTACAAATGCCGCCTGTGCAGCGCGTTATCGATATCGACTCATTAAATGCCTTGCCAAGCGCTCGCCTGAGTCAATTAATGCACTACTGGCTGGCACTAGATGAGCCGCTACCGCCGTCAAAGCAGCTTGTAGATGACGTTATTCACTTAACCAAGCGCACCGATTTTGATCATCAGACCCAGCTATTTTGGCAAGGACGCCAGCGAGCTTATACGATTCGTCGTTATCGTCAAAAGCTATATCGATTAAGCAATCAGTGGCTTGCATGGCTCAACAATGATATACCTGCGCAAACCTGTCCGCTGCATACTGCTCATAGAGCAACACTCATTACGGTACGCCAAGATCAAAGGTGCCATTGGCAATTAAAGGTGGTGCTTGATAAGTCGCCTATAAATATGAGTGATACTATTGCTTTAAGCATTGCGCCGCTTGGTCGTCAGCAAAAGGTAAAAACTGCGCTAAACAGTCGAGCGCAGTCAGGCAAAAAGCTGTATCAGAGCTTAGGTATACCTGTATGGCTACGCGATAGTTTGGTAGTAGTGAGCCTAATCTTGCCTGACAGCGAGAACAAATCTCATATCATTCATCTGGCATTGATATCACCGTTTGAGACTTGGATATTGGACAACGACAATCCAGCATTCAATGCCATAGCGCAAGGGTTAAAAAGTAGTTTGCATGTTGACTAGGGGTTTTTAATTTATCAAACGCCAAGAATGGCAGTATGATAAACTGAGTGTCATTTTGCATACCCTACTGCTGCGCGTTTGATGAAAATTATAATAAGATCATAAGCGCAGCCGTTAGCGACGTTATAAAGGATAAATTATGTCAGTATTAGATGATAAAAAGATAAGCTTTATCGGTGGTGGTAATATGGCGCAGGCTTTGATCAGTGGTCTGATCGGCTGCGGCGTTAATCCTAAGCTGGTTACAGTTGCAGATCCTAGTAGCGAGATACGACAAGCGCTCACGGCTAAAGGAATCAATACGGTAGATCCCACTGAGGATGCCACATCCGCTGTGATTAGTGCAGATGTCATCGTACTCGCGGTCAAGCCGCAAGTGATGAAAATGGTGGTCAGCGCTTTTACAGAGGTGCTCGACAAGCAGCTCATCATTTCAGTGGCAGCGGGTCTATCGACGGATATTTTATCCGCGATGCTCGGCGGCTATAGCAACATCGTCCGCGCTATGCCGAACACTCCTGCTATGATTCAAATGGGCGCAACTGGTCTATATGCCAGTGCTGCGACAAATGATGATGACAAGCAACTGGCAGAGGCAGTAATGGCGGCGTCAGGGCTGGTCATGTGGGTCGATAGCGAAGAGCATATGCATGCAGTGACCGCTGTATCAGGATCAGCGCCTGCTTATGTCTTTTACTTTATTGAGTCTATGATCGACGGCGCAGTCGATTTAGGGCTAAGTCGCAAGCAAGCCTCCGCACTCGCTATGCAAACAATGCTAGGCGCGTCTAAAATGGCCATGGATAGCGATGACGCACCGAGTGAGCTACGCCGCAAGGTCACCTCGCCAAATGGTACGACGCAGGCGGCGATCGAATCGATGCAAGCCAATGAGATTGGACGTCAAATCGCTGAAGCTATGCAAGCGTGCTATCAGCGCAGTGAAGCGCTAAGCGATGAGATGAGTCAATAGATGCTTTTTGAATTAAACTTAGCACTTGCTAACGCAAAACTATCGATACTGAGTAATGCTCCATGAATAACGCCTTATTACAAGTTTTTGATCTGGTCACCACCTTTGCCATGCTGCTGGTGTTTATACGCTTTATGCTGCAGTTTGCGGATATGGACGCCAGCGACCCTATGATCGCGCCCGCTTATCGAGCCACCCATATCGTCGATGTGTTTGGTCGTATTTTTCCTACCGTAGCGCAAGGTCGCATTAGCATTGCAGCTATTGTCTTGATGCTGCTTATTCGCCTGATTGATATATCAGGCAAGGCGGCTTTGACTCAGCAAGGCATCGCCCCTGTACCGCTATTTTTTACGGGTACTATCAGTTTGGTATTAGACTTTTTGCGTATGTGTCGCTATTTGGTGATAGGCTCTATTATCGTCAGCTGGATTGTCGTATTTACAGGTTCCGTGCATCCTATTGTTAATATCATTATGCGCTTAGCAGAACCTATCCTTGCGCCGTTTCGCCGTATTACCCCAAATCTAGGCATGCTAGATCTCTCACCGATTGTCGCCTTTCTTGCCTTTTATCTGCTTGAGATCTTTATCGGTGGTTTTGCCGCCAGCTTTATGCCGATGTTAGGCTAAGCTATCCTTTAAGATAATTTATACGTCATAATCAAACGCTCTGCTAAGGTAGGGCGTTTTTTATGGCTAAAATATAAATGACTAGTATCAATAGTGGCTTTATCAATAATCCACAACTGAAACTGATCAGACATCATTTTATTAAATAACTATCAAAGCAGGATTAAACGCATGACAAGGCTTGCAATTGGCGATGTCTTTGTTATAATACTCGCCCACGACTAGGACGTATCGATAGCAACGATACTGTATTTGTTACTACAAAGTTTGTTTTTACAAATGTCTTATCTCGTTTCGGTGAAGTGGGTGAGTGGCTGAAACCAGTTCCCTGCTAAGGAACCATACGTTAACGCGTATCGAGGGTTCGAATCCCTCCTTCACCGCCATCTTATTCGGCGATATATAGAGTTTGATGTGTTTTGACAGTAATTTTTATTTTAACTGATAAAAGCATTGACATTAAGTTTGTACTCTATATAATAGCCAACCTAATTTGCTAGAAAAGTGCTATGTCACTGCTCAGTAAATGATGTGCAAAACGCGCCCGTAGCTCAGTTGGATAGAGCACTTGGCTACGAACTAAGGGGTCGGGAGTTCGAATCTCTCCGGGCGCACCATTTGCATCATTAATGTCTAAAAGCATTACAGAGAACTCTAAATCAATCGCCTATCTTTGGATATTTGGCGGTTTTTTTATGTCTGCTCGTTTTGTCATCCGTTTATGATAACAGGCGCAATTGCGGTACAATAGACCTATTGCCTACCTGTTGTGAGCGCCTGCCATGCCAAAAACCTCCAAAAAGCCCTCTGCCAAGACCAAGTCAAGAAGCAAAATATCATCACCTACGCAAGCAAAGCCAAAAGTAGCTGCAAAGCTGGCGCATAAAAGCGATGAGCCGACGATTGCTAAACCAACGACTAGAATCGCCGCTATCGTCTATGACGGTATGTTGATACTGGCATTACTGTTCTTGGTAGGGACGGCGCTGACAGTCATAGGAACGCTTGCGACTATGCAGACGGGGACGGAGTCCAATCAAGCGCAGACCTTACCCGTTTGGTACCAAAATGCGATAATGACGCCGTCTTTTATCTTAACCTTAGTGGGTTTTTATGGACTGTTTTGGCGGCGCGGTGGTCAGACGCTGGGTATGCAGACGTGGCGGTTAAAGACCGTTAACGACACCGGTCATCTGCTTAGCTGGGGACAGGCATTTAAGCGTATCTTAGCGGCAAGTATCATGCCGCTTATCTTTGGTCTTATCGGTAGCCTAATCGGCGGCTCGCGCGCTGTTATGCTGACTAGTGCGTTTTTAGGTTTGATGTTTAATTACGCCTTTTGTCTGTTCAATCGTCGTGGCCTTGCGGTACAAGACATGATCTCAAACACCATTACCCTTAAAATGCCAAGAACAGAGAATGAAGGCTTATGGCGCGTGCTACGCAACCGTAAAGACAGTGAATAAACACAGGCTTGTTTTTGCTTATTTATATAGCGACACTTTGCGATAGCCATAACGTATAACCTACAAATGCCAATATCAAAGTCATACCAGAGACGCGGCCAAATTGACGTTTGGATATAAAAGCAAATAAGCACATCACAAAAAGTAGCACCGTGATACCACCCATTACTAACACATCACGCGATAAGATAACGGGGCTAATATTAATCGGTGCGATGAGCGCGGCAAGTCCCACAACAGCTAAAGTGTTAAAGATATTGGAGCCGATGATATTTCCAAGCGCCATATCATGCTCGCCTTTGCGCGCGGCAGACAAGCTTGCAACCAGCTCAGGCAAGGATGTACCCACAGCGACGATGGTTAAGCCAATAATCAGTTCACTAAGTCCCCAAAGCGTAGCAAGCTCGACTGCACCCCAAACGATCGCACGGGAGCTTAAAATCAATACCGAGAGACCCAGTAGCAGCGCGCCAAGACCACGAATAGCGCTGGTCTCCTGAGCACTATCTAATACAGGGTCGTCTTCATGTTCGTGATTACCCTCTTTCAAACTCAGTACAATCTGAATACCTAATACCGCTATCAACAAAGCAATGAGCACAATGCCGTCAGTATTACTTAAGACGCCATCGTTAAGCTGCCATGCCGCAACGCCAGTGACGAGTAGCAGTAGCGGCATATCACGATTGATAATGCTTTTGCGTATGATAATAGGGCTGATAAGTACCGTTGCGCCAAGTACCAAAGCGATATTAATGATATTGGAGCCATAAGCGTTACCCAGTGCCAGCTCAGGGCTGCCTTCTAAAGCAGCGAGCACTGAGACGACCATTTCAGGTGCTGAGGTGCCAAGTCCTAAGATGACCACACCAATCAAAAAACTGGGTACGTTTAATTTATTAGCTAAGACCACAGCGCCATCAATAAAAACGTCAGCACTCCAGACCAAGATCGCCAGTCCAATAATCACCGCTGTTATCGCCAGCCACATAAATCATACCTCTACAGACATAAAAAGAGCTGAACCCATTTGGATTCAGCCCGAATACTAGCATGCGTACTACGAATACAATAAGAATAAGTGTCTGACTCACTAGTTTTGCAAGTAGCAGACTAGCAACGAATCAGACTAAGCCACTTGTACAGGAATTATGTTCGCCGTGTCTTTAACCGTATTGTCTTCATTGCAATAGACCAGCTTTGGCTGATAGGTTGACGCTTCAACTTCATCAAAATGCGCATAAGCACAGATGATAACGATATCACCCAAATCTGCCATATGTGCTGCAGCGCCGTTTAGCGAGATGATACCAGAGCCTGCTTCTGCGCGAATAGCATAAGTGCGAAAGCGCTTGCCGTTGGTGACGTTATAGATGTCGATCGACTCGTTCTCGCGAAGACCCGCGAGGTCCAACAAGTCGCCATCGATACCGCATGAACCTTCGTAATGAAGCTCTGCATGAGTGACGCGGGCACGGTGTAGTTTGCATTTGAGCATATTAAGTAGCATAGGTTGCTTCCTTATTGTACGGGTGTTAAATGAATCAATTCAAGAGGTTAATGGGGGTATGATCACTAAATTAAAAGGGCGCGTTATTACCTCTCTTTTATTCAGGTAATTTAAAGCTATTAATCTGAGAGCGTGCCTTTTCGATATCGCCAGCTAACAGCAACGGCAATGCCTCAAAACTGGCAGACAATGCGCTATCAATAGCAATCTGCTCATCAGGCGCCGCTTTTGAGAGTACATGACCGCTGACCTTTGACTTATGACCTGGGTGACCGATACCGATACGCAGACGATGAAAGTCGTTACCGATATGCGGAGTGATATCGCGCAAACCATTGTGTCCGCCATGCCCGCCATCCGTTTTGAGCTTGATACTGCCTGCTGTGATGTCCAATTCGTCATGAGCGATAAGCAGCTCACGATTATCAATATTATAAAAGTTGACCATAGGCACTACTGACTGCCCCGACTTATTCATAAAGGTCAGCGGCAGTAGCAGGCGCACATCATGTCCATGAATCTGTCCGCGTCCAGTGATACCGTGGAATTTTTTGTCATGGCTCAAGCTAATATTAAATTGCTGCGCTAAATGATGCACGAACCAAAATCCAGCATTGTGACGGGTGAACATATACTGCTCACCAGGATTACCCAAACCCACAATAAGTTTAATGGCCATAAAATACTCATATTTGCTATAAATACATTTTGAAAAGATAGCTGTTAGCTTTTCAAAATGTACTGACAAAAACAGCAGGAGACGATTATCCCCTGCTGCGTATACGGCATAAGTCTGGATGCTACAAAGCGACTAAAACGCCGTAGCAACCCATAACTTATTACTCGCTATCTGACTCTGAATCGTCGTCAGTCGCTTCTTCGCCTTCGCCGCCTTGCTCAGTAGCAGGAACTTCGTCAGCATCAACTTCGTCAGCATCCTCGTCAACTTCTTCGACTGTTGGTGGCTGCATGTTGACGATAGTACGGTCATGACCGTCTTCTAATTCAAGCTCAGCGATAACCACGCCTTCTGGCAAGTTGATATCTGATAGACGGAATAGATCACCAATCTCCATGCTTGACACATCAACGTCTAGGTATTCAGGGAGCTGTGATGGCAATGCGATGATTTCGACATCAGACACTAGCGTAGACAAGATACCACCATTAGCAGTACCTGGCGCGTCTTCACGACCACTGAAATGAACTGGGATGTTCATGTTTATTTTCTGGCCCTTAACAATGCGCTGAAAGTCAGCATGCATTGGGAAGCCTTTGGCAGGATGGCGCTGCAAGTCTTTGATAACGACTTGGTGCTCATCACCTTTGTCTGTAGTTATGGTCAAGATTTGTGAAAAGAACGCTTCGTATTCAAGCGACTTTACCATCTCGTTTAATTTGATTGAAATAGCGGTTGGTTCTGCACCACCACCATAAATGATAGCAGGGACTAGGTTCTGCTTACGTAGGCGGCGGCTCGCACCTTTACCTTGTTGCTCAGCAGAGCGGTCAACTGCGTTAATTGCAAAATGATCAATAGCCATGGAATTAATCCTATAGAGTGTATGTGAAGTATCTACTAGTGATCTAAGACTTGCGACCAGTCTATCACCAGATAATTGATACTTATAAAGTAAAGCTTAACGAGTATAAATCATGCTACTAGCGCCAAAAAACAGACGTTAGCTAAAGATGAATACAGGCGCGCATTATACGTGGTTTTGTAGCAATAATAAAGGCTTATGCCTTTTATCACTTTCAAATAAAAATAGCGCTAAGACTCATAGGGTCTTAACGCTATTTTTATTCAATCATATCTCAATCGATGAAAGTTACGGATTGAGAATTATGAATCAAAGCAATTAGGCATCAAACATCGCACTAATAGACTCTTCGTTATTGATACGGCGCAAGCTCTCAGCGAGCATCGGAGCGATAGACACTTGACGTATCTTAGTACAAGCTTTGGCGGCGTCAGATAACGGAATCGTATCGGTGACGACGATCTCATCAAGCTCTGATTCACTGATGTTTTTGAGCGCTTTACCCGATAACACAGGGTGAGTGATATAAGCGAGTACGCGGCGCGCGCCATTTTCTTTGAGCGCTTCAGCAGCCTTGCACAATGTTCCTGCGGTATCGACCATGTCATCGACGATAACGCAATCACGGTCACGGACATCACCGATAATGTGCATCACTTGTGACTCATTAGCGCGAGCGCGGCGCTTATCGATGATAGCGAGGTCAGCATCGCCCAATTGCTTGGCCATAGCGCGAGCACGAACTACGCCGCCAACGTCAGGTGAGACGACCATGATATTGTCGTAATCTTGTTTTTTGAGATCGTTTAACAGTACCGGCGTACCATAAATGTTATCGACTGGAATATCAAAGAAACCCTGAATCTGGTCTGAGTGCAAATCAACAGTCATCACGCGATCGATGCTGACGATGTTGAGCATATCAGCGACGACTTTGGCTGAGATGGGTACGCGAGCAGAACGCGGACGGCGATCTTGGCGTGCATAACCGAAGTAGGGCATGACAGCGGTAATACGACCGGCGCTAGAGCGGCGCAAAGCGTCGGCCATCATCATGATTTCCATTAAGTTATCGTTGGTAGGTGCACAGGTGGGCTGCATGATAAACACGTCTTTACCGCGCACGTGTTCTTTGATTTCCACAGCAATTTCGCCATCAGAAAAACGGGTAATATCAGCTTTACCAAGAGGAATATGTAGGTGGTCTGCTACGGTTTTCGCAAGTTCTGGATGGGCACTACCCGTAAAAATTGCCAAATAAGGCATGACTGAAGTCCTATTGATTGACTCAAGCAGCGACCGCAAAGCAGTATCTAACTGCTCAAATGTAGAAAAAAGAGGGGTATATTATTACAGTAGAAAATGGCAGGGGTAGCTGGACTCGAACCAACGGATGTCAGGATCAAAACCTGATGCCTTACCAACTTGGCTATACCCCTGTAAGGTCTTGCTCTACCAGTACTATTTGAAAAGTATCAAAATGGCATGATAGTCGATCATGTCAGCAGTAAAATAAAGTTATTTATCGCTGACTTATCCTAACGGTGTTCGTTGCGAACTATACCGAAAGTAGGAGGGTGTTGTCAATTGCTATCATAAAATGCAGCAATACAAACTAAAAATGGCAGGGGTAGCTGGACTCGAACCAACGGATGTCAGGATCAAAACCTGATGCCTTACCAACTTGGCTATACCCCTTTAAGGCGACCTATTATAATCAAATTTGCAGATTTTGCAAGGCTTTTCGGCCTTTTTACAGGGTTTATTATTAACAGATTAACGAGGAGATATTTGAATAAGTTAAATTTGATTGTAGGGTGACAGACTATTTACGACATAAGCTGGACAAGGCGCGCCGTGAGTCCACTTCGTCAGTATGCTTTTATCAGCAGCCACACTCGCCTCCAATGGCAAAAAAACGGCGCTACCAGACCCCGTCATTCTCGCTGTGCCTAGAGCTTGCGACTCTAAACCTTGTAAGTAATTTAGTGCTTTTTTAACCGCAGGAGCTAAGCTTGTGACCACAGGCGTAAAGACATTCTTAAAAGGTGCATTTAAATGTTGCACATAATCATGGGTTTGGTTTTTTATCGTGTCGATAGATAAAGGCGTAATATTACGACTTAATTTAGGATGGGCAAATAGTTTAGCAGTATTCACATGCGCATCGGGCGTAAGAATCAGGTAGTGCTGAGCAGGCAAGTTGATAGCTGTTAATTCCTCACCAATTCCCATAGCGATAGCATCCTGCCCATAGATAAATATAGGCACGTCCGCACCAATAGTGGTAGCGATTTTGATTAGCTCGTTTTGATTGAGTTTAAATTGCCACAGCTCGTTGAGCGCTAGCAAAGTGGTCGCCGCATTAGAGGAGCCACCGCCCAAGCCTGCGCCCATAGGCAGATGCTTATCTAAAGTGATACGAACCGCTTGCAGGGATGCTGGCATCTCTCCTATTGTAATAATAGAAAATAGCAGCGCTTTTGCCGCTTTAAAGATAAGGTTTTGTTCTACATTGTCAGTAATGCTATCCGCGTCAGCAAGGATGATGAGCTGATGACAAAGGCGAGTCGCTTGCTGATTCGCATCCGCGCTATCTGTAGTTACCACGCTGATATCGACCTGCGCACTGGGCAAAAAATGCAAATAATCGCCCCAATCAAGCAGGCGAAAGACGGTTTGCAGATTATGATAACCATCGCCGCGTTTGCCTGTGATATGCAAAAACAGATTAATCTTGGCAGGGGACAAGCGCGTGATAGTGTGAGTCGTCATATAGTTTTGCGTCGTAGATAAAGTAGGGTCAATATATCAGCAGTGCAATTTAACGATCTTGATGATTAATGGTCATAATGACCTTTTGACCTTGCGGCTGCGTGGCGCTAATTTTGTTAGGCAACGTATCAGCGCCTTTATATGTAAAGTTTGCAGTCCAAGGCCCATTGACTGAGCTGATCAGGCGGTTTTGCGCGTCCACTTGTGCATCGCTATCTGAGGGCGCAGGGCGACCCGATATCCAGTAGGGCATTTGTGAGATAGGCGCTTGCCAGCCTGTGGCCTTTAGCAATAATGTCTCTGGATCATCAGCGGTGAGCGTACCTGTCTTTTCGCTGACCAGTGTCGCCGTTTGACCATTGTATTCAATATTGGTTTTGCCAATGCCTAACGCGCCAATGAGTTCAATAGCGAAGCGATCGTCTTGTTGACCCCAAGCGTAGAATGCACTACCGCCTTGCGTGCCAGGGTTTTGTGCGCTATCACTAGGGGTAGGCATAGTGACGCCAATCTTGCCATTAATAGTAAAGTCATCGAGTTTTTGCGCTTGTACGGTAGGGCTGCTGGTAATAGGCGTTTTAGCGCTTTGTAACGATTGGCAGCCAGAGGTAATCAATATAGCAGAAGTTATGGCAGCCAATGTAGATAGACGGGTGTTCAATGGCGTTTTTGATAATAAAGATGACATGATTATTCCTCAAAAGGGATGCAAATTTTTGTGTGTTTAGCAGTGATGTGCTTAGCAGTACAGCTTACGCGCCATTTGTTACTCGGTTATGCCTTTTATAAGCGACATTGTTTTTGGACGTTTTGCTGCTGATAACTTCTGACAATCAGTAAAGCTGAATACGGTCATTGACGTTTTGTTGTCCAAAAGAGAAGCGTTTTTGCAGGTCTATGAGTAGCATTCTAACTCTGTCATCATCGCCTAAGCCCTGATAAGCTCGCAATAGCAGCACCCCAGACTCTAAGGTTGGTAGCACATCATAAGGCGTTTGCAGATAGCTGATCACTTGTGCGTAATTATCGTTTGCAAGCGCATTATCTGCCAGCACATTGAGCGCTTGCAAGTGCAAACCGTTATCGTAACGCAGGTCATCATAGCGAATCTGAACGATAGCTTTTGCTAGAGCTAAGCCTTGCTCAGAATTTCTGTCATTGGCAAGTAACAGTCGTGCGTAGCTTAGTTTATAAGATAAGTTATTGGGCTTAAGCGTCTGCAAATGATTGAGTAAAGTGCGCTTGATGACATAATCACTGCGATCATCAAGTAATTGTACGCGCGCAAATAACAGGTCTTCGTTATCAGGATACTCGCGGCTAGCACGTGCCAAGAGCATTTGTGCTTTGTCCTTTTGCTCTTGCTGCCACAAGATATCTGCCTGCATAATATAAGCCTCAGGTGCAAATATCTCAAACTGCTGGCGTAGCTTTTCTAAAGTGGCAATAGCCGCCTCGATATTATTGTCATTGAGCTCAAAGGCCACTACTTTTTTGCGGGCAGCAAGCACTAAATCCTCTTGCATAACGCCGCTTAGGTAATATTTGGCCTGATCAAAGCGCTGCTGGCGCTCGGCACTAATACCTAGGTAATAATACGCTTGATCGAGATAATTGGTGCTCTTTGCCAGTTGGTTAAGCAGCCTATCTGCGCTAGGGTATTCTTCGATATCTAAGCTCACAAGGGCAGCAAGCAAAGTAATCTCCGCATCATCCTCAAAGCGCTTATTGGCAACAAGCAGCAACTCCCACGCTTCACGGCTTTGATTCAAATCGAGTAAGTAGCGAATCTCATATAGGTACAAGCTCTTGTTAGAGGGATTGCGCAGGCGCGATTGAGTAAGGTAGTTGGTAACAGTGCTTGAGGACTCAAGCTTACGTAAGATATCGGCTTTGAGGGTAATAAAAGGCACGTAGTCTGGTTGACGCAGTAGGGCACGGTCGATATGTACAAGGGCGACTTCTGGCTCGTCGAACTGCAATAATAAGCCTGCTTTGAGTACTGATAGCGAGGCGTTTTGCGCGCTATCAATAAGCTGCAAAGCCGCTAGTAGCTCGCGTCTGTCCTCGTCAGTTTCAGGATAAATACCGACCAAAACTTCGCTCAAATCCGCTCTTGGATCATCTTGCAATATCAGCGTGAGCGTCTCGGCGGCTAAAGGATAATCATGCGCTTTGAGCGCTAAATGGGCGACATAAAACCAAGCGGGCGCGTGCTCAGGATTGCGCTCTTGCCATGCTTTGGCAAAGGCTAAGGATGACTCAAACCCTTCACTGCGCAGCGATAAGCTCAGCGCGCGCTCAAAGACCGCCGTTGCCTCTTCTTTAAAGGCTTGCTGCTTATAAATAGCCAGCGCGCGCGGCATATTACTGCGATCTGCTGCAAACTCAGCGTCGAGCAGTGCATATAAGCTTGGCTCATTAATCGTTGCAGATTTATTTATCAAATCATCACTAAACTCGTCTTCATCCTCAAAAGTATCAGCGCGTTGTATATTGATATCTTGGGTAATTGATAAGGTATCATTAAGGCTGGCACTGGCACTGGCATAAGCAGGTGCTCCTAAGCACAGACAAGCGGCCAACACCAAAGTTAGCTTGTGCTGATGACACAGACGATCGACAATCTTGCGCCATAGCGCTCGAAGGTTTATATCATCATACGCGCGCTGTAGTTGCAACGAAGTACCAAAAAGTTTCATATATAGCAGTGCTTGCCTGTGATCGCATCAAAAGCGGCTAAACGAGGAAGTAGTCTTATCATATTATGGATAGCGATTAGACTTATTATAGCCAAGCCGATTTAGTTTAACGTAACTGTTCTTACTGTTCTTACTAGAGTTAGTAGCTCAGCTCATTATAAGAGGAGACGTTTGTGATAAACAATAGCGTCCTTGTTACTCAAAAAGTAGGGCTAAAATTTGCCCTAACAAGGGCAATAAATGCGCTCAATAAATGACTGCTAAGACGCCTTGGAGTAGTTGATTTGTGCTGTCAGCGCCCAGATACAGATAAACAGCACTAGGGTTACTGGGCAAGTATTAAATAAACCTTGTAAGAGTGATACAATAGGCGACTTTTATTGCATCTGTCTTTTCGTGCATAGGTGTAGCAGTTGCCTTTAATAACGCCTTTATAAGTCAAGTGAGTCTTGACGGGCGAGTTATATAGACGGTCTATCGATAATGAGATTAGTGGTCATTGGGGTCAATCACAAAACCGCACCAGTCGCTCTACGTGAGCGCTTGGCGCTTGTTGGTGAGGATGTCAATACTGCGCTTGAGCAGTTGGAACGCTTTACCGATGGTAGCGTAATTGTCTCTACATGCAACCGTACTGAGATCTATGCGCTCGTGCCGCAAGAGGCTGATGCAGGTTCTGTAACTTCTGTATCCTCAGCTTTAGTGAGTGCGCACATTTTACGTATAAAAACTTGGCTTGCTACTTTTAAGCAGATCGCGCTTACTGAGATTGATGACTATCTATATGTGCACCGTGATACTCATGCTTTAACGCACTGGCTACGAGTGGCCGCAGGTCTGGATTCTATGATACTCGGTGAGCCGCAGATACTTGGCCAAATCAAGCAAGCAGTGCATTTAGCGCAAAATGAGAAAGCTCTGACCAATCAGCTAGGCTGGATTGTCGATCAGGTCTTCGCCTCCGCTAAGCGCGTCCGCAATGAGACGCAAGTGGGCGCCCAAGCAGTATCACTCGGCTTTGCAGCGGCTAAGCTTGCCACTCAGATATTTGATAACCTGCCCAGTCGCACGCTATTGGTCGTTGCCGCAGGCGAGATGAATCGCTTGGTAGCGACCCATATCGCAGGTTTAGGTATCGGGCGCGTTATCATCTGTAATCGCAGTCCTGAGCGCGCTCAAATTTTGGCCGATGAGCTACGACACGCAAACTGTCAGGTTGAGGTGCGTACGCTCCAAGATTTGCCGCAAGTGTTATCTGAGGCGGACATTGTCAGCAGTTGTAGCGGTAGCATGGATCTATTGATTGATAAAAGCATGGCGATGCAAGCGCTCAAACGTCGCCGTTATCAGCCGATGCTGATGGTGGATCTGGCAGTACCGCGCGATATCGATGCTAGTATTAGTCAGATAGATGACATTTACTTGTACTCAGTTGATGACTTGCAACACGTTATCGCTGGCAACATCGAACAGCGTCGTCAAGCCGCTGTTGACGCTGAGCTATTAGTCAGTCAGCTCGTCGTTGAGATGGAGCGAAGTTTTGCTGTGCGTCAAGTGGGCCGTGATATTCAAGAGTATCGCTTGCGCACTCACGATCAAGTCGACAAATTGCTAAGTGAATCCATCGCAAAGCTTACAGATGGTGAAGCTAATGCTGAGGATATCGTCATTGAGCTGACGCGCCGTTTAACGCAGACACTCACTCACGCGCCATCGAAACTGATGCGTAAAGCGGCGCGAGAAGGCGATAGTGAATTGCTAAATTTTGTGGTTTCAGGATTAAATGAATCCTACCGTCGCCGTTAGGCTTTTGTTTAATATATGCTAGAATCGATACGATACAAACAGCATCATGATCTAGGCTGCCAAGCTCAAACTAAGTGAGCGCTTAAACGAGTATGACTTAAGGCGTGTTTGATATTCGATCATGGCACTGACAGAGACTATTTTTTAGTCGCTGCTCTTAAATTAGAAGCAAGATAAAAAAAGTAAGTTTAGTCATTCTAAGCGTCTATTTTTATCAAAGGAGCGGCAAAAAAGAGTCCTGTCCTTCCAGGCTGATGCTAAAATTGCTCCATACTGTGTTGCAAGTCTAGCTAAGGTCTGGACATTATCTTCGACTCGCGCCGTGTCTGGAACCATTTTAGCGATCAGCAGTGCTCATTTATGAATTATCAAATACGCCTTAATCTTTACCATAACACTTTTAAATTCTATTTTAATAAATTACCAACTAGGAGCACGCCATGACCGCATTACGTCAAGATATCGATCCCAACGGCTTATTAGAGTATTCAGTGGTTTACACCGATCGCGCTTTAAACCATATGTCAAAGGCATTTCAGCAGGTCATGAATGATCTATCTAGTGAGCTTAAGTCAGTTTATAACGCTGACGCTGTGGTCATCGTCCCTGGTGCGGGCACTTATGGTATGGAAGCGGTTGCCAATCAGTTGGCCCGTGATGAGGACTGCCTTATCATCCGTAATGGTTGGTTTAGCTACCGCTGGACACAGATTTTAGAAAAAGGCAAGATCGCCAAATCCTCTACCGTTTTGACAGCCAATCGTACTGATGACACTGAGGCGCCAAAACCCTTTGCGCCAGTCGATATCGATGAAGCTGTCGCCAAGATTAAAGCCGAAAAACCGGCGATTGTCTTTGCGCCGCATGTTGAAACCTCAGCGGGTATCATTTTGCCTAATGACTATATCAAGGCATTGAGTGATGCCACGCATAGCGTGGGTGGTCTACTCGTCATCGACTGTATCGCCTCAGGCTGCGTCTGGCTCGATATGAAAGACTTGGGTATTGATGTACTCATTAGCGCCCCGCAAAAAGGCTGGAGCAGCACCCCTTGCGCCGGTCTTGTGATGCTAAGCGATGCCGCTGTCAAAAAGGTAGAGGAGACTGAATCTACCAGCTTCAGCCTAGATCTAAAGCAGTGGCTCACTATCATGCGCGCTTATGAAAACGGCGGTCATGCTTATCATGCCACGATGCCAACTGATGGTTTGCGTCAGTTCCGCGATACTATTTTGGAGGCCAAAGCAGTCGGCTTTGATACATTATCTGATGCGCAGTGGGAGCTTGGCAAGCGTGTTCGCGACGTACTAGAGGGCCGAGGCATTGAAAGCGTAGCGGCTGATGGTTTCAAAGCGCCAGGCGTTGTGGTCTCTTATACCGATCGTGACGATATGCATAAAGGCGCGGCCTTTGCTGAGGCAGGCATGCAGATTGCCGCAGGCGTTCCTCTAAAAGTCGGTGAGCCTGAGAGCTTTAAGACCTTCCGTTTGGGGCTATTTGGTCTCGATAAACTAACAGATGTCGACGGTGCGGTAGCGCGTTTTGAGTCAGTTCTTGATGAGGTCGTTGCTAAGTAATCGCTCTATTTACCGAGTGTTAAATCCATTAGGTTTTGATGAATTAAAAAGTGCTGAGTCTATCTATTTTATGGCTTAGCACTTTTTTTGGCTATTTGTTATATTTTATAATATAATGTTTTTTTATAAATAGATGTTGTCGATTTTATAGGGATTTGACATCGGCACGTCTCTAACTGGCACATTTAAATTGAGTAATGATTATGAGCATACAAATTGACTGGCAAGCCTTTACGCCTATCTCCTTGGTAGGCGGTCTTATCATAGGCGTTGCTACCGTAGTGCTACTGTTAGGCATCGGGCGCATTGCGGGCATCAGTGGCATTAGTGCAAGCTTACTTAAACCTAAACGCGTTGAGCTGTGGCAGATATTATTTGTCTTAGGTCTGATTGTCTCGCCGATACTGTATCAGCTTATCGCGCCGCTACCG
This sequence comes from Psychrobacter sp. T6-4, assembly GCF_052258425.1. NCBI lineage: Bacteria > Pseudomonadati > Pseudomonadota > Gammaproteobacteria > Moraxellales > Moraxellaceae > Psychrobacter > Psychrobacter sp. T6-4. Next base: position 319,769 of record NZ_JBQQEZ010000001.1, read on the forward strand.
CCTATGGAGGTGACCGGCTCATTGCCGTTACTTATTGGCGCAGGGCTACTGGTTGGCTTTGGTACGCGTTTGGGTTCTGGCTGCACCAGTGGTCATGGTATCTGTGGTAACGCGCGCTTGTCACCACGCTCAATGGTGGCGACCGTGACCTTTATGCTCTTTGGCATTCTCACCGTTTATATCGGCAGACAAGTATTGGGTTTGATTTAGCTTTGTGCTGATTTAAAAAGTGAGTTGGTTGAGAGGCCATAGTCAATAATAGATGATAAAGAGAAGACAATGCTAAAAAATATAATTGGGTTACTAGTTGGTTTGTTATTTGGGTTTGGGCTGCTGATATCAGGCATGACCAATCCTGAAAAGGTCTTAGGGTTTTTGGATGTCTTTGGCGCTTGGGATATCTCACTGGCACTTGTCATGGGCGGCGGCTTAGCGGTAGCTCTGGTCGGTGTGCAACTGGCTCGGCGTCAAAAGCTGAGCTGGATCGGTACTGAAATTGATATGCCAGGCAAAACGGTCATCACCAAAAGACTTATTATCGGTGCCACGATGTTCGGTATCGGTTGGGGTCTGGTTGGTATTTGTCCAGGCCCAGGTATCGTGTTACTGGGTACAGGAGCGTGGCAAGCCTTTATATTTATCCCTGCGATGATCGTTGGGATGCTGGCCTTTGGGTGGCTTGAGCCAAAAATAAGCTAGTATTAACAAAGCAAATAAAAAAAGCTCCGTCTAAAAAATAGACGGAGCCTTTTTGATATTTTAGCGCAAATAATTTAAAACTATATTCCTACTTTGCACTAGAGGTCACCTTTGGTGTCTCGTGGGCAAGTGAAATAGCCGCTTGGCGTAGCTCAAATTTTTGTACTTTACCCGTACTGGTTTTGGGTATTTCGGCAAAGAGGATATATTTAGGTACTTTAAAACCTGCTAAATGCTCTTTGCAATGTGCGATGACATGATCGCGTTGTAGCGTGCTACCGTCATGAATCTCGATAAAGGCAACGGGCACTTCACCCCAGCGCTCGTCAGGGGCGGCGACTACTGCGCAGCTTTCGACCTCAGGCATTTTGTACAAGACGTTTTCGACCTCGATACTGGAGATATTCTCACCGCCTGAGATGATAATGTCCTTGAGTCTATCCATGATTTTGATATAGCCATCAGGGTATTTGACCCCTAAATCTCCAGTACGGAACCAACCATCTTTGAATGCCGCTTCAGTTGACTTGCGGCTTTTGAGATAGCCTTTCATGATCATATTACCGCGTAGTGCCAGCTCGCCCATCTCCTCACCATCAGCGGCAACCGGTTCGCTCGTACCTTGTCTAAGCACCTCAAACCCTGTCATTAGATGCGAGCGTACGCCTTGACGCGATTTCATTTGCGCGCGTCCTGTCACATCAAGATCATCCCACTGGTCTTGCTCGGCACAGACAGTGACGGGTCCATACACTTCGGTCAGCCCGTAAACGTGAGAGATATCAAAGCCCATAGCTTCCATAGCAGCAAGCATGGTTTCTGACGGCGGCGCGCCTGCGACCCAGCCTTTGACGTTATGATTAATAGCGTCTTTATGCCTTGCCTCCCCACCTGCGATCATATTGTGGACGATAGGGGCAGCGCAGTAATGACTAACCTTGTGCTTAGCGATGATCTGTAATATCAAATTGCCATCGATTTTGCGCAGGCAGACGTTAGTGCCTGCACGCTCAGCGATAGTCCACGGAAAGCACCAGCCGTTACAATGAAACATAGGCAGCGTCCATAGGTACAGCGGATGCTTTGGTATATCCCAATCTAGAATGTTGGAGACTGCGTTTAGCGCGGCGCCGCGATGATGATAGACCACGCCTTTGGGGGTGCCTGTGGTACCAGAGGTGTAGTTGAGGGCGATCGCTTCCCATTCGTCTTCAGGTTTTTCCCAATTATCCAGACGATCTGAGCTGGCGATTAGCTCTTCATAGCTCATTTTACCAAAGCGTTCCACATCAAGAGCGCTATCTGTGGCATGAATGACGATCAGATTAGGAAAGGTCTCATCGATAATCTCAGCCAAGTCAGCAAACTCGCTATCCATGATCAAAACTTTGGCTTCAGAATGCTGCACGCAAAAGGTTAGCGCATTGATATCAAGGCGTGTATTTAGCGTACACAGTACGCCGCCTGACATGGGCACACCAAAAGCGACCTCTACCATGGCTGGCGTATTAGGCAGCATGACAGCCACCGTATCGTTTTTATCCACACCTAATTTGCGCAAGCTATCAGATAACTGGCGGCAACGGGTATAGGTCTGCGCCCAAGTTTGAGTTAATTCGTTATGCTCAAGGTCATCATAGATGATAGCGGTCTTATCAGGATAAACTTGAGCGCTACGAATAATAAAATCAATAGGGGTGAGCGGCTGGTAATTGGCAGCGTTTTTGCCAAGACCTGTGTGAAAGTCGGTCATTATGATAGTCCTTTATCGTATTTGGGTGGCGATTGTCTTTATAATAACGGCTCTTAGGCGAACAGCTAGCCTTTATTATAGCCAAAGACACGTCAAAAGTGGGCTTAATTTGGGATGATTTTTAAGAGGCCTTGAGCCTACTGATATTGATATTGATCTAATGCTCACTCATCAGTCGTTTGTCCGCATAGCTGATAGTCGTAGCGGTGTGGTAGGATAACTATAATTTTTAATTTTATCTCGTTGACAAGGACGACCCTATGAGCGCCAGCACCTCAGCTAAAAGCACTGCCAGCACGACAGATACAATAGACACTGCTAATGCTAACGCGCATTATCCTCATCTTTTTGAGCCGCTAGATTTAGGCTTTACTACGCTTAAGAATCGCTTAGTTATGGGTTCGATGCACACTGGACTTGAAGACCGTTTTTATAACTATGGCAAGCTTGCCGCCTATTTCGCTGAGCGTGCTAAAGGCGGCGTAGCGATGATGATTACGGGTGGTATCTCGCCCAATCGTGAAGGCTGGCTGTTGCCTGCTGGCGGCACTATGAATACGCGAGCAGATGTTATCAATCATCAACGCGTGACTCGCGCCGCGCACAAGTACGATAGCAAAATCATTATGCAAATATTGCACAGTGGTCGTTACGGCTATCATCCATTTATCCTATCCTCAAGCCCGATTCAATCACCGATTACGCCATTTAAACCACGTAAGATGAGTATTAGCAAAATCGAGCAAACGGTTGAAGATTATGCGCGCTCTGCCAAATTGGCTAAGCAAGCAGGCTATGATGGCGTGGAGATCATGGGCTCTGAGGGTTACTTACTCAATCAGTTTTTATCAAGCCATGTTAATCAGCGTGATGACGAGTACGGTGGTGATATTAAAGGACGTATGAAACTCGCCGTTGACGTCGTCAAAGCGGTGCGCGCTGCGGTTGGTGAAGATTTTATTATCATATTTCGTCTATCTGTCATCGATTTGGTCAAAGATGGCAATGTCATGGATGAGGTCATTACAGTTGCTAAAGCACTAGAAGCTGCTGGCGTGACCATTATGAATACGGGTATCGGCTGGCATGAAGCACGCGTACCGACTATCGTCACTAGCGTTCCGCGCGCCGCTTTTGTTGATTTTACCAGCGAGATCAAAAAGCACATCAGTATTCCAATGATGGCGGCCAACCGTATCAATATGCCAGATACGGCAGAAGATATTGTCGCAAGTAACCAAGCTGATCTCATTCAAATGGCGCGTCCCTTCCTCGCTGATGCGCACTGGGTCAACAAGGCCAAAGACGGTCAAGCCGATCGTATCAATACTTGTATTGCCTGTAACCAAGCTTGTCTCGATCACACCTTTGCCAATAAGCGCTCAACCTGTCTCGTCAATCCACAAGCGTGTCATGAGACTGAACTGGTCTATACCAAAACCAAAAAGCCACAAAAAGTGGCTGTCGTCGGTGGTGGCGTCGCGGGCATGTCAGCAGCGCACGTCGCAGCGCTGCGCGGTCATGACGTCACGCTCTTTGAAGCGCGTGATATTTTGGGCGGTCAGTTCAACTACGCCAAAGTCATCCCAGGTAAAGAAGAATTCTTTGAGACTATTCGCTACTACATCAATGAGCTTGAGCACTTAGGCGTTGAGATTAAACTTAATACCCAAGTCGACAAAGCCATGCTCAGCGATGGTAAATTCCAACACGTCGTTGTTGCCACAGGCGTGGTGCCTAAGAGCCTAGAAGGTAAGCTTGAAGGTGCAGACCTGCCGCAAGTGATCAGCTATGCCGAATTATTATCCGGTGAAAAATCTGTCGGCGATACCGTTGCGGTCATTGGTGCTGGCGGCGTCGGCTTCGATGTGAGCGAATACCTCACTGCACGTCACGGTCAGCCGCTAGATGAGCTAGGACCTGAGACGCTCAAAGATCCAAGCTATCGCCCCGAGCCACAATCTGTTGAGGAGTGGCGCGAAGAATGGGGCGTTACCTCTGATATGAACTATCAAACAGATGGCGGCTTAATCAAACCTGAAGGCATCACCCCGATTCGCCAAGTGTATCTGATGCAGCGCAGCAAAGGCCGCTTAGGTGCTGGTCTCAACAAAACGACTGGCTGGGTGCATCGCGCACACATCAAATCGCACGGCGTCATCCAAGTCTCAGGCGTGCAATACGACAAAATCACCAATGAGGGCATTTGGGTCACTAACGACCAAGGTCAAAGCCAGTTGCTACGTGTTGATAGCGTCGTCGTCTGCGCCGGTCAAGAGTCTGTCGCTGAGCTAATGCCAAACGTTGGCGATGCGCCAGACGCGCAATATCATTTGATTGGTGGCGCAAAATTAGCAGCAGAACTCGATGCCAAACGCGCCATTCGTGATGGGGCAGAGGTTGCGGTGCAGATATAGGTTTGGTTTAAAATCTTAGGGTAAGTTAATAGACGGTAGGGGAGCAATTTCCTGCTGTCTGTTTGTATCTGTCTTGCTGATGGCGTGCGGACTAAACTGCGAGAGGATACCTTTAAGAATTCCCCTTTAAGGGGATTCTCCTTGCTAGCCTAAAATTGTGTACAATTTTTTTACGGCTCTCACATCAGGGCTAGCGGTAAGATTTGTTTTCTTGCAGATATTGGTCGTGGTCATAGGGTACGTCCAGCGCATCATAAAATTATGTGTAGGCTGGGTTTTTGACCCAGCATTTTGACTTTGCAAAGTTTCAAAGCTGGGCTAAAAACCCAGCCTACACTCTAAGCTCACCATTCAAAAATCCACCTCCCAAAACACTCCATTCATGCTAGATTAAATCCTATCAATGATACTCAATCGTACTCATCATTCACGCCATAAAAAAGGATTTGAACATGGCTGTGTTAAAGACTCTGTTTAAATGGATTGTGTTACCTATCTTAGCGCTGCTTATTATTATCAGTTTAGGTCTAGTAGTGACAGGCAATGGCTATATCTTCCGCGGCTTACAGCTCACTTATCTTAAAGGTGAAGCCACTGCCAATATCGATGATTATATTGATTTTGATAATCGTACGATTCGCGCCAAAGACGCTATCGCTTGGGAAAAAGATCCAAGCTTTGAGCAAGTCAAACTCACGCCAACCTTACAAAACGCCTTAGATACCGACGAAACGGTGGCCTTTGCAATTATCAAAGACGGCAAGCTAGTGTACGAAAACTACTGGCAAGGTTACGATGCCAATTCGCACACCAATAGCTTTTCGATGGCAAAAACTGTCACCACTATGCTCTATCTCAAAGCCGTAGAAGACGGCTATATTGGCAGCGTCGATGAGCCGATTACTAGGTGGTTGCCGGAATACGCAGATAGCGAATACGCGCAGAATTGTACCCTTGCAGATTTCTCAGCGATGACCTCAGGTTATGATTGGACCGAGGATTATTACTTCCCCATTAACCCGACGGCTGAATCTTATTACGGTCATGACTTGGTCAAGCAAATGGTCAATCGTGATTTTGTTGAGCCATGCGGTGGTCAATTTGAATACTCCTCCGGCGATACGCAAATGCTGGGGATTGCATTATCAAGGGCGTTAGAACCGCACGGTTATACTATTTCTAGTTACTTGGAAGAGAAGTTTTGGCAACCTTTAGGCATGCAAGGCGACGCCTACTGGTCGCTTGATGGCGCTGCGAATATCGAAAAGGTCTATTGCTGCCTCAATGCCAGTGCGCTTGATTTTGCCAAATTTGGGCAATTACTAGTGAACGGTGGCGAGTGGCAGGGCGAGCAATTACTCACCAAAGAGCATATAGATTTTATGATTACGCCCAATAAAGATGCCTTTCCTGACGGTTATGCGCCAATCTACGGACATTCAGTATGGACGGATATGGACAGTCCGATACCTTATTATGCGATGCTGGGACATTTAGGCCAGCGCGTGCTCGTGCTCCCAGAGGAGAACGCGATTATCGTTAGATTAGGGAAGCAAAAGGGCTTGCCCACGCCAGTTGAAGGGTTCAATTTGGAGCCAGATTTGGGTCAGTATGTCACTGAGGTTAAAGCCGTTTTGGATGGCTTAGAATAAAATAGTAGCGGTTGTAAGACTGTACCTTGTTTATAACCGCAAAACCTAAACTTCCATCTCATCAAGCAACCACTCAGAAACATCATCAACTTGCGCGGCTAATTCAGCATGTGCTTGGGCTAGCTCAGCAAGCTTGGCTTTTACCTCACTTCGATTATATTTAATGTCCGTCAGCGTTTCTTTTAATAGCTCAATTAACTCCACGTTTAATGCATCCGAGAAGATAACCACCTCCGTAATCACTGCCTGCTGAACATCCATATGCAAATCAATAATACCCCAATCAAAACGGGTTTCTATATGATGATTAAACTGCGGCGTCTTGCCAAAGCGCCAGTCCCAATCGGCCATTTGCTGATAGTATTTATTCAGGTTAGGCTGCTTGGCGAGACTGGCTTCATCCAACTCTTCTACGGGCGTAGTGTCGCCATAATCAGTGACATGATAGTATTCGTAAAACGCCTCGATAATCGCCTCGGATAAAATCTCATGATTGATGTCTTCATTAAACTCAACCAAGTTAGCCACACGAGAACGCACCGATTTGATACCTTTGGCTTGCAACTTGAGCGGATGCGGATTGAGATAATCGCCTAGCTTTTGCATATTGGCATTGACCAATAAAGTACCGTGATGAAAGCTGCGATCCGCCGCATGTTTAAAGGCGCTACCTGATATTTTCTTATCACCCACTTGCATATCGTTACGCCCAGACAACTCCGCGTCTATGCCTAATTTTTTCAGCGCATTGACAATAATAGTAAAGTTTGCTTCTTGGTCGTAGTCTTCCTTAGGCGATAAAAAGGTAAAGTTAGTATTGCCCAAGTCATGAAACACCGCGCCGCCGCCACTTTGCCGCCGCGCCAAAAACACCCCGTCTTCTTCCATCTTATCGATTTTGCATTCCACCCATGGGTTTTGCGAGCGCCCGATGACCACGGTCTCGCTATTACGCCATAAAAATAGCGTATGCGAGTCTGCGTCGAGCGTATTAAATATCCAATCCTCGGTCGCGAGGTTAAACCAAGGGTTGGTCACGGCTGATTTTAAGATGCGTAGTTTCATTATTTTTCCTTTTTTAATTATAAGAAAGTAATATGAAAATTAACTCGGGTTTAAGTGGACTTATGTCTTTAAATAGATTGTTTTGTTAATTTTTATAGGTATAATATTGCTATAAAGTAACGCTCAATATTAAACTTTATTTTATCATTAGCTTTAGCAACCCACATTCTATTTAGGACATTAGACCATGAATTCGCTATTATCATTTGATTCTTTTATTACACCTAGAGTTATCACTATTATATATTGGTTATCCCTTTTTACCGTTTTTGTTGGCGGCATTAGTGTGATGTTCTCAGGTATGGGCGCGGCAGGGTTCTTTGCAGGGTTGATGGTTATGGTATTTGGTGCCATTTCTGTCAGAGTTTATTGCGAGCTTATCATGGTTATCTTTCGCAATAATAAATACTTAAAGACAATCAGCGAGAAGAGTCAACTGTAGACAAGCGCTTGAAAAATGTTCGGTCTTAATAAACAGCGCCTAGGGTGGGTTAGCTCAAGCGTAATCCGCCGTTTAAGGTTAAATATAACTTTTAGTAGATAAGAGGGTCTCTACAAAACCTAAAAAAACGCCCCCTAAGAGCGTTTTTCATCTATCTAGTCCCAACTCACTACCCAAAATCTTCCCTTAAAACAGCCGCCATATTCCGCTCAGCAAGTCCGGTGATAAACACATACGGATTGACGCCCGCACTGCCGGGGATTAACGCGCCATCTTGCACATAGATATTCTCATGCCCTTTGACGCGTCCCACGCCATCAGTTGCTAGACCTAAGACGCAGCCGCCAAGTGGGTGGTAGCAAAAGTCATCACCGAAGCCTTTGGTGAACAGTAAGCTTGATATCGAGCCACCATTGGCTTTTGCTAGCTTTTCAATCAATTCTTTGGCCGCGTTTACCGAATACTCGTTTTGCTCGCGCTTCCAGTTGAGTTTGACGGTTTTTGTGGCTTTGTCATAGTAATAATTGCCGCGTTCAGGATTGTCAGTGATAGCAAGATACAGCGTCGTCCATGTCTCAAGTCCTAGCGGCAATGGCGCGAGTTCGGCAAAGATTTTGTACTTTGAACCGTCTCTATCGCCGTCCCACATGTTGATGCCTTTGACCGGAATGGTAGATTGAGTAGTGCCAGCGGCATGAACGAAATTACGACCAGTCATGATATTACCGTTTGGCCCCCAGTATTTGCCGATGTGCTCGTTTAAGTTGTTTAATTTGCCTTCAGCTTGGCTTTTCAATAGTAGCTCCGCGGTGCCTGTACTACCAGCGTTGAGAAACAACTTATCGCAAGTGTAGTGCTCTATTTTGTCTATACCGCCACTAGTATTAAGTACGTGGACCTCTAGTCTGAGTTGATCATTATCGAGCGCTTGGATGCTATTGACTTTGCGTAGGGTTTTTACCGTGACATTGCCTGTGGCTTCCGCGTCTTTAAGGTAGGTTAAATCGAGTGAATACTTGCCCGCATTATTACCGTAAATGACTTCACCGCCCAATCCCGATTTATACACTTCGCCTTTGGCCTCACGTTGCATATAGTCAAAGTCGTAGCTATTACCGAAGAATTCCGTTTTTAGTCCCGCTCTCTCAGCTTGACGTTCAGCGGCGCGGGTAAATTCGTAATGCTCGGATTGATTAAAAAAAGATTCGGGAATTTGACTGACTTTTAATTCCTTCATCGCCTTTGGAAAATAGATATCGTACATCTCATCAGAATCTATCCACGGAAAGACGGCTTCAAAGTGCGCGCGCCTCGGCTGGATAGCAATCGCGCCATTGACGATAGAGCCGCCACCATAAGCGCGTCCTGCGAAGACTTTCATATCATCATATTCGATTAAATCTAACACGCCAGGGTATTTTCGGATGGGAATGGGAATCGGGATAGGCGCATTGGGAAAGTTACTAAACCAACTCGAGCGTTTATCCGCAGTAATCATCTTGCAAAAGGTATCGTGCTCGGGCGTTCTATCCCAGCGCATACCCATCTCAAGAATGAGCACTTTATGGCCTTTTTCACTGAGTCTCAGTGCTGATACCGCGCCGCCGTAACCACTACCGACGATTATATTGTCAAAGTGACCCGCTTGAGTCACGGTGCTAGGTAGTTTTGGCTGTTTGGCGAGGGTTTGGCAGCCGCTCATGGTGACCGATGCACTGACCGTCGCGACCCCTAAGCCCATAGATTTTATAAATTGACGTCTTTGCATAGTGCTCTCTAAAATTTTGCTAATTTGATAGGCGAGAGTCTAGCAAACAAAAGTGTCGTTATTGTTTCAGAGCGGCGATTTACTAAGTTCGATGAAATCAAGATCGCATTTAAATCATAGAGATTAGCTATTTCTCAAGCCGTAATAAATAAGCCTTAAGTGCTCCTTGACCTGTTATAACACTTGCCCTAAAATTTGTATCAGCTTACGACAGCATCTCAAAATAGATCACCAAAAGGTTAAAACATGACGACTGACAATGCGGCAAATAGTTACGGCTTACATCAATTACTCCTGCCCAGCAGCGACGGTCTTTATGGCGAGTTTGGCGGCAAGATCGGTCATCCCGAATTGGAAAAAGCTATGGAAGAGATTGAAGCAGGCTTTCGTGAGATCATCAAAGAAGACGACTTTATCGCAGAGATGAAACGTCTGCGCGAGACTTACGTTGGCAGGCCAAGCCCGATATTCCATGCTAAGCGCTTAACCGAGCATTGCGGCGGCGCGCAGATTTATTTTAAACGTGAAGACCTAAACCATACGGGCGCGCACAAGATTAATCACTGCTTGGGTGAAGTACTGCTCGCCAAAAAGCTCGGCAAAACTAAAGTCATCGCCGAGACAGGCGCAGGACAACATGGTGTGGCGTTAGCAACCGCAGCGGCGCTAATGGGCGTCGAGTGTGAGATCCATATGGGCGTGGTCGATATCGAAAAAGAGCATCCTAATGTTAGCCGAATGAAAATCTTAGGTGCCAAAATAGTACCCGTCTCGCGCGGCGCAGGCACGCTAAAAGAAGCGGTCGATAGCGCGTTTGAGACCTATCTTGGTGATTTAGATAACAGTATGTTTGCGATTGGTTCAGCGCTCGGGCCAGCGCCTTATCCTGAAATCGTCAGCTACTTTCAGTCGGTAGTCGGTCGTGAAGCGCGTACGCAGTTCTTGGAGACGACTGGTCAATTACCTAATAAAGTAGTCGCTTGTGTTGGCGGCGGCTCCAATGCTATCGGTATCTTTAGTGGCTTTTTGGGTGATACGGACGTTGAAAAGGTAGGCGTCGAGCCTGCGGGTGAGGGCTTGGATACCCCTAATCATGCGGCGACGATGACGCTTGGGATCAAGGGTGAGATTCATGGCTTTAAATGCTACGTGCTACTAGATAAAGAGGGCGAGCCTGCGCCTGTGCATTCAATCGCCTCAGGTCTTGATTATCCAGGCGTCGGCCCGCAGCATTCGCTACTAAAAGATAAGAATATGGCGACTTACGAGTCGGCAACCGATAGCGAGTGTTTGAACGCTTTTATGGCGTTGTCACGATTAGAGGGTATCATCCCAGCGCTTGAAACCGCACACGCCATTGCCTATGCGATGCGAGTGGCAAAAGACATGTCGCCTGATGAGACTATATTAGTCAATCTATCAGGGCGCGGCGATAAAGATATTGATTTTATTTTGGACAAAGTGACGCTATAGAGCACAAATCCTATCTGCTTTTGATATAAAAAAACGTTTGATAGTATGCTCTATCAAACGTTTTTTTATTTAACGTCGTTGTTTATCCGTCATTATCTACACAAATCACGCCAGCGCTACAACTCTTATTGCTCGTACGCCAAGGAGAGGTCAGTGATAACGCTTGCGCGAGCTGCGCATAGGCAAGCGCTCGCTTATTCATTTTGTCATTGCTATTGTCTGTAGGCGGTATAGGATATTGCTGTTGCCGCTCGCTGTCTGACAACGTCATAAAATCTAGAAAGATTTGTGCGTCTGTTGCCAAAAGTTGATTGGGAATCTCAGCCACTTCTTGCATAGTTTGCTCATCTTTACTGTCATAAAATTCACGAATAGTATCATCCGTCCACTGCGTATTTTCTGAACCAAAAAATACTAAATAGCGATACTTCTCAAATAGCGATTTGGCTTCATCAATGAAATAACTCTCTGGATACTGACGAGTATAAGCCTCCCAAAATAGAGTGCGCTCAATCAGCTCATTAAAAGAAAAAGCAATCGCCGCATCGAACCAAAATATCTGTTGATTATCCATGGCCATACGCTCAACAAACTTGGTCTGATCGCTTGGCAAGTATGGAGTAAAGATATCTGCCATCGCTTGCAGATCATGATGAAACTGGTACTCGCCTTCTCCCAAATACAGCACGCTCACATCAGCATCACTCTCCACCAGCTTGATCAGATAGCGCAAACGTGGGCTGGTCGTTTTTAGGTGTTCTGATGGCACTTCGATGTGTTGTTCCGCTAGGCTCATGATGGTATAAAAGTTTTCATCGACCACATTATGATCGAGGGACAAAAAACGGGCATACATCGCTTGATAGTCCGTGAGCCACTTTAATATCTCAGAATTATTGGCGATGGGTAGGCAGGCGTTTAACTGGCGCTCAAGGGCATAAATGTCCTCAATTTTACTCGTATTATCGATCTTATTTATAGTCTGACTCAGCCTTGTACAAATAAGCTCATTTGTCAGCTGATTTTCAGACGCAGATACGACCGCTTTGGTCAGTGATTTTGCCGTTGTGGCTTCTGTAATCGCAGTGTTATCTGTTTGAGCAGGCGCAGGATGGGTCATGTCTGGATTGGGCTTGCAAGCCGTCAGAGGTAATAAGCTAATAGCTATTATCAAAGGCATTAGGGTTTTTTGCACTAAGGGTGCTCCTATAATCAATAAATGAGATCGTAAGATTTGAGAATATATTTTAGGTTTGATGAGATACTTTGGCTTCATGTATTCGTTTGTAAATCAAACTTGAATAGCAGCGCTCGTGCCTCATCAAGCAAATCACTCGCTCACCAGTTATTTTACGCTCACAGCACGTAAAGATACATTCTGTTGACTTAATCACTTATAAACTTTTCAGAGTCGCTAGCAGATTCCTTTATAGTACTGAACATATCGTATTGAGCATTCATTCAACAACTACAAGTCAACAACGACAAACAAGGCACTTTTATGGCATATGACAATCTATTTGAACCCGTAAAAATGGGTACCCAAACTCTAAAAAATCGCATTATTATGGCACCGCTCACCCGTCTGCGCGCAGTTGAGCCAGGCGATGTACCAACTGCTCTAGCAGGTGAATATTACTCGCAGCGCGCCGCTGGCGCAGGTCTGGTGATCGCTGAGGCCACGCAAGTGTCGTTCCAAGCCAAAGGCTATGCAGGCGCGCCTGGCGTGCACACGCAAGATCAAATGACCGCGTGGAAAGCGATCGTTGACAATGTCCATGCCAAAGGCGGTAAGATCGTCGTACAGCTATGGCATACTGGTCTGGTATCGCATGATAGCGTACAACCTGATGGCAAAGCGCCCATCTCAGCATCAGACGTTGAAGTCGGCGCTCGTACCTCATTGCGTGATAGCGATAATAATGCGATCCGCGTTGAGACCACGCCGCCACGCGCTGCGACGCTCGATGAAATCAAACAAGTCATTGCAGACTTTGCTCATGCAACCAAAACGGCGAAAGAGGCAGGGTTTGATGGCGTAGAAGTACATGGCGCTCATGGCTATCTGTTGCATCAGTTTTGGGTGGAGCAAACCAACAAGCGTGATGACGAGTATGGCGGTAGTCGTGAGAACCGCGCGCGTCTAACGTTAGATATCATTGATGCTTGTGTCAAAGAGTGGGACAACGATCATGTCGGTGTCAGACTCTCGCCACAAGGTACGTTTAACGCCGTAGAAGCAGGCTATGAGGAAGACGACAACATCTGGCTGATTGAGCAAATCAACAAACGTGATCTGATGTATCTTCATCTCTCTGAGCCAGATTGGGCGGGTGGTACGCCGTACAATAATGGTTTCCGTCAGCGTATTCGTGATGCTTTTGATAATACCATTATTGCAGCGGGTGGCTATACTGCCGAAAAGGCTGAGAGAAATGTACGCGAAGGCTACATTGATGCTGCCGCCTTTGGTCGTGACTTTATCGCCAATCCTGACCTAGCAGAGCGTATCCGTCAGAATGCACCGCTTAATGAGCAGCATCCAGAAAGCTTTTATGGCGGCGGTAGCGAAGGCTATACCGATTATCCGTATTTAGATCATAAGCAGGCATAATCCGTAACCTTTAACTTAGCATAAACTATTGTAGGCTGGGTTTTTAACCCAGCATCTAGCTTTTGCAAAGTTTAAAACTGGATTAAAAACCCAGCCTACGCAAAAACTCTAAATAGTATCATTCTCAAGATTCAAAAGCCTCGATAGCTTCATGTTGTCGAGGCTTTTTACTGTCTGTTATTTATAAAATACTCTTCTACACCACCTCTCCGCAAACAAAACCACTTGCCCAAGCCCACTGAAAGTTATAACCGCCAAGCCAGCCTGTGACATCGAGCACTTCCCCGATAAAGTACAGATCCTCTTGCAATCGGCTTTGCATGGTCTTTGATGAGACCTCATCGGTTTTGATGCCGCCACGTGTGGCCTCAGCAGTACGATAACCTTCAGTGCCTGAAGGTTTAAGCTGCCAGCTATTGATTGCATTACCGATTGCGCTTAGACGTTCATCTCTGATATTGGCAAGCTCAATGTCTTTGCTATCATCCCATAGCATAGATTGCAGGGCGACCAGTAGCTTTTTGGGTAAAGCGTTATTAGTATTGTCGCTTAAGACCGTACGGATAAGCTGCTTGGGATGAGAGGTTTTGTGCGCGAGGAGTAGGGCAGTGACATCGATATCAGGTAGCAGATTAATAGTGATATTCTCGCCCGTTTCCCAGTAGTTGGAGAGCTGGAGCATGGCAGGACCAGACAGGCCGCGGTGAGTGAACAGTAGCGGCAACTTAAATGAGGTACGCTCATTGCTCGCCACTACGGGCAAGCTAATACCTGCCAAAGCCCGAATCAGCTCGCCTGTTTTATCCGTAAAGGTAAAGGGTACGAGGCTGGCATCAGTGTGAATCAGCGTATGCCCAAATTGCTGCGCCAGCTCATAGCCGAGACCGCTTGCACCCATCGTCGGAATAGATAGACCGCCTGTTGCTACCACTAGTGAGGCACAGCTATATGTATGGCTTGAGGGTTTTACATCGTTTGCGACATCTTTTTTACTGAGTTTTTTACGGGTCATTAGCACAAAGTTGTTAGGTGTGTCATCGATGACAGTCACCTTATCGATTTGTGTATTGATACGTATTTGTACGCCTACCGCCGCACATTCATCTAGCAGCATAGTGACGATATCTTGCGCAGAATTATCACAAAACAGCTGACCGTGCTCACGTTCGTGATAGGCGATATTGTGCGCCTCAACCATAGCGATGAACTCCCAGCTAGGATAACGGCTCAGTGCTGACTTGCAAAAATGCGGGTTGTCACTGACAAAATGCTCAGGCTCAACGAAGTAATTGGTAAAGTTGCAACGACCGCCGCCCGACATAAGGATTTTTTTGCCGACTTTATTGGCGTGATCAAGCACCAGCACGCGGCGACCTCTACGACCTGCGGTCAACGCGCAGTACAAGCCTGAAGCGCCAGCGCCAATGATGATGACATCGAATTGGTTATCTGACTTGGCTATTGGCGTTTGGCTTGGCATTTGACTCATGGTGGCAACTTTTAGAATAGGATTAGATAAAGGGTCAAATTATATCATGGTAAGTCATGAGACGTTTAGGCGCGCCTGCTCGCTTATTTCAAGATAAATGCGCTTTATGAAAGATTTAAACAAGCTTTCTCTACTAATGTCATGTTAATGAATAACCCCACCAAATAAACCGATATTCTTTATAGACATCAATAATGAGTTGCTATAGAGTGAAAGTCCTAAGATTATTTGTTACTAGTATTTTAGGTGCTAGCTTGCTGATATCTAAATAATTTTAACTTAAAGAAAATGATATTCTTTAAGAGCACAATCAGAAAGCAGCCTATTTAAATGGCTACTTTAAACAGGGTCACGGATGACAATGTTAAGACAAAAGGGACTTTATGGATATCCTACAACTGCTCATTAGCGGGATTGCTAATGGTTGTATCTATGGGCTATTGGCGCTAGGTTTTGTATTGATTTACAAAGCTTCAGAAGCGGTAAATTTCGCTCAAGGCGATATGCTCATGCTCGGTGCCTTTTTAGGCATATCCTTTATTAATACTGATCAAGCTAACCTTCCTTTCTTATTGGGTATTACCTTTGCTGCCGTTATTATGGGCGCATTTGGTTACTTACTCGATCGCTTTGTACTGCGTGGTATCTTTGGTCAGCCGCAATTTGCTATGGTAATCCTGACCATCTCGCTTGGCTTTTTGATGCGCTTTGTCGCCGGTGTCATCTGGGGACATAGCCCCGTTTCTCTACAGACGCCGTTTTCAGGCCAGATGATAGCACTCGGCTCGCTAAGTATCGCTTACGTCGATATCATCATCATCATATCCACCATTGCGTTAACCTCCGTTTTATACTTCTTTTTTGCTCATACCCGCCTCGGCATTGCTATGCAGGCGAGTAGTCAAAATCAGATGGCCGCCTACTATATGGGTATTCCGGTTAAGCGGGTCAATGGTATCGTTTGGGCATTGTCAGGCGTTGTCGCCGCCCTTGCTGGTATATTGTTTGCGGCAAAAGGCGCTATCGAGCCCTCAGTTGGTTTGCTATTTGGTATCAAGGCCTTTGCCGCTGCGGTCATCGGCGGCTTAGGCTCCTTGCCTGGAGCTTTAGCTGGTGGATTATTAGTTGGGATTATAGAGCCCTTTGCAGGTCGCTATTTGCCGCTGGGTTTGAGTCAAATTGCGCCTTATGTGGTGATGCTTATTGTGTTAATCGTACGCCCGGGCGGTATTTTTTCTCAGGTCAAACAGAAAAAAGTATAGACGCGTTGAGTCAAGGATGACTAAAACATTTCAAGGATGAATACTGCCAATGAAATCCCAGTTTAAACACAGTTACGATCAAGATATCAATATCTTTGAGGATAAAAGCCAGCTTATAAAATATGGTTTGCTGCTTTTGCTCCTGTTAATGGCACCTTGGTTACTTAGTAACTATTACATCAGCGAGCTGAGCGCCATATTGATCTGGTCTATCACAGGTCTTGGTCTGATGCTGTTGACGGGACATACAGGACAGGTCAGCTTAGGTCACGCCGCCTTTATGGCGATAGGGGCATTTAGTCATATGGCGCTAATGGCACGGGGCTGGAATTTTTTCCCCGCTTTGGTTGCCTGCGCGCTCATCACTGGGGTTATCGGCGCCATCATTGCCAGACCGATTCTGAGAACTAGCGGTATCTATTTGGCTATTGCAACCTTAGCGCTCAGTATTATCGTCGAGGATATTGCGATTGTAGCTGAGCCGATTACTGGCGGCATCTCTGGCACCTTTGCCTCTCCGATTAACCTCTTTGGCTACACCATCGATCGCTACATTACGCCAAAAGCTTTTTATTACTTGTGCCTTGTGCTTGTGATACTTGTGACCTTGGGATATATCAATTTGCTTAGAAGCGGTACGGGGCGCTCCTTTTTAGCCATTAGAGATAGCGAAGTCTCCGCCCGCGCGCTTGGCGTCAATGTACCGCAAGCCAAAACCCTTGCCTTTAGCATATCTTGCGCGATTACCGCTATCGGCGGCGCTATGTACGGGCATTTCGTGCAAGCGGTCAACTACGAGAGCTTTACGGTTATTATCTCTATCACCATACTATTACAGATCGTCATTGGCGGCCTAGGCTCTATACACGGGGCGTTTTTTGGTGCCGTCGTCGTGGTCTTATTACCGCAAGTCATTGCAATCTTAGGCGACGTTGTCGGTCAAAGCACAGGCTCTAGCATCACTAGCATCCCTGGTGTCGACACCGCGCTTTTTGCTCTAGTTATCGTGATTATGATCATTTATGAGCCACGCGGCATATACGGTATGTGGATAAAAATACGGACTTGGTTTCAGCTATTTCCACTGTATCGAAAAGGTCTGTTTCGCCGTTCCAAAACTTATCTTAAAACGGAGCGTATGCGATGAGCTTATTACAAGTCGACTCCTTATCTATTGCCTTTGGCGGTGTAAAAGCTGTAGATAACATCAGCTTTGAGGTAAACGAGGGCGAGATATTCACGATTGTCGGCCCCAATGGCGCAGGCAAGTCAACGATTTTTAACTTAATTAGCCGTCTGTACGAGCCGCTCAGTGGTCGTATTACCTTTGATGGTACCGACATTACTAAGCTGCCTGCTCACGATATCGCCAAACTAGGTATCGCCCGTACGTTTCAAAACATTGAATTGTTTGATCATTCAAGCGTGCTACAAAACTTGCTCATCGGTCGCCATTCTCAGCGCAATACCTCGTGGATACAAGATTTGTTGTTTTTACCAAAGGTGCGCCGTAGTGAGCGCGAGCATCGATTGCATGTCGAGAGGATCATCGATTTTTTAGAGTTAGCCCCTTATCGGGATAAGCTGATTGCAGGCTTGCCCTATGGTATTAGAAAGGTTGTCGAGATTGCGCGCGCATTAGCGGCGAACCCCAAGCTTATTTTGCTCGATGAGCCCGCCTCTGGTCTCAGCGTCGAGGAGACATCTGAGATGGCGTGGTGGATTGAGGATATGCAAAAGGATCTTGGTCTAACGATCCTAATGGTAGAGCATGACATGAGCCTAGTAAATCGGGTATCAGATCGAGTATTGGCAGTGGCTGAAGGTAAGTTTTTGGCGCAAGGGTCCGCCGCCGATGTACAAGCCAATCCACAAGTTATCGAGGCCTATCTAGGTCAGGAGGGTGCGTGATGTCAACGATTAAAAAGCCGCTATCGTCTGCCGCACCTGCAACCCAGATGAATTTGGTCGACTCTGAGATCAAAAACAACGTGTTAGAGGTGCGTAATTTAGAGTCCGCTTATGGTCCGGTCATGGCGCTGCGAGGCGTGAGTTTGGAGGTGCCAGAAGGCAAAGTCGTCACCATTTTAGGCGCTAATGGCGCAGGCAAAACGACCCTGATGAAAACTGTCTCTGGTGTCATCAATCCCCGTAAAGGCGCAGTATGGTTCCACGGTGAGCGTATCGATGGTATCGAGCCTGATCGCTTGGTCAAAAAGGGACTCTCGCACGTACCAGAAGGGCGCGAGGTATTTCCGTTCTTGAATGTCGCTGAGAACTTAGCGATGGGCGCTTATACGCGGCGCGATAAAGGTGAGATACAGCGTGATGTCGAGATGATATATGAGTACTTTCCTATACTCAAAGATCGGCGCGCCCAAGCGGCTGGCACCATGTCAGGCGGTCAGCAGCAGATGCTCGCTATCGGGCGCGGGCTGATGTCACGGCCCTCTCTTATGCTCCTTGATGAGCCCTCTCTTGGACTCTCGCCACTACTGGTGCAAGAGATATTTACGATTATTCGCAGACTTAATAAAGAGCAAGGCGTGACCATTTTACTCGTTGAGCAAAACGCAAGGGTAGCCTTGGCAGCAGCGGATTACGGCTATGTGCTTGAGACCGGGCGTATCGTTATGGCAGGCTCAGCGGACCAATTGATGCACTCTGATGATATTAAAGAGTTCTATTTGGGACAAACCAAAGACAACACTGCGACAGCCACTCGCTGGAAACGCAAAAAGACTTGGCGATAAGACATGACTACTTCTATTGATACTAATGTTAATGCTAAACGCGATTCTTCGTCTTCTACTACGGCGGTCACTACGATCGCACCTAACTACAGCACCGCGTCTCACGATCAGCCCCGTCATTTATCTGACCAAAACAGCAGTCATGATACTCATAAAAAAATACGTAATGCCCCGTACAATCATGAGCCGCAAATCCTAGAAGGCTGCGATACGTTAAGCAAACTGTGGCGACAAGTGTGCCTCGCGCGGGGCGACAAGATTGCGCATCGCGAAAAAGCCTTTGGCATCTGGCAAAGTCACAGCTGGACTGATTATTATCAGCGCAGCTGCGATATCGGCATGGCGCTCGTCGAGCTTGGCCTAAGTAAAGGCGACACTGTCTCTATACTAAGTGAAGATAACAAGGAATGGCTCTATTGTGATATGGGTGTCTGCGCGGTGGGCGCCATACCCAACGGCGTCTACACCACAGACAGTCCCGAGCAGCTCGCTTATATATTAAAGGATAGTCATTCTAAGTTTTTGATCGCCGAGAACGATGAGCAATTGCATAAATTTTTGGAAATTCGTGAGCAGACGCCTCATGTCAAAAAGGTGATCGTCTTTGATAGCAAAGGTCTGCGTAGCCTAGACGATGATCAGGTGATATTTTTAGATGAGCTATATACTATCGGTCAAAACGTGGACAGTGCAATAGAGCGTTTTAGCGCTTATATTGATCAAGGAGACGCAAACGATGTCCGCACCCTTATCTATACCTCTGGTACCACAGGCGATCCAAAAGGCGCTATTCTCACCCACGCCAATATCCTCTTTGAGCTAAAAACCAGCATCGATACCCTGCCTATTTTGCCCACTGATGAGCAGCTGTGTTTTCTGCCCTTATGTCATGTGCTTGAGCGCCTCACCTCAGTAGATCTGCCTATTCATCGAGGCTGTATCGTCAACTTCGCTGAGAGCACTGAGACAGTATTTGAGAACATGAAAGAGGTCTCGCCCGATACCTTTACTGCCGTACCAAGGCTGTGGGAAAAGATGTATGCCTCCATCAGTAATATGCGTAGCGATGCCAGTGCATTGAACGGCTGGGCCTTCGATAAGGCTATAAAAGCTGGTCATGACTACGCGGATATCACGATGGCAGGCAACACGCCGACAACGGGTCAACGCCTGCGTTATCAGTTTTGGGATAAGCTGGTGTTATACAAAATACGTGACCTGATAGGCATGAGTAATATCCGCCGCGCAACCACAGGGGCGGCGCCCATATCGCTCGATATTATCCGCTGGTTTCATGCCATAGGTGTGCCTATCTATGAAGGCTACGGCATGACGGAGAGCACAGGGGTAATATCGGTAAATACGCCTGAGGAGCAAATGCCTGGCAGCGTAGGTAGAGCACTGCCAAATTCACAAGTGCGTATCGCAGACAATGGAGAGATACTCGTAAAGGGCGGTCACGTGTTTGCCGGCTACTGGAACAAGCCTGAAAAAACCGCTGAGGATATACGTGATGGCTGGCTTCATACAGGTGATGTTGGTGAGATAAGGGATGGCTATATATTTATCACAGGTCGTATCAAAGACATTATCATTACCGCAGGCGGCAAAAACGTCACGCCAGCCGCTATCGAGAGCAAACTTAAATTCTCGCCTTATATCTCAGACGCGGTCATCATTGGCGATAGACGCAAATATCTAAGCTGTTTGGTTATGATCGATCAAGAAAATGTCGAAAAGTTTGCGCAAGACAATCAGGTCATGTTCTCAGATTTTCGTTCGCTGTGTCATGCGCCAGAAGTTATCGCCTTAATAGATGAGGTGATTCAAGACACCAATAAGACACTAGCGCAAGTGGAGACGATCAAGCATTTTCGCCTTATCGATGTGCTGCTCAGTCCTGAGGATGATGAATTAACAGCAACTATGAAACTCAAAAGAAATCTCGTTGAGAAAAAACACCGCGCGCTTATCGATTCTATGTACTAGTTTAGATTTTTTGCACAAACGGCAGTATCAAAAGTGAACACTAACAGCGACTTAAGTCGCAAGGAGAGAGGCAATGAAATGGACATTCAAGACCACGCTACTAGCACTATCTGTCGGTACGATAGGGCTGGTCGGCTGTAGCAATTCAGAGACGCCAGCGGCGAGCGGCACAGATACTGAAACCGCTGCTACTAAGAGTGACGTACCTGTACAAGGCGTAACGGATACTGAGATCCTCCTTGGTAGTGCTAATGACCTATCAGGTCCGTTTGCAGGATTTGGTAATCCTGCAGTAGCAGGCGCTAATATGTACTTTGATGAAGTCAATGCAGCAGGCGGCGTCAACGGTCGCATGATTCGCTACATCGTCGAAGATCACTCTTATCAAGTACCAAAAGCGGTACAGTCTGCCAATAAGCTTGTGAGCCGTGATAAAGTATTTGCCATGCTAATGTCGCTAGGTACCCCGCACAACTTAGCGAGTTTCCCTATTATGGATCGCGCCAATGTCCCTAGTGTCATGCCGCTCACCTTTGCGCGCGCTATGCAAGAAGAGGGCGATTTTGATCGTCGTTATACCTCTGGTAGTACTTATTATGACTCCATAAAATTAGGCATGGAGTACCTGATTGCCGAAAATAATATGAGCAATATATGCGTCATGTATATCCCTTCAGATTATGGTGAAGAGACTAATGAGGCGGCCAAAGATATCACTGACAACAATCCTAATGTTACCTTAGTAATGGCAAGCTCGCATCGTCCAGATGAGACAGACTTTGCAGGAGCAATCGCTAAGCTAAAAGAAGCAGATTGTGATCTTGTCGCATTGTCTCTCACCATTCGCGGCGCTATCACCGCAGTCGGTACCGCAAACGCTATGGGCTGGACTGATGTCAAGTTTGTCGCACCTGTCACAGGCTTTCATCCCGCCGTTGCCGATGCTCCAGGCGGCGCTAGTGAAGGGCTATATGCCGTATCGTACTACAATGATTTGGCGCTAAGAGCGAACGAGCCTGAGACCAAAGCTTTTGTCGATAAGTACAAAGCAGCAACCGGTGAGGATGTATCAGCAGGCGCTATTCTTGGTTATCTTTCAGCTAAAGTAACTGTTGAAGGTCTAAAAGCTGCAGGCAAAGATTTAAATGCCGATACCTTTAACACTGGTATGGAGACCGTCAGCTTCGTAGATGGGGTAACAGGATCGACAGTCGCTATTTCGCCTGAGAGCCATGTCGCGATCAACGATATTTACTTATCGCAAGTACAAAACGGCGCATGGAAAACCGTAACTCAGCTTAAGTAGTTTGCTACGTCTTCCGATTTTGTAACCAACAAGCCATACACCCGTATGGCTTGTTTTACTTTTGGGCCTTAGTTTTGACAAGTTATAGCTTAATAACTACTCAAAAAACGCTCAGTAATAGCTATCGATACAATGCCTTATTTTGTAGCTGTACAGATTTTAATGTTATAAGTGTACAATTGTAAATTGAAATTGTTGTCATTCGTAGTCAACACCTTGCAACGAATCCGCTTATTTGCCAAACTGCTATGAGGCGTCATGATATATAGCGCCCTATAATACTGTCAAAGGAAGATGACCATGACTCAAGAATCATTCCCTGTACCAGCAGAGTTTGCTGCTACTGCCAACACCTCACCTAAGCAGTATGCTGATGACTACAAGATGTCGGTGGCCTCAACCGATGACACTGATGCTTTTTGGGCCAAGCGCGCCCAGAGGATTGACTGGATTAAAGCGCCGACTATCATTAGCGATGTCAGTTATGATCTAGACGATTTTCGTATCAAGTGGTTCGAGGATGGCACTCTCAATATCGCCGCTAATTGTCTAGATCGTCACCTCAAAGCCAATCCGCACAAGCCTGCGATTATCTGGGAAGGCAATCATCCCTCTCAGCACAAAATTATCTCCTTTAAAGAGCTGCATAACGAAGTATGCCGCTTAGGGAATGCCATGCGCAAAATGGGCATCGCTAAAGGCGACCGCGTCACCATCTATCTACCGATGATACCTGAAGCTATCGTCGCTATGCTGGCCTGCGCGCGTATTGGCGCGGTGCATTCGGTAGTGTTCGGCGGCTTCTCTGCTGAGAGCCTAGGCAATCGCATTGTCGATAGCCAGTCCAAACTCGTCATTACCGCGGACGAGGGCTTGCGCGGTGACAAGATTACCCCGCTCAAAGCCAATGTCGATCGCGCGCTCAATATGGAAGGTACAAGCTGCGTCAACCAAGTGGTCGTCGTCCACCGCACAGGCAATTCGGTACCGATGAGTGGTCGCCGTGACGTCTGGTATCATACCCTTATTAGTAGTGAAAATGAGCATTGCGAGCCTGAAGTTATGGATAGCGAGGATCCGTTGTTTATGCTCTATACCTCAGGCTCAACGGGCAAGCCAAAAGGTGTGCTACATACCACAGGCGGCTATATCACTTATGCGCTATCGACCTTTTGCGATGTGTTCGATATAAAAGACGATGACATCTATTGGTGTACTGCTGATGTTGGCTGGATTACAGGTCATACCTATAGCGTTTATGCGCCGCTTGCTAATGGCACAACGACCATGATGTTTGAGGGCGTCCCTGAATATCCCTCGTGGGCACGTATCGGTCAGATCATCGACAAGCATGATGTCAGCGTACTCTACACTGCGCCCACAGCTATACGCTCAATGATGAAAGAGGGTGACGCGTTCGTGCGAGAGTCGGATCGCTCAAGTTTGCGCCTGCTTGGCACCGTTGGCGAGCCGATCAACCCTGAGGCTTGGGACTGGTACTTTGAGGTGGTCGGGCAGGGGCGCTGTCCTATTGTCGATACGTGGTGGCAAACAGAAACGGGCGGTATTTTGCTCGCTCCGATACCGGGAACTACTGCGCTTAAGCCAGGCGCTGCGATGAATCCTCTTTATGGTATCGTGCCACAAGTGATCGATACCGATGATACGGTGTTAGATGGGCCTGCTGGTGGTAATCTGGTCATTAGTAACAGCTGGCCGGGGCAGATGCGCACTATTTACAATGATCATGAGCGGTTTTTAGAGACTTATTTTACCCAGTACCCAGGCTTTTATTTTACAGGGGATGGAGTATACCGCGATGAGGAAGATCATTATTGGATTACAGGCCGTGTCGACGATGTCCTCAAAGTCTCAGGGCACAGGCTGGGTACCGCCGAAGTTGAGAGTGCTATCGACTCGCACCCCTCGACCGTTGAAGCTGCAGTCGTTGGCATGCCGCACGATATTCGCGGCGTCGGAATAGCTGCTTTTGTTATCCTCAATATGGGTGAGGCAGCAAGCGATACGTTAAAAGCAGAACTCAACCGTCATGTGCGTATGGAGATTGGACCTATTGCCAACCTCGATGCTATCTACCTCGTCGATGCGCTGCCCAAGACTCGTTCAGGCAAAATCATGCGCCGCATCTTGCGCGACTTGGCCGCTGGACAGTATGTCGGACTTGGTGATTTATCAACGCTTGCGGACAGTACAGTTATCAATAGCATTATTGAGGTCGTCAAAGCAGAAGATAAAGTGCACCCGTGTTAGTGACGTTTAAGATTTTAACCAGCCATGTTACCAAAAGTAGCATGGCTTTTTGCTGCGCTATAAAATAGGCTTGTTATACTCTCTGCATCTTTTTTCTGCTGACAAGGCTTGTTATCACTATGACTCATTCTGCTGCATCTACTAATGATCAAAATAACCCTAAAATAGCCATCATCGGTGGCGGCCTGACAGGATTGTTTACGGCGACTTTGTTAGAGCGTGCGCTTGGTGACAATACGGTCAGCATTACTATCTTTGAAAAATCTCGTAGCGTCGGTCGCCTAGCGACTCGTTATCGTACAGGCAGTACACACAGTGATAAACAATGGCAGTGGGACTTTGGCGCGCAGTTCTTTACCGCCAAGTCAGCTGAGTTTTCACGCTTTATTGCGCCTTGGCTGGACTCAGGACTGTTGCAGCCTTGGCTTGCACAGGTTGTCAATACAACGCCTGCCAACAGCAAAGAGAGCGTGGCAAAAACTGAGGTCAAAGAGCAGTGGGATACCGACCATGCGCGCTATATCAGCACCCCAAAAATGACCAGTTGGGGCCGAGAGCTGGCCGATACATTGCAGCAGAGCACGATTGAATTCAAGACGCGTGTTGCACCATTAGCGCAGTACGCTCACTTGCAAACTGACAGCACTTTAACCAGCAAGCAGACTGAGATTTTTGATGAGAGTGGTGAGCGCTTAGGCGTGTTTGATTGGGTGATCTGCACCGCGCCCAACGTGCAAGCTTTTGAGCTGATGGCAGAGAGCGGCTTTAGTGAACTCTCACAAATAATGCAGCCTAAGATGCTAGCCTGTTATACCTTGATGCTTGGTTGGGATGATCTGGCGCATCTACCAAAGACAATTAGTGACAAGCCTGCGTGGGACGTGGCCTATGTGCAGGACTCTATATTAGATAGAATATTTATGGAACATCAAAAGCCTGGCCGCGAGGCGCTGCTACCGAGCATAACGATTCACGCCCGTAATGACTGGTCAGAGCAGCATGTTGATGAGGACATCGACACTATTAGAGCGCAGTTATTAGTCGCAGCGCAGCAAGCACTGAACTGGAATGACGATAGCGCTCCTAGTCAAATTGATTGTCATCGCTGGCGTTATGCGGCAACCGTGACCGACGAGGACAGCGAGCCGTTAGGGATATTAGTAGATAAGCAAAAGCAGTGGATTGTGAGTGGCGACTGGTGCCATAAAGGTAATATCGAGAGTGCTTATTTGATGGCGCAGCAGACAGTTAAAGTCATACTTCAGCATTAGCTTTTACATTTAAATCTATTATATTTAAATAAAGTATCACCTAAAAAAAAGCCTACAGATCACCATCTGTAGGCTGAGGAAAGCGTACTTATTTTACAAGGGTAAAAGTCCATGTCGCTTTTAATTATAATAGTGATATAGCTATTTATCTGACACTTATTACATCCCTTTACGCTTAGAGCAGTTTTGCTACAGTGTCACATATCGACATACTTTAAGCTCTCAGCTCTTGTTATATAAATTGTGCGTCTGCACACAGACCATGACGACCTTCGTGAAAAGTGCTAAGCTAGCAGCCATTATTAAGTTGTTATTTACTATGACCGAGAGCACCCCATTGCACACGCCGACGCCGCACCACCAAAAAAGTATCTTTAATCTGCCAAATAACCTGACCATCGCGCGTATCTTGATGATTCCGTTATTTGTAGCGATTGCCTACTGGCCACCTGCGATGGGCATAGGTATGCCTGCGATTTCAGACAATGTTATTGCCCGCGTCGGCATGAGTGAGTTTAGTGATAGTCTGCTCCGCCACTTACTATTAACAGGTGTCTTTATTATCGCGGCCATTACCGATTGGCTCGATGGCTATTTTGCCCGTAAGCTCAATGTCATGTCCGCTTTTGGACGCTTTTTAGATCCTGTCGCTGATAAGCTTATGGTCGCAGCAGCACTCATAATATTAGTGCAATGGCATCCCAATATCATCATGGCAATTGCCGCTATTGTTATTATATCGCGTGAGATTGCAGTGTCAGCGCTGCGAGAGTGGATGGCAGAGCTGGGTAATAGCACCAGCGTTGCTGTCTCCTATGTTGGCAAGCTTAAAACGACCTTTCAGATGGTGGCTATTACCGTATTGCTGCTCAATTGGGAGTCGCTTGAGACCATAGGTTACGTACTGATGATGGCAGCGGTGGTATTGACCTTGTGGTCGATGATGATTTATCTTAAAGCGGCTTGGCCTTATTTAAAGCAGAGCGGTTAGCTTTATACCTTTACAATAAAAAAACGCCAGTTGTCTATACGACTGGCGTTTTTGTTTTTAAAATTTATAGACTTACTCAACTGCTAGAGTATAACTTACAAGGCTATTGAGAAGTTCTCACCTAAACTTTTCTCTATAGCCGTATCAGTAGCTGCTGCCACTGCCATTTTGGCGGCGCTTGCAATAGCATTACCATTGGCCCAAAACTCAGCACCATGCGGAACAACCTTGATTAGTTGCACTTCTGGATCATCAATCCCTTTTTCAAAATAGGCATTGTAAGTGACTGACCAGAGCTCTTCTAACTTTTCTCGATCTTCTACCAGTTCTGCCTTGCCTGTGATCGAGAGATAGTTTTTGTCATCTTGACTGACGTAAGCTAAGTTCACCTGTGGGTTGTTATTGATATTATCGACCGTCTCTGATGGCTTGTGACCGATAAACCAAATCTCTTTGGCACCAATACTCGTCTCAGTGGTGTTCATTGGGCAAGAATGTAGATGATCCTCGTGGGTACGCGTGGTCATCATGGTGAATTTGATATCATTGACCATCGCCTGAATGGTATCCATTTGTTGTTGTTTACTCATAATAGTTATCCTTACTATTTACCGGTAAAAGTTTAAAATATAAAGTCACTAAAACTTTGACTCTGATATATAGCGTTTGTTTTAGCGACTATATCGATAGTTCACTATCAATATAACGAAATGTGCTGGTATAACGCTACGAGTCCTCTGTAATACGCTGTGATTGTTTGTAATTTTAAGCTGCTATTTACAATTGAGAAGACATCAAGTCTTAAAGCCTTAAGTCATAAAAAAACGCCAGCAAAATAAATTTACTGACGTTAAAGTGATGTGCTATCAGTTATATTACAAAGAGATATTGAACTGCTCACCCATGTCTTCCGCGGTTTTACCTTCTTGTAGCGCAGCTGATACCATTTTGAACATATTGACTGTAGAGCTACCACTTATCCAGCATTCAACGCCGTGTGGCACTACTTTAATCAGTTGTACTTCGTCATCATCAATACCTTGCTCAAACCATGCATTATAGACAGGTGACCATAGCTCTTCTAGCTTGGCTCTATCCGTTGGTAATTCAGCATTAGCGCTCACTGAGACGTAGTTTTTTTCGTCTTGCGTTGCATAAGACAAACCAACCTTTGGATTGTTTTGAATGTCTTTGACAACATCAGATGATTTATCACCAATGAACCAAATCTCCCTACCACCGATGCTGGTTTCGCTAGTAGTCATCGGCCAAGCATGAACATCACCTTTGCTATTAACGGTGCTCATCATGGCAAATTTTACGTCTTTAATCACGTCTTGTACTTTATCAATTTGCTCTTGCTTAGTCATAATATATCCTTATTAGATTAAAATTATTGTGGTTTTAAATGATTAACTGGTTGTAGAATAACGATAGAGGTGCCTGTAGTTATATAGGCTGCCCGTAATGCGATGTGAGCGTTTGTAAGCTGTATAAGGGTTAGGTAAAATTTGAGTGCGCTTATTACTCAAAACCAGCTCCGTTAATCAGCAAATTTTCTGGCTTTTACCTGATTATTACAAGGCTTCTTGTTATAATGCGCAGACCCTTGACTCTATATAGCAGCGCGTCTGCTATAGCCTATATCTTAGGAAACCTGCCTTTATGATGACTATCGCCGGACAGCCGTTTTTGACCGACTTTCAGACCCAGCAACTCATCACTCAATTTGCCCAAAAAACTGATCTCAATGTCACCCAAATCGATACTCAGCAAGTCTATGTGTTATCGCGTGAGCTAAACGCTGATGAGCACCAAAAGGCGCTGGATCTATTGGGTGTAAAAAGTGAGACGTCTTTTAATAGTGCAAAAGATCAGCAAATCCAAGTGGTTGTCAGTCCGCGTTTTGGGACGATATCGCCGTGGGCAAGTAAAGCGACGGATATCTTTAATAACTGCGAGCTTAAAATCAATCGTATTGAGCGCGTAATCGTTTATACGCTCACGCTAGAAGGCAGTGCTCAAAAGAAACTATCGAGCGCTGCTGAGCGTTTATTGTTTGATCGTATGACGCAAAGTTTGGTCTATGATTTGGCAAAAGTGAGCCAGCTGTTCGATGATGAACCACCAGCCACGCTCAATCATATCGATGTCATCGGACAAGGTCAGTCAGCGCTAGAGTCCGCTAATACCCAATTTGGCTTTGCGTTATCGAGTGAAGATATTGATTACTTGATGAATGCCTACGTCAATGAATTGGGGCGCAATCCTACCGACGTTGAGCTGATGATGTTTGCGCAGGCCAACTCTGAGCATTGCCGCCACAAAATCTTTAATGCTGAGTGGACCGTCGATGGCAAGGTAAAGCCCAAATCGCTGTTCCAAATGATTAAGAACACTTATCAGGCGAGTCCAGAAGGTATTTTGTCGGCCTATAAAGACAATGCAGCGGTAATGGCAGGGGCTGAGGGTATGCGTTTTTATCCTATTCCTACTGATCCTCAAGATCCTAATTCTGCGCATCCGTACGATTTTCATCAAGAAGCTATCGATATCCTGATGAAAGTCGAAACTCATAACCATCCCACGGCGATTGCTCCTTATGCGGGCGCAGCGACGGGGGCGGGCGGTGAGATTCGTGATGAAGGCGCAACGGGTCGCGGCGGCAAACCAAAAGCGGGTCTAACAGGCTTTCATGTCTCGCATCTGCACATTCCAGAGCTTGCCGAGAAGTGGGAGCAGTCTGGACAAGTTAGCACTCAGGGCTATGGTACGCCAGAGCGTATGGCCACCAGCCTTGAGATTATGACACAAGCACCACTGGGTTCAGCCAATTTCTCTAACGAGTTTGGTCGTCCGAACCTATGCGGTTATTTCCGTAGTTTCCAGCTTGATATGTCAGAGGCCAAAGACGGCAGCGAGATGCGCGGCTATCATAAGCCCATCATGCTGGCAGGTGGTTATGGCAATATCAAACGTAACCTCATTGAAAAAAATCCAATCCGCGAAGGGGATTTATTAATCGTCCTTGGCGGACCTGCCATGCAAATCGGTCTCGGCGGCGGCGCGGCATCATCAGTCGATAGTGGCGCACTTGACGAAGGCTTAGACTTTGCCTCCGTGCAGCGTGATAACGCCGAGATGGAACGCCGCTGTCAAGAAGTCATCGATCGCTGCTGGTCCCTCGCTGGTAATGATATTGAAATTAGCAATGATAGCGCTGACGGCAATCCAATCGTCTCACTACATGATGTCGGTGCCGGTGGACTGTCTAACGCGATGCCAGAGCTAGTCAACGATCATGAGATGGGCGCAGTGCTCAATCTACGTCATATTCCGTCATTAGAAGCTGGCATGTCGCCAATGGCCATCTGGTCAAATGAAGCGCAAGAGCGTTATGTGCTGGCGATTCGCCCAGAGAGTAAAGCGCAGTTTGACGCGATATGCACACGCGAGCGATGTCCGTATGCGATATTAGGCACGGCGACTAGAGTGCGTCAGCTAGCAGTCAATGATGAATTGCTCGATGATCAGCCGGTCGATATGCCGATGCAAGTCTTGCTTGGTGGTACACCAAAGATGCAGCGCAGTTTTGAGGTGCAAGCAAACCAGTTGCCACCGCTTGAGCTCAATAATTTTGATTTAGCCCAGTCTATTAAAGACGTGCTGCGTCATCCGACTGTCGCCAGCAAGTCGTTTTTGATTAGCATTGGTGATCGCTCAATCACAGGTATGGTGGTGCGCGATCAGTATGTTGGTCGTTATCAAGTACCTGTCGCCGATTGCGCAGTGACGGCATCGGGCCTCATCGCGCTTGATGGTCAAGTCATGACAGGAGAGGCGATGAGTATTGGCGAGCGTACGCCCGTTGCACTCATTGATCCCAAAGCCTCGGCGAGATTAGCCGTTGGTGAAGCCATTACTAATATCGCAGGCGCGCGTATCGCTCAGCTATCTGATATCACTATGTCAGCGAACTGGATGGCGGCATGCGGCGATGACGCGGAAGATGCGGCGTTGTTTGATGCGGTCTATACCGTTGGTGAAGAGCTGTGCCCTGCTTTGGGGATTGCTATTCCCGTCGGTAAAGACTCGCTATCGATGCGTGCTAACTGGACGGATGATAGCGATGCTAAGCAGGATAGCCAAGACAAATCTGTCGTCTCACCTATGAGTCTGGTGATTACCGCTTTTGCGCCTGTGGTTGATGTGGCAAAAACTTTGACGCCTGAGCTTATTAATGGTGATAGCGCGTTTTATCGTCTTGACTTATCCAAAGGTAAATTGCGTCTTGGCGGCTCAATCCTCGCGCAAACGCACAGCCAAATTGGCAATGACTGTCCTGATCTCGATAAGCCAAGCGACTTGGTTGATTTCTTTAACTTTATTCAAGCGGGCAACGCGCAAGACGTCATTAGCGCCTATCACGATATCGGTGATGGTGGACTACTCGCCACTATTGCTGAGATGCAATTTACTAGTCGCCAAGGTATCAAGCTGTCATTGACTGATGATAACTTATTAGGTCAACTGTTTAGCGAAGAGCTGGGCGCAGTGATTCAAGTCATGCCAGAAAACGTCGCGGCTTTGATGCAACTGGCAGAAGAATTTAATGTCAGCGATATGCTAAGCCTCGTCGGTCAAAGCACTGAGGAAGATAGCCTCATTATCCAAACGCCGCTACATCAAGGTGATAAAACCCTCAGCTTTAGCCGCAGTGAGCTGCAGCAAGAGTGGAGTCAGGTCAGCTATCAAATCGCCCGCCGTCGTGACAATCCTGACTGCGTGCAACAAGAATATGACTTGATTGCCGATACTAATCATAAAGGCCTTATCGCAGCGCCAAACTTTGATCTGAATCAAAAGGTCGAAGAACCCTATCTAAACAGTCGTGAAGAAAAACCAAAAGTCGCTATCCTGCGCGAGCAAGGCGTCAACGGTCAGACCGAGATGGCAGCAGGCTTTACTCGAGCGGGTTTTGAGGCGGTCGATGTGCACATGAGCGATTTACTTGAAGGCCGTATCAATTTGCGCGACTTTGATGGTCTGGTCGCTTGTGGCGGCTTTAGTTACGGTGATGTCCTCGGCGCAGGTTCAGGTTGGGCCAACTCTATCTTGTTCCATGACGAATTGCGCATGCAGTTTGTACGCTTCTTTGCCCGTCCTAATACCTTTAGCTTAGGTGTCTGTAACGGCTGTCAGATGATGGCGCAATTGAAAGACTTGATCCCAGGCGCAGAGAACTTCCCACGCTTCATCGCTAACAAATCGGCACGATTTGAAGCGCGTACGGTCAATGTCAAAGTCGAGCGCACCAAGTCTATCCTGTTCAAAGGCATGCAAGACAGCATCTTACCTATCGCTGTGGCGCATGGTGAGGGTTTTGCCACCCTTAACGCTACTGAGATCGATGGTATGGCAAAACACGGTCAGCTGGCGATGCGCTATGTCGATAGCCAAGGTCATCCAACCGAGACTTATCCGCTCAATCCAAACGGTTCAGTCGGCGGTGTCACGGGTCTATGTAGCACTGACGGCCGCGTCACTATTATGATGCCGCACCCTGAGCGTAACCTAAAAGCCTATAATCACAGCTGGAAACCTGAGCAGTGGATCGAGGACGGTGCATGGATGCGTATGTTCCGTAACGCAAGGGCTTGGTTGCGCTAGGAAAACTTGAATTAATCTTAGATAATAAAAAAGGTGGGCTTAAAGCTCACCTTTTTTTGTTTGAGACTTTAAGATATTGAAAATATCAGCTTAATTTTATCATCAAGAAATTTTGAGTAGGTTGGCGTGGAGCTTGCGACACCCAAC
Organism: Psychrobacter sp. T6-4; assembly: GCF_052258425.1. Taxonomy (NCBI): domain Bacteria; kingdom Pseudomonadati; phylum Pseudomonadota; class Gammaproteobacteria; order Moraxellales; family Moraxellaceae; genus Psychrobacter; species Psychrobacter sp. T6-4. The sequence continues at coordinate 352,801 of NZ_JBQQEZ010000001.1, forward strand.
GTTTTTTTTAGAGCTAATCCTGCTTTTCGCTACTATCTTAGCTGTCTACTGGGGCGGTGACTAAGGTGAGAGGCGTTCCAACATTCGAGCGACCACCTCTAACCAAGTCACCGCAACCCAGTAGTCATCTAAGTATATCCACTGCAATCAAGGCTAGCGGTGACATCGTGTTCTTGCAACTATTTGTTGTGGTTCAAACGGATACCTTGAAGGATCGGCAGGGTAGGTCAGTGGAGCGTAACCCGCTGTTGATATAGTAAGGTAATATAGAAGCTTGCTTAAAAAATCAGCCCAAAAAATTGAAGAGGTCTATAACCATGATTCATGAATTCTACGATGATCTATCGACGTCACTCAGTCAAGCATTAGTGATTGCTAAAAGGGAGGCTGAACCAAGCCGAAAGTTTAGTCATGACATACCTGATACCAAATCGATTCAAACCGAAACAGATATCTCACAACAGAGGTAGCGATAGTGCCAATGCGCTTGTTGGATAAGTGACCTATAATATTATTATTTAGTTACTAACATTCTTTATTTCTAAAACCTGCCAAAATCAATCCCAACTCAAAATCACCTTACCGCATTGTCCACTTTCCATAATATCAAAGCCTTGTTGGAAGTCATCAATGGTCAGGCGATGGGTAATAATCGGTGATAAATCAATACCGCTAATCAGCATCTGCTCCATCTGATAACAAGTCTCCCACATCTCACGCCCATAAATACCTTTTAGGGTTAACGCCTTAAAAATAATCTTGCTCCAATCCACCGTCGTGGTGTTGGGCAAAATGCCGAGCAGAGAGATTTTAGAGCCGTTATACATGTTACTAATCATCGAATCAAAGGCCTGAGGCGAGCCTGACATCTCAAGCCCTATATCGAAGCCGTGCATTTTTAACTCAGCAATGGCGTCTTCGATGGTTTCGCCTTTGGCTGGGTTGATGGTCATAGTCGCGCCCATTTTTTTGGCAATCTCTAAGCGATAATCACTGATATCACTGACCACGATATTGCGCGCCCCTGCGAAGCGACAAATCGCCGTAGCCATTGAGCCAATGAGTCCCGCACCGGTGATTAGCACGTCTTCACCAAGTACTGGAAAGGATAGGGCGGTATGAGTGGCATTGCCAAAAGGGTCCATAATGGCTGCCATCTCATCGCTGATACGCTCATCGAGCTTTATGACATTATCGACAGGTATCACCAAATATTCAGCCATTGCGCCATCGCGATTCACGCCCACGCCTATAGTGTTTTCGCACACATGCAGCTTACCACGGCGGCAGTTACGACAATGTCCGCAAGCGATATGGCCCTCCCCTGTGACGCGATCGCCGATTGCAAAATGCTTAACACCATCGCCCACTTCACTAATGATACCGACATATTCATGTCCGATAATCATCGGCGTCTTTATGGTTTTTTGTGACCACTCATCCCACTTATAAATGTGCAAATCCGTCCCACAGATAGCGGTTTTTTTGATTCTTATTTTAACGTCATTAATACCGACCGTCGGTTCTGGCACGTCTTGCATCCAGATGCCTTTTTTAGCGTGAGTTTTGACTAAGGCTTTCATATTTTTCTCTTATTTAGCTGCGTTAATAAGGTGAATAGCGCATTAAGCAATCACTTCCATTTGCTTGGCGACTTTGATAAAGGCGGCGATACATTGGTCAAGCTGCTCACGAGTATGGGCGGCTGAGAGCTGAACCCGAATGCGCGCCTCGTCTTTGGGTACGACAGGGTAGAAGAAGCCAATCACATAAATACCCTCGTCAAGCAGCGCCTCTGCCATTTGTTGGGCGATATTAGCGTCATAAGTCATCACCGCACAAATTGCCGATTCGGTGGGCTTGATATCGAAGCCTGCCTCCTGCATTTGCTGAACAAAATAGTCGGTATTTTCATGCAATTTATCTTGTAGGGTATTGTCCTGCGCTAGCATCTCAAACGCTTTGATCCCAGCTGCCGCCACCACTGGAGGAATGGAGTTTGAAAACAGATACGGGCGTGAGCGTTGACGCAGCATCTCGATCATCTCTTTTTTACCCGTCGTAAAACCGCCAATAGCACCGCCAAATGCCTTACCTAAAGTGCCGGTGATAAGCTCAATATCACCGCGCAGATCAAACAATTCAGTCACGCCGCCGCCAGTCTTACCGACGACGCCTGCTGAATGACACTCGTCAATCATAATCATGGCATCATACTTTTGAGCCAACGCATAAATCTCATCCATTGGCGCTACATTACCATCCATCGAAAACACGGCATCGGTGACAATTAAGCGAAAACGCTGTGCTTGCGCTGCCTGCAATTGCGCCTCTAAATCTTGCATATCGGCATTGGCATAGCGATAGCGTACCGCCTTGCACAGGCGCACCCCATCGATGATGGAGGCGTGATTTAACGAATCAGAAATAATGGCATCCTCGCCAGTTAGCAGGGGCTCAAAAGCACCGCCATTAGCATCAAAACAGGCGGCATAAAGAATCGTATCTTCGGTATTAAAAAACTTAGAAATCGTCGCCTCTAGTTGCTTGTGCAAATCTTGCGTACCACAAATAAAACGCACCGATGACATACCATACCCTGAGTCTTCAATGGCTTGGGTAGCCGCCTTTTTTATCTCAGGGTTATCAGATAATCCAAGGTAATTATTGGCACAGAAGTTCAGCACTTCACGGCCATCGGCGATCTTGATGAGCGCATCTTGCGGGGAGGTGATAACGCGCTCGGTTTTATACAGTCCTGCCGCGCGTATCTCGTCGATTTCTTGCTGTAGATGGGTTTGAAAGGCTTGATACATAACAATTCCTTTTTTAGTGTTTTAGCTGCCACTGCCTGAGGTAAATATTAGGACCGCTGCTAGCAATAATCTATTTAGACTCTTGTAGCTATTTTTTTCTCTTATCTAGATATTCTTACAAATATTGTAGTCCTAAATCATTGATTTTTGTTTATAAAAACCTCAACCACAAATGGACAGATATTGCGCAACCACCGTATCCATGCCTTGCTCTAGTGATTCAATGGTAAAGGCATGTCCAATCGACACCTCAGCAATATCGCCAAGCCTGAGCAAATCGGCTAAGTTCTCCAAATTCAAATCGTGACCGGCGTTGACGCGCATACCGTTTTGGCTGGCGAGGTTGATACAATCGCTAAAGCGCTGCTTGACCGCAGCAAAGTCGCCGTCATTGTTATCGTCGCTATGAGCACGCGCCCATTCTTCGGTGTACATCTCTATCGTCTGTACGTCGCTCTCGATGACCGCTTTAATCTGCTCAATATCAGGGTCGATAAACACTGCGCAGCGTGTGCCGAACGCTTCAAGCTCATGACTAAGCTTAGATAGCATATCGCTATGCTTAATAATATCGAAACCATGATCGGAGGTCAGTTGATCTTCGCTATCGGGTACGAGGGTACATTGATGCGGTTTTACTTCGCGAATGAGTTTTAAAAATTGCTCGTTGGGATTGCCTTCGATATTGAATTCGATGTCTTTGTAGTCTTTAAGATATTCGCTAATATCATAAACATCTTGGTATCTGATATGACGCTCATCGGGTCGTGGATGCACGGTAAAGCCCTTGACACCTAGATCAATCAGCTTTTGAACAAAGTAGAGTAGATTAGGATAATCGGTGCCGCGCGAGTTACGGATTAAAGCGAGTTTGTTTAAATTGACGCTAAATAGGGTGCTCATAGTATTTCCTTTTTCGTTATAGTTATCTGATTATTAATCACTAAATGCTAATAAAAGTTATCACGACCTGCGTACTTTTTATTGAGTGCTTTTAGGATAGCATAGGTCTCGACGTCCATCTGCCCTGTTGGATTTAGAGGACGAAAGTGTAATTGAAAGGCATAGATGACATTACGGCTAGGCTTATCCCACGCGTTTGTGGTATTGATCTGGTAGCCATACTCGCGAAAGGCTTGCTTGATCTGAGCTATCGTCGGCGTGGTCATAGCGATTTGCCTGATAAAATACTTTTTGTCGGCTTCATCGTACCAAGCGCCGATATCGTACTGCTCGTATAACTGTTGCCAAGGGAACTTTGCGCCTGGATCTATCTTACGTGACGGCGCGATATCTGAGTGACCGACGATGTTTTTGGGTGAGATGCCATAGCGCCGCGTGATATCTTGCACCAGTTGCGAGACCTTTTTGATTTGTAAGTCGTCAAATGCGACAAAATGCTCGTACGGATGATAGTCCAGCTCGCCTGATTTTAGCGCGCCTCGATACTGCTGAGCGATGCCTGCATTAACAATCTCGATACCGATAGAAGTATCGTTGAGGATGGTTCGACCTGCAAAATAGCTACTGCCCGCATGCCAAGCGCGCTCAAACTCTGGGACTAAGTTATAGATCTTGTCATCGCCTTGGTCCAAGATTAAATAGTGGGCGCTGACTTGACCTGTGGTGAGGGTCTTTATTGAGCGCGCGTTGTCTGAGACAGTATAGTGCAGGACGATAGTTTTGATACGCTCGCTTTTGCCTTGCGATTGATAAGTATCGCTATCGACGCGAAAGGTCTCGGTCGTCGCCATTTGCGGTTGGGGAGTGGTGATACAGCCTATCAAAGGTAGCGATAAGAAGGTCGCTAATGCTAAAGCGGTAAAGTTTTTTGCCATGAATTGCTCTGTAAGTAATGTATAATTTAAAATATTTATTAGAATAGATGTATTTTACATATTAACAAGTTAATGAGGGATAAAAATGTCACAGGACTCTGAACAAGAGAATAATACAGAAGTTTTGACTGAAGAAATTATTATTAGTAAAAAATGTGGAATTGTAATGCCAATATCTTCAATGGACGGTTACCCTGAATCTCATTGGAAAGATATTAGAAGAATATTAGAATCTGCTATCAGAGGAGCTGGTTTTGAAGCTAGAATAGTTAGTGAGTCAGACGATATTGGAGTTATTCATAAACGTATTGTACAAAACCTTTATGAAAATCCAATGATAGTTTGTGATATCAGTGGTAGAAATCCAAATGTTATGTTTGAACTTGGCTTGCGCTTAGCGTTTGATAAGCCAACTATAATCATTAAGGATGATGCTACTCAGTACTCTTTTGATACTTCAGTTATTGAGCATCTAAGCTATCCTAAAGACTTAAGACATCATAAGATTGATATATTTAAAGATGAATTAAAAGATAGAATTGAAAAAACTTACAAAACTTATCTCGAAAATCCAGAAAACTATTCAACTTTTCTAAAAAATTTTGGAGATTTCAAGACTCCTATAATTAACGAGGAAACAGTATCAGTTGATAAGTATATGTTAGATGAGATTAAAGGACTCAGATCATCAGTTCAAAGCCTATCTAGGTCGATACATATTAATAGTCAACTTGAAGTAAAAAGAGATGCTCATAAAATGACATTAATAAATGACACTGAGTCTAATATTCATGACGTCTATAATAGAATAGCTACAGCATTGAAATTTGATAATAATTTAGTTTTTTCAAGGTTATCGGGTAACAGAATTGATCTCGTAGGTAATAATACAACAGCATCTTATACAGACTTCGAAGATTATGTAAAAATGAGTATGAGTAACTTGAGTTATGAAATGAAAGAGGTCGGTCGTGGTTTGTACAGCATAGATCAAGATATACCATTTTAAATTATGAAACATTATTAGCACAAGTAAAGTTCGGAAGTACTAATTAATCCTTCCGAATCTTCTTAGCCAAAACGACTTTCCAACTCTCCTCTAAACACTCAATCGCTAACCAAGGCTCAATGACTTCAGCAGCATATTTCTCTTTTGAGTTCGACAATTGCCATAGCATCGAGAGCGTTGCAAACGGATAGGGACGCTCTACTAGATAAACGGGCAGATCCGCGTCAATCATGCCCGCGCGTACCACTTCGAAATACCAACCAGCGATACCTTGTTTGCTCACCCAAGCGGCGATATTGGGCACTTTATTAAACTGCCCGATTTGGTCGTTGATCTTATAACAAGGACGGCGTGGCTGCACGATACGCAGTTGGACGCTATGGCTGTCATCTCCATATTCAAAGATATCACCGATGCAAACGTTGCTCTCATCCATCTCAGGTAGGCCATTGACCGCCTCAGTCGTCAGGTTCTCACCGAGTGTGCCAACGCGTACTTTTAAGCTAAATTCTGTATTAATCTGCTCATAAGTCGCAGGCGGCAATTGGTGTACCGCTTTTAGCGGGCCACCGTGATGACGGCGATCGGCTTGCTCGTCTGTGGTCAAACCCATAAAGTCGACGGCGACAGGAGCTTTGATCGGGACTTTGTCGATGGCGCTCATTTGCTCACGCGCGAATGGCATGGCTTTGCCTGCGCGCACGCAAGTCAAAGTGGCAATATGTAAGGGCAGAGGCTGATTAAATTCTTGAGGTGCTTTCGCTTGCGAAGTCATTGCTGTACTCATGGCATGTCCTAATTGGCGATCCAATAATAGCGCTATCTTAGCGCAATCATAGCCTGCTTTCAGCTCATTTGTAACTTGCTGACGGATTTATAGTCGCGCATAAAAAAGACCAGATAAGTTATCTAGTCTTTTAGTCGTCATCAAAGCTTTGATTATGTTAGCTACGGCGACCCGCTTTCTTTTCACGCGGTACAGCGACCAGTTCAGCCAAGCTCTCAGACGATGACCATAGGCCTTCTAAGTCATAGAACTCGCGCGCTTGCGGCGTCATCATATGGACGACGACTGCGCCTAGATCGATTAGTGTCCAATCAGAGTCATTTCCGCCTTCGCGGCCAAGCGGCATAAAGCCAGCTTTTTTGGATTCAGCGCCGAGACTATCAGCCATCGCACGTACATGACGCTTTGAGGTGCCATCAGCGATTACCATACGTTCCATGACGTCGGTTAAATCCTCGACGTTGAGTACGGTAATGTTTTTAGCTTTCATATCTTCTAATGAAGTATTGACGAGGTCTAAGCATTGTTTTAAACGCTCGTCGGTCATAGTATTAGTCATAAATAGTGGTCTCTTAAATCTAAAATAAAGGGTATGGGTGCACCGCGTCTATCAAAAGCTACACGGTTAAATAAATAGGGATAAGGTAATTTTAACGGAATTAAGTCTTAGAATATAGCTTATGAGTGATTATATAATGATAAACCGCAGGATGTAGCCATTTAGTGAGCAGAGGAGATGATATAGGGTTCACAGTGTCAATAGTATCATTTATTGGCGCTAGCCGTGTAATTGGCCTGACAGCTTTAGTCAAAGATTGAGATAGTACTTGGCGTATTTGGGTACTCGATACTGATGCTATGGGGCGCAGATCTATATAAATGCGCCCTTGGCTATCGTTTTTCAAGGGCGTGAGCAGATCTTGTATAGAGTCGCTCGTTTGCGCTTGTAGCTCGGTAGGTAGCAGCTGCGTGCTATCTTGCTGAGTTGATAGCTGAGCGTCTAAGACGCTATCGACACGATTAAACACCCAAATATTGACGTAATTTATTAGTGCTAAGCCATCCTGCCACTTATCCAAGCTACGCGCGCTGTCCATACCCATAACAAATATCAAGCTATCATTTGGGTAGCGACTACGCAGAGTGCGAACGCTATCGATAGTATAAACGGGCGGCGCTTGCCATAGCTCCAGCTCATCGATGCATAGCGGCGTGCCTTGCAGTGCAAGCTTTAGCATAGCTAAGCGATGCTGAGGGTCTGTGCTATCGGTTTTAAACGGTGAGCGCGCATTGGGTAGTAGTGACAAATGTAGCTCGCGATTTTGCTCGCTAGCAATAGGGGCTAAGCACTCATAAACTGCCATCGCCATCTGAATGTGACCCAGATGCACCGGATCAAACGAGCCGCCTAGATAGACACGAATCAAAGGGTTAATGTTTTGCGTAAGAGTAGGTGAGTGAGTCATGGCGCTATTATAGCGATTGGGTACACATTTTGCTGAGCGAACTTAACAAAAAACGCTCACCATAACGTTATAGTGAGCGTTTAAATTTAATAAGACGGTTTGAGCTGATTTAAATCAAATCGCTATAAGCCTGAATAGCAGTCAAGGCGATAGTGTAGACGATATCATCGACCAGAGCGCCGCGTGATAGATCATTCACAGGCTTGTTAAGGCCTTGGAGCATCGGCCCAACACTGATGACGTTGGCGCTACGTTGCACTGCTTTATAGGTGGTGTTACCTGTGTTCAGATCTGGGAAGATAAACACGTTGGCTTGACCTGCAACTTTTGAGTCAGGCGCTTTTTGTTTGCCGACGCTCATTACTGAGGCGGCGTCATACTGTAGCGGTCCATCAACGGCTAAGTCAGGCGCACGCTCACGGACGATTTCGGTTGCCTTGATGACTTTTTCAACGTCAGCGCCTGTGCCTGATGAGCCTGTTGAGTAGCTGATCATCGCCACTTTGGGATCGATACCAAAGGCGGCAGCCGACTGCGCTGATTGAATAGCAATCTCAGCGAGCTCTTCTGCGTTCGGGTCAGGGTTGATGGCGCAATCGCCATAGACGACCACTTGCTCTGGTAGCAGCATAAAGAATACTGACGATACTAGCGAGTATTGCGGCGCAGTCTTAATCAGCTGAAAGGCTGGGCGTACAGTATTAGCCGTAGTATGAATCGCGCCTGAGACGAGGCCATCGACTTCGTCCATTTGCAGCATGATCGTACCCAAAAACACCGTATCTTCTAATTGCTCAGCGGCAACCTCTGGCGTGGTTTTGCCTTTACGGCGCTCAACGACAGCGGCGATGTATTTATCCATATCGAGGCTGGCAGGATCGAGAATCTCTAGGCCTTCTGGCAGAATTAAATCGCGGTTTTTGGCGACTAATTCAACATCACTACGCGTCGCTAAGAGCACGCAGTCAGCGATACCGCGGCTTTGACAGATACAAGCGGCCTCAACGGTGCGCGGCTCAGAGCCTTCTGGCAGTACAATACGTTTTTTGGCTTGCTGCGCCTGCTTGACCACTTGATGACGAAAGGCCGCTGGAGACAGACGCGGCTTATGATCGCCGCTAAATTGCTCTTTGATCCAAGCCAAATCTAAGTGCGCCGCGACATAACGCGTGACATCGGTGGCGCGCTCGGTATCATCACTTGGGATCTCAGCACTCATGTGCAAGAGTTTTTGTACGGTCTCAAAGCTATCGGTTTCGACGCTCATCACAGGAATACCCGTCTTTAGGGCTGATATCCACAGCTCTGCGACAGTAGCGTTCGGTGTCACGCCACCCGTTAGCACCAGACCTGCTAAGGGTACGCCATTGATACAGGCCAATCCTGCGGCAAGGAGCAAATCATCACGGTCGCCTGGAACGACGATCAGCGTGCCTCGATTAAAGACTTCATCAACGCGGGCAATAGAGCGCGCGGTTAGGCTGATATTATTGATACGGCGGGTTTTGGCATCGCCAACATTGAGCCAAGTGGCATCTAATTCGGCGGCGATATCCCAAGTACGCGGCACTGACAATGTATCGCTAAAAGGCACGACACCGATCAGGCGAAACTGCTCACTATCAAAATGCGGCGATAAGCGCTGTACTTCTTGAATGTAGCTTTGATCAAGCTCAAACACCGCCTCGCCTGGCGCCACAGGTTGATTGTCATAGGTGTTAGGCACATCAACACGCATCAAAATACAGCCAAGGGTACGCTCGCTTGCAATACCGCCGAACTCACGCGCATGGACGTCGAGCTTGTCGGCTAGGTGCGCAGGATTGTTGATATCAGCATCGCTGACAAAGATAATTTTGGCATCCAAAGCATGAGCAATAGCGCGGTTGACTTGCGAGGCATAAGAGGCCTCTGTCGTTGAGACTAGGCCTTCACAAATGACAACATCTTGATCATCGCCGATACTATGGAAGCTGCCGATAACCTCTTCCATTAGCTCATCGATATTGCCGTCACCGATCATACGTAGTGCGCGCTGACGCCCGATAGATTTAGGCGCTTTTAGACCAAAGGCGTGCATAGCAAGTGCGCTTGAGCTATCTAAGCTCTTTTGTTTATCTAAAGTATCATCTTGCAAAAACGGCTTCATAAAGCCCGCTTTGATACCGTTGTAATCAAGGGCACGGATCAGCCCTAGCGCCGCTGAAGTCACACCGATACCGCGGCTAATAGGAACAAGTAAAATAGTTTGCATAGCGTATCCTACGATTTATTTTAATTAAATAGTGTACAGCGTTTTATGAAGCTATGAATAAAGCCATTGGCAAAACGCGCTCTTTTTATCTTTACATATAAATGATTACGCTAACCCTAGCGTTTGGCGCGTCTCTTTGGCAATCTGGCGCTCCTCATCCGTTGGAATCACCCACAGCTCAACACTACTATCGTTACTATGGAAACTACCTTCAGCTCCGCCTGCCAGCGTTTTGTTTTTATCGGCATCAAACGAGATACCAAAGTGACGCATAACATTCAAGATACGGGCGCGAGTTGATGCTGAGTTCTCACCGATACCGCCGGTAAAGATGATACCTGTAAATTCAGGCAAGGCGCAGCTAAGACTGGCTAAGTATTTGCCCGCGCGATAGGCAAACATCTCAATGGCGAGCTTAGCCTCTTTGTGACCTTCATTAGCGGCCTCTTCAACTGTACGCATATCGTTAGACAGACCTGAAATACCGAGCAATCCGCTGTCACTATTAAGCATCTTGTCAATATCCTCCAAGCTCATATCGAGCTGGCGTTTAAGATGAATATGCAAACTTGGATCGACGTCACCACTACGCGTACCCATCATCAGACCCTCAAGCGGGGTCAGACCCATACTAGTATCTAAGCTTTTACCGTCATACACAGCCGCCGCTGAACAACCATTGCCCAAATGCGCGGTCAACCAGCCATGCGTACCACTCGCTTCGGTGATTTGGCTGGCGCGCTCTGAGACATAAGCGTGTGAGGTACCATGAAAGCCATAACGACGAATCTTGTGATCCTCGTAAAGCGCTTTTGGAATGGGATAGCGATAAGCAACCGCTGGCATAGTTTGGTGAAAGGCGGTGTCAAAGACGACCACTTGCGGGATGTCAGGATAAATGGCTTGTACCGCTTCAATCCCTAGCGCATTGGCAGGATTGTGCAGCGGGGCCAATGACTTGAGGCGTTTGACCTCAGATAATACATGATTGGTGACTTGCACGGCTTCTGAATATTCACGCCCGCCATGGACGCCGCGATGACCGACGGCGATGAAATGATATTGCTCAAGGAGCTCAAGGATTTTTTGTAGCGCAAGCTTATGGCGACCGCCTGGAATACTTATCTCTAATTTTTCACCGCTCAAAGCTGTGTGCTTGATACGCGCAGTATCAAGTCCTAAGTTTTCAGCAAGACCTGTGATACGCGTCGACTCATCTTCACTGATGAGGGCGTATTTGATGGACGATGAGCCACAGTTCAAGACTAAAGTAGGATTGGTTAATTGTGAGGTATCAGATTCTTGCTTAGAGGTTTGGGTGGTTGCGCTATCGCTCATGCTCTATCCTTAGATGGTTGTCGGTAGGGGGTGAATCGGCTAAATAGTAGCCGCAGTGGGGTGTTATTCGCTTATCACTTAGCAAGCAGCATAGGGGCTACTTATTTAAACAAAGCAGATATTATCAATAATGTAACATATTTTGGGCGCTATACCACGACAACTATAAGGTTTAGGAGTGATAGAGGTCAAATATCTAATACAGATGTTCACTCAATATAAAGCGTAGCAAGCTATGCACAAAATTGAAGTATTGAAATATTAGTTGTAAGTAAATTTATCAAACAGTCATTTACATTATCGGACACTGATATTGAATAATGCTATGATTAGCGCCATTGCTAATGATGCAAAATTTACTTTTTATTGCAGGCTTATCTCAAGGTTAACCCCTATGTCTATTTTATCTCGTTTATCCTCTACCAACCGCCATCTACCGAGCAGCGCTACGCGGCGCGCCAATGCTTTAGTTAATGCTTTAGTCATCACGGCTAGCATTACCGCGCTTGGGCTAGCTGGCTGCGGACAAAAGGGTGCGTTGTATTTAGTCGATACAAGCGATCAAGCAGCCATCGAGACCTCCTCTGCAGTCCTAGCCAGTGGTAGTCAGCCGCAGGATACCGCTTTTGATAATTTAGACGATACCGATTATGATAAGACCCGCTATCTTGAGCGAAAGCAAATACTACCCACTGCCAGTGATGATCCCAACGACTATTAACTAAAAGCACGCGCGCGCAAAAACACGCGCCACTATTAAAAACACGTCCTACATTTGAGATTTAGCTATGAGTAATACGACCTTGCAAGCCTGCACCCCTAATTCTGTTAGCACTCAAACTGAGCAAGGTCTATATATAGACCCCATCGTTTTGAGCAAGCATTTGCCTGCGCTGCAATATCAAGACCGAGCACTGCACATGGGGCAGGTCAGCATAAGTGATGTCGCCGAGCACTACGGTACGCCGTGCTATGTCTACTCAAAACAGGCAATATTGGACGTCTATCAAGCCTATAGCGACAGCTTTGCAAGTCTTGATCATCAAATATGTTACGCGGTAAAAGCCAATTCTAACCTTGCGGTATTGGGCGTACTAGCGCAAGCAGGTGCAGGGTTTGATATTGTCTCGCGCGGCGAGCTTATGCGCGTCCTTGCGGCAGGTGGTCACGCAGATCGCATCGTATTCTCAGGCGTAGGTAAGACTTATGACGACATCGAGTTTGCACTCAATCAGGGCATTGGTTGTTTTAATGTTGAGTCTATCAGCGAGCTTGCACTCATCAACGATGTCGCTCAGCAGTTGGGCAAGCGCGCGCCAATATCGCTACGCGTCAACCCAGATGTCGACGCGGGTACGCATCCTTATATCTCAACGGGTCTTAAGGATAATAAATTTGGCATTGCTCATGACAAGGCCGTTGGCGTCTACGAGCAGGCGGCTACCATGGACAATATTGATATCGTCGGTATCGATTGTCACATCGGCTCGCAATTGACTGAGGTAGCCCCCTTTGTTGCTGCGTTAGATAAACTCATTGAGCTGATTGGCTCGCTGCGTGACAAGGGTATCAATCTTCGTCATATCGATTTGGGCGGCGGGCTTGGGGTACGTTATATCGATGAGTCGCCTGTGACCATTGATAAGTTTGCGCAAGCTTTATTGCCTAAATTGCAAGCGCTTGGATTAAAAGTATTCTTTGAGCCGGGTCGCAGCATGGTTGCCAATGCTGGCGTGTTAATCACCCGCGTGGATGTCCTAAAGCCAACTGAGCACAAGAACTTTGCTATCGTTGATGCGGCGATGAATGATCTGATCCGTCCTGCACTATATCAGGCTGAGATGGCGGTGATTCCTGAGACGTTGCCAAGTGATGATGCTGGCAATGAGGCTATGACTTGGGATGTTGTCGGCGCTATCTGCGAGACGGGCGACTTTTTGGCAAAGGATCGCGTGCTGACACTAGCCGTAGGTGATATTTTAGCGATCACAGGCGCAGGCGCTTACGGTTTTACTATGAGTAGTAACTATAATTCGCGAGGGCGAGCAAGCGAGGTTATGATAGCTGGCACTCAGCATCAACTGATCCGTAAGCGCGAAACGCTTGAGGACTTATACCGTGATGAGATGCTTTGGCAGGATTAAACAAGTAGCAGGATAAGTCATAAACAATTATTAAAACTAGCATTTGCATAAATAAGTCAAAAACAGACCCATTGTCATGATGACAGTGGGTTTTTTATGGTCAGTCTTTTATTACTTTAAGTCGTTATTAGCACATGCTGGTAGTTATCATTGTATCAGGTAGCGTGCTAATATAACCGACATATAATAATAGAGTGGGGCACAAGGATATGTTAATAGAGTTTACAAAGATGCATGGGCTGGGCAATGATTTTATGGTCATCGATTTGGTGACGCAGCGCTTGGATTTGACCAAAGAATTAGTAGAATTATTAGGCGATAGGCATCTGGGTGTGGGCTTTGATCAACTCTTAGTCGTTGAACCGCCGATGCGCCCTGATGTGGATTTTAGCTATCGCATTTTTAATACCGATGGCACAGAGGTTGAGCAGTGCGGTAATGGCGCGCGCTGTTTTGCCCGTTTTGTGCAAGCGCGCAAATTATCCTTTAAGCAGCGCCTGCGTGTTGAGACAGCAAGCGGTATTATTGCTTTGACGACCGATCGTTACGGCTGGGTCGAGGTCGATATGGGTAAGCCCAAATTTGAGCCTGACGAGATTCCCTTTACGCCCAAAGCGACAACCAAGATTCAAAATGCTTATCATCTAAATGTCGAAGGTACGCCCGTGCAGCTTTATGTGGCGAGCATGGGTAATCCACATGCGGTAATAAAGGTAGATGACGTGCTCGAGGCCGATGTCGAGACTTTGGGCAAAGCGTTAGAGTCGCACCCTGCCTTTCCCGAGCGGGTCAATGTCGGCTTTATGCAGGTGATGAACCAGCGCCACATCCGTTTGCGTGTCTACGAGCGCGGCGTAGGCGAGACGCAAGCGTGCGGCACGGGTGCCTGCGCGGCGGTGGCTATTGGTATCCGTGAGGGCTGGCTTGATGAAGGCGAAGATGTGCGCGCGCAGTTATATGGCGGCAGTATGATTATCAAATGGCAACCGGGCTATTCTGTGATGATGACCGGTCCGACCGCTTTTGTTTATGAAGGGGTGTTTAGTCCAGATGGTCTCATGGCACAAGCAGGCATTACGCCTAATCCTGATAGCTAATGTTTAATAGCTGATTTTTGATAGCTCAGGCTTGATAAATAAGGGGTAATAAAAATGTCTACTGCCAACAGTCAGCCTTGGATAACGACAGACTTGGCCAATACGCTAGAGTTAGATACTGAGTTAAATAATTTATTAATACCCGTCAATCGCTGGTTAAGCACGCTCAAGGTACGCAATCACTCAGAGCACACTTTGAGTGCTTACTTTTCTGGGGTTAATCAGTTGGCGCTGTTTTTGCGCGGTAAGCGCTCGACGTGGACGCGCTGCGATAAGCGTCAGTTGGCTCAGCACATCTCCCAGCGCCTTGATGAAGACAAGCTTGCCCTTGCCAGCGTTCAGCAGGAGCTGTCAGCGATTCGGCATTTTTATGGCTGGCTCATTGAGGAGGGCCTTGCTCGGATCAATCCAACGACAGGCTATCAGCTCAAACGCAGTCCGCGCCCGCTACCCTCTATTGCTGATATCGATATGCTCACCCAGCTACTGGATCAACCTGCTCCTGATACGCCAGAACAAGCGCGTTTGTGGCTGCGGGATAAGGCGATGTTTGAGCTACTCTATAGCAGTGGTCTGCGCGTCGGTGAGCTGGTTGCCCTTGATATAACGGATATCGATCTGTCTGATTTGCGCGTGCGCGTGACGGGTAAAGGTAATAAGACCCGCCTTGTGCCGATAGGGGCTAAAGCAAGCGATGCCATTAGGCGCTACTTACCGCATCGCAATCTGTGGGTAGAGCAAGTCGATAGCGCTTTATTTATCAGTGAAAAGCTGGGCACTAGGCTCTCAACTCGAGCGGTACAGCAGCGTCTCAAGGTTGCCGCTCTGCGCGCAGGTATCGCCCAAAACATGTATCCGCATCTGCTACGCCACTGTTTTGCCTCGCATATGCTCTCAGGTAGCGGTGATCTGCGGGCGGTGCAAGAGATGCTGGGACACAGTGATATTAGTACCACGCAGATTTATACTCATGTTGATTTTGCCAAACTGACCCAAGTCTATGATCGCGCCCATCCACGTGCAAGCCATCCACAAAACGAAATAGAGTAAGGCTTGTAAAAGTGCTTTTTAATACTCAGCGTTATAGCAATATCAGGCCAAACGGTGACATTGAAAGATAGGCATTTTTTGCCTTGCATCTTCTTGCGCAGGTTTGTTTAAGGCAGCAAATACAAGTGTATAGTCTTTTTTGTTAGTATTGTCGTGATCAGAGCTATCAAACGCGCTGTGATCGTAGCTGTTTATCACTTTGCCGTTGTAGTCTGTGATAGCGCTATGCCCCCATGTCTGACGACTATTGCCGTTTTTGCCAAAGTGCTCACCGCCTTGCGCCGCGCCTATGACCATACATTGGCTATCAAGTGCGCGCGCTTGCAATAGTAGTGACCAGTGCGCCTGTCCTGTCATATAAGTAAAAGCAGAAGGCGCGCTTAATATGTCCGCGCCCGCTTGACGCAAACGCTGCGCGAGTGCAGGGAAACGTAAGTCAAAACAGACCATCATACCCAACTGATAGACGCTATTATTGATCTCAATCGGCGCAACCACCGTCTGCGTCCCCGGCTCAAAGGTCGCCGCTTCGTTATAGCTGCCTTGCTTATCAGCAACGGTAGCGGTAAACAGATGAATCTTGTCATAGCGTGCGATTTGAGTGCCATCTGGTGCAAACAGTTGACTGACTTGACGCAGACGTCCATCAGGGACGATCACGCCATCAGGGCGAGAAAAACACGGCTGCGTACCTGCTAACAGATAAATATGATGCGCGCGAGCATAACTTGCTAGCGTTGTCGATATCTCGTCAAAGCGCTCGGCGGTGGCATGTTGCGCGCCCATACTACAGCAGTTCTCTGGTAGTACGACAAGGCTTGCACCTTGTTCGCTTGCCTCACTAATAGCAGATTTTATAGCGGTAAGGTTGGCGTCTACGTCCTGTTGACTATTTAGCTGTACGGCGGCGACGGTAACGGATTCTTGGTTAGCATGATTCATAATAAGCTCAGTAGTTGTTAAGATTTATCAAATCGTTGTTTTTATCAATAATATTTAAATTTTAGAGTCACTTATAAGCTATAGATAAATAAGCGTTTTTAGATAAGGGAATAAATTATCATAGCAAAATTATCATAAAAAATGCTATCGTCATAAACGCATAATGCCAATGCATAATGCTAATGCCGCATTAGCCACATTTATCCCAACCATCAATAGCCTAATTATACTGGAGTGTAATAACCCTTTCATGAGTATGTCGTTCGGACTTGCAACCAGTCTTGGTACCTCACAAAAGCTGACGCCGCAGATGCAGCAGGCGATCAAACTGCTTCAGCTCTCAAGTCTTGAGCTGGCGCAAGAGGTGCAAATCAAGCTCGATAGTAATCCTTTGCTTGAACGTATTGAAGATGAAGAAGAGGAGTTTGAGCGCTTAGATGATATAGACGACGAGTTGAGCGAAGCTTTGTCGCTTGAAACTTGGAATCAGACATCAGACAAGGACACCTCAAAAGACGCCGATGCTTTTAGTGATGACAATGATAGCTTTGACGATAGCTTTGACGATAACTATGACAGCTCTGATGACAGTTTCGATAGCGACAGCTATGACACGGGTAACTATGCGTCGGCAGCGCCTAGCGGTACAGGCTCAAGCGCAATAGATTTCGATGAGATGGAGCGTTATCAAGGCAGCACGCAGGCGACTATTCAAGACTATGTGCGCTGGCAGCTTAACTTCAAACGTCTATCGAGTACTGATGCACTAATTGCACAGTATTTGATTGATTCTATGGACGATATGGGTTTTGTGCGCTTAGATATCGATGAGCTAGCCCAAAGCTTTGCAACTATGGCCAGCTTCTATCAGTGGGAGGAGCGCGTTGAATACGATGAGATACAAGCGGTTCTACGCATTATTCAATCTTGTGATCCCTTAGGCGTTGGGGCGTGTAGTCTAAGTGAGTGCCTAGCCATACAGTTGTCCAAATTAGAGGCCAGCACCCAGTATCTACAAGATGCGCAGGCACTACTGAGCGCCAGTGAGCATCTGGTCAGTAACAATATCAAAGCCTTGACTGAGATGACGGGACTGCCAGCCGCGCGTATCACCCCAGCGCTTGAATTATTGCGTACCTTGAACCCTTCACCAGGCTTGTCCTTTCAAAGTGATCAGCCAGATTATACCCGCGCTCCTGATAGCTATGATATTCCTGATGTTTTGGTGACGCCAATACGGCAAAAAGACCACTCGTCAAATCAAACATTACCCGACCAAGAGGTATCAAGTCATCAACAATCGCTATCCGATGAAGGCTGGCACGTTCGCCTCAATCCTGAAACCCTGCCCAAACTGCGCGTCAATCAAGAGTACGCAAGCTTAGTTAAGCGCGGTGATGACAGTCCTGACAATCAGTATTTGAAAGAAAATCTAACCGACGCTAGGTTATTTATTCGCAGTATCGAGGAGCGCAATCAGAACCTCTTAAAAGTGGCGACCAGTATTGTGCGCCGCCAGCAAGGGTTTTTGCGTCAAGGAGCAACCGCTATGCAGCCGCTCATCTTAAAGGACATCGCAGAAGAAGTTGAACTGCACGAATCTACGGTTTCACGTTTGACCACTAGCAAGAGTATTTTAACGCCGCAGGGGCTGTTTTCACTCAAGCACTTTTTCTCATCGCACGTGAGTAGTAGCGAAGGTGATGTGTCCTCAACCGCTATCAGTGCGATGATCAAGCAGCTCATCACGGATGAAGACGCCAAAAAACCCTTGTCCGATAGCCGTATACAAACGCAGCTAGCAGAGCAGGGTATCGAGATCGCTAGACGAACTGTCGCCAAGTACCGAGAAGCTATGAATATTGGCTCTTCAACCCAGCGTAAACAAAAATACTAGGGTACTAATAACTGATTCTAAATACACAGATTAGACCGTGCTACTGGTACAAGTTTTCTTTGCGTGCTGCTCTTTTGAGACGATGCAAAATTTATCCTAATAGCAGAGTATTTATTTTATAGTGCAGCGACTGTAGCTGTTTATAGCAAAATTAGAATATAAAAATAAAATTTTTTGATTATATAGAAATATTTGTGCAATAACTCATATTATTACATTTGCTTACAGTTTGTTGTCTTGCTACTTAGGTGCTTTCATGACAAATTAGAGAAGCATCAATAAGGTATTGAACTTAGTAAGATGGTGGATGAAAAAGGACAAGCCATTTTAAGATAATCAGTTATCAATCGATTCGGTTTTATTCATTATTGGTGAGATAAAGCAGATAAGTATAGGAATGTACTGTCTGCTCATAAATAAGAACGATAACCATAAGGACAACAATATGAATGTATCTATCAGTGGTCACCATATCAGTGTAACCGAAGCTATGGACACCTCAGTACGCGAAAAGCTCGCCAAAATTGAGCGTCATTTTGATCAAATACAAAGTGTGAAAGTGATTTTGTCACTAGACAATAGCGGCGCTAGTGATGGCGGTAAAAAAAGCCACAAAGCAGAAGCTATTTTGCGTGTTTCAGGTCAAGAGATGTTTGTCCAAGCTTTAGAGGATGATATGTATAAAGCCATCAATGAGATGGCAGACAAGCTTGATAGGCAAGTCCGTAAGTATAAAACCCGTCAAGAGCGCAAAAAGACGCAGGGCGCTGGACGTGAAGGACGATTTGATGAGATCGGAGACGATGAAGCCTCTCCAATGAGCTAAAAACCAATGATCTAAAAACAAAAAACCTCAACACGTGATACGGTTGAGGTTTTTTTGCAAGTATTTATTATAAATCGTCGTGCTGTACCACTTCAATATTCGTGCCATTAACCACTTTAGTTTTAGCTAGATCAGCATGCGCTATAAGTTTGTCATTCACCTTGACCGCATAGCGACCCTGACTGAGTCCCAACTCGTTAACCACAAGTTGTACTGTCTGATGGGTAGTCTGCATAGTTTTGCCGTTGACCTCGATTGTACTCATAACACTTATTCCTGTTCATTCATTTCGTATTCATTCATTTAGCATTGATAACTAACTGGTTGTGCTACGAAACGTGGTGACAGCAAGCCAAACCCATCCCGCTATCATTAATACGCCGCCGATAGGCGTAATCGCGCCAAACCAACGCGGCGCGCCCAAAGTCATCGCATACAAGCTACCAGCAAATATAATCACCCCGATTTGCAATAACCAAGCCGTCATTTGAGTCGCATAATTTAAGCGAATAAGCAAACCGACAATTAACAACCCTAAAGCATGAACCAGCAAATAAAGTGTCGCGGTATGCCACCAGCCCAGCTGCTGCGCGTCAGCGATGCCTTTGAGACCATGAGCACCAAATGCGCCAAGTCCCACAGCAATCGCCATATTGAGTGCACCAATACCAATCCAGTTCATTATTGTCTAGCCTTAGATACCATCATGAATATTTATTGAATGTCATCTGGCAGTATAACGCTCTCAATCGTCATCGCCTCACGAATCTTGTCCATAGCGTTCTTTTCGATCTGACGCACGCGCTCAGCCGATATCGAGTAGACCGCCGCCAGCTCATGCAAGGTTGATTTTTGCTCAGTGAGCCAGCGCTGCTCGACAATATCGCGCGAACGATCATCCAAGGTCTCCATAGCAGCCAGTAGCGCCGAGGAGTTATTCTCCTCCCAGTCAGCTTCTTCTAACTGCTCAGCAGGATCGATACCATCCTCTAAAAACAGTTGCGGCGCGTAACGACCGTCATCATCATCACTTGATTGCGCCTCAAATGACGCATCATAAGAAGTTAGGCGCGACTCCATCTCGAGCACTTGTTTGCGCGTGACATTTAAATCTTTAGCGATAGCATCCGCTTCTTCTAAAGTGAGCTGATTGTTCGTCTTTTTAAGGCTACGCAAATTAAAGAACAATTTGCGATGCGCTTTGGTGGTCGCCACTTTAACGATGCGCCAATTGCGAATGACAAACTCGTGAATCTCAGCTTTGATCCAATGTACGGCAAAAGACACCAAACGCACGCCTTTGTTGGGATCAAAGCGTTTGACCGCTTTCATCAGTCCCAAGTTACCTTCTTGAATCAGATCCGCTTGCGGCAGACCATATCCTGAATAACTACGCGCAATATGAATGACAAAACGCAGATGCGACATAACGAGAAGGCGCGCCGCTTCGACATCGCCTTCATCGTAATAACGATGAGCCAGCTCTTGCTCTTGTGTTGGCGTTAGGATAGGGATTTGATGCACAGTATTAATGTATGCCCCTAAGTTCACGCCAGGCGCTGACAGATGCGTTGGCATCGCAGGCACCAAGTCACGGGTACTGGTATCGCCCAATTTACTCGCATCATAAGGTGGTCTTTGTGCGGCAGCCTTGAGCGCTGCGGTACGAGCTTCACTTTTTGCAGGCGTCAAGGTTTTGCCTGCCGCTGTTTTTATATTAGACGTCTCATCATTTTGCACAGCATTGTCTGGCGCAGTTTTGTCTTGCACCTTGTCGTTTTTTTTGCGGTTGTTATTGTCGCTTGCTGATTTAGTAGCCATATTCTTGACCTTGAGTGTTTTTAACTAAGTATTTATAACTAAGTAAGCAAAGGTGTATTTGTATTAATTGTAAAGGATAGAGACGCTTAGTTACTATCAGTTTTGGTAATGATGAAGTGATATATTGTATCGAATGATGTTGCTAGATTGCTATCTGGCTCTATCTCACTTGTAGTGTTGACTGCCAAAGATAATGAGCTTGTAGCTTTTGTTATCTGACTTTGCTCACAAAAAGCGACAATATCTGCTTGTGAGTTGGGGTCAGTTGCGACGATATAGAGTGAGTCACCGTCTACTACTTGCCGCAGCGCCACTTTAGTTTTAAGTAGTGGCATAGGGCAAGATAGATTGCGCCCATCGACGAATGCTGTTATGGACAAATCTGCAATAGAATTTGCCAAGGATGCTTGATCACTATCTTTAGGGAGGCGCTCAATCAAATCCTGTACGACTGATCGCTCAGTAGCAGATAGCTTTGAGAGGTCGTAATAAGTGGTAGAAGTAGGTTCGATGGACATAGGAGTAAGCCCCTTTATACAGTAGCGTGTCATTGTAGCAAATAGCGGTAGCTCAGTCGTCTCTGAAATGTTTAACAGCATGTTTGACTCGCCAAAATCACAAGCAAGTGTTACTAAAAAGTGACGCCTGCTTGGATATTGGTAGCTATCAGCAGACTAAAATTGATTTGCGCCAAACAAGCTCGTATAGTCAAAGCTGATATCTGGTCACCGCATAGGATACGCCCTTGTACTATACTCAGTACCACTCTACTCAGTACGACTCTCGTCTAAACCGCTCAGCTAAGAGCAGTGCTGCATTGACAGCATATAAAAGCGCCAAGCCTTTATCGATAGCCCTTAGTTGTGCGCTATGCACAGTGCTGTGGTCTGCGCCTGCGTCGGCGGCTAGCTATGTCAAAAACTCATGGCAAGTCATGGAGCCTGAGACATTAGAGCTGCCAAGTTTGCGCGGTTCAGGCTTGAGCTTTGATGAGCAGTATCAAAACAAAATGCTTGGGGCATGGTCACTGCAAAATATCAATGGCCGGGTTAAAATGGAGCATGATCCTTGGATTCAACAGACTGTCAAGGACATGACATGGCGCATCAATGCTCAAGCGCGTCAGCAAGCGCCTATAGGGTTAGTACTCATAGATAATCCAAGTATCAATGCTTTTGCCGCGCCAGGCGGCGTTATCGGTATCAATACAGGTACGATACTTGCCGCAAGTAGCATGGATGAGCTGGCAAGCGTCGTCGCTCACGAGGTGGCGCATATCAGTCAGCGTCATTATGAGAGCGGTGCAGATGAGCGTAAAAAAGCACTGCTGATGCAAATCGGCGGGATGCTCGCTGCTATCGCGGCTTCTGCGGTTGATGGTAATGCAGCGGCGGCAGTGATGGCAGGTAGTCAGACGGCATCGATGAATAGTAGCATGGCCTTTAGTCGTAGCAATGAGCGTGAGGCAGATCGGGTCGGTATGCAAATCATGACGCAAGCGGGCTATGACCCAAGAGCGATGCCTAGATTTTTTGCGACTATGAATCAAAGAAGCCAGCTTAATCAAACTGCCAATCAATTTATGCCAAGTTTTGTACGCTCGCATCCGCTTAGCAATGAGCGTTTGAGCGAAGCACAGACGCGGGCCCAGCGTTACTCGTCCTTGAGCTTAAGTGAGCAGCAGCGTCATCAAGCGCTATTTGATCTATTGCACTGGCGCGTACAGGTCACGGGCAAACATGTCTCTGAAACTGCTCTTAAGACCGCTGCTAATAATAGCCTTGGGGCTAAAGTTGCGCTGATGTACTGGTACGGCGATCAGCAGCGTTATGCTAATGCCAAAGATATCATGAATGAGCTACAGACTCTGCCAATCGCCCAGCGCCAGATGCTTGAGCCTTTATTGTCAATTACTTATAGCCAAATACTCAGTGATCAAGGCAAGTGGCAGCAGGCTGCGCAATTATTACAAAGCCAGCAGCGCCTGTACCCTGAGCGTCGTGATTTGCGGCTGTATTTAGCTGAGGCTTTGACCAATAGTAATCAGCCCGCGCAAGCACAAGCTTTAGTAAAGTCGCTCACGCAGCAAGACCCAAGCGATCGTTATGCATGGCAAAGTATGCAGATGGCTAATGAAAAACTGGCCAAAACGACGGATTCAAAGGCATTGGCTGATATTGCTACGATTAATGCACTACGCTACCGCAGTCAAACCCAATTGTGGAGTGGGCGCTATGATAGTGCTTTGACCTCGTTAAACCAAGCTCAGCAGCTAACTAAGAAACTACAAAGCACCGCACAAGCTCGAAGCGCGCCGCCTTTGCTTGCAAATATCAATGCTGAGATCAAAGACGTCAAAACCGCCAAAGACTTTGAGCCTTAAGCGGTTTTTAGATAGTTTATATAAGTCGGCTTATATCAAATAGGCCATAAACCGTCTAGTTTAAATGGCTTTTGTAGACGCTTTATTTTTTAGACGACTAGTAGGGTTAGCCTTGTAGCGCTTCTTTAACCAATTTTGATATTACCGCAGGATCAGCGCGTCCTGCGGTTTTGGCTTTGAGTGCGCCCATCACGCTACCCATATCACGCATAGAGGTCGCGCCTTGTGCTGCAACCTCGCTATTGACCAAGGCGGCAAGCTCGCTATCATCCATCTGCGTCGGCATAAAACCATTGATGATATCAATCTCAAACTGCTCTTTGTTCGCAAGATCCTCACGATTATTCTCAGTAAAGATAGCGAGCGATTCTTGGCGCTGCTTGAGCTGTTTTTGTAGTACCTCTAAAACGTCAGCGTCACTCAGCTGGGTTTGACGGTCAATCTCGATTTGTTTGATAACCGCTTGTACATTACGCAGCACTTTGACGCGCTCAAGCTCACGAGCTTTCATCGAAGTTTTGATGCTATCTGATAGCACTTGTTTGAGGTCGCTCATAATTATTATTCCTTATTTTTAAAAGTTGATAGATCAATATGAATAGCAAAAATAATAGCATAAAAAACGCCACTGATATCAATCGATAGCAGTGGCGTTGGTATAGCGCTTGTAGTACTCACATTTGAGCTATGGGCTCAATAGTGTTTAGTACATACGAGTGGTGCGGATAGTTTCGCGTTGCAACTTCTTTTTATAACGCTTTACAGCAGCCGCTTTTTTGCGCTTGCGCTCTTGCGTTGGTTTTTCATAAAATTCGCGTTTGCGTACGTCTGATAGAACGCCAGCTTTTTCACAAGCACGCTTAAAACGGCGGATAGCGATATCTACGGGTTCGTTTTCTTTAACCTTAACTGCAGGCATGAAGACTCCTTATTGGGATGAGATACAAAGGCATTAGTTTGGCTGTGTATTAGTATTTAGCCGTAACATCTCAAGATTACAGGCATCAGCTCAAACTAGGATAACTTGTGCACGGTGCACAAGGGCGGTAATTATACTCAAAAATACCTACAAAGTCAAAGCTTAATCTTCTTATGTGATAGCTATACTGACTCATCTCTGAGGGTTATAACAATAAGCGCTGAAATAAAATAAGCACTATAAGCTCTAGCTAAATGTAATGACCGCGCACAAAAAGTCCATACGGTTTATACGTATTAAAAGCAGTTTATGGTATGATAATTTTATAGTATCACAACATATTCAGATTGATTTAAACAAGGATTTTAGGATGAAAAAGACAGTACTAAATGCATCATTATGGACAGCGTTGCTCATCGCTTCAGGCTTAAGTCTTAGTGCTTGTGGTGGAGGGGTAGATTCTCATGATGTTTTTGCTGTTGAACGTGTCAATGCTGCAGCAGATCAAGCTCGCGCTAATGCTCCAGAAGCTGAGGACTTTGAGTTTCCAGAGACTGCGCCTATGGTTATCGCTGAAACTGACGCTACAGAAACTACCGCAATGGATGATGCAATGGCAGCACCAGCTGATGCCGCTGCCCCTGCTGAGGACTTAGCGGTCAACGTGGGTGCTGAGCTATATAATAAGCAATGCATGGCATGTCATGCGACAGGGTTGCTCAACGCCCCTAAATATGGTGACGCAGCCGCTTGGGGACCTCGTATCGAAAAAGGTGTTGATACGCTAACATCTCATTCAGCCAACGGTTTTAATCAGATGCCAGCTCAGGCTTATAACGGCGTGACCGAAGATCAGATCCGCCAAGCGGTCGAATACATGATCGATGCAGCCAGCTAATAGGCTATAAGTAGAGGGTTGTCTTGCGCTAATTTTTGTATGTATAAGGAGCTATGATGACTAGTCAGCAAAAAGCCTCACCCAAACGTCCGCTAGTCAAAGGGATTTTGATAGCCTCTAATCTTAGCTTGTTCTTTTTATTGAGTGCTTGTAGTAGCGATGAGCCTGTTAGTGACAGTGCTACAGTTGAAACGACTACGGCTGATCCTGAGGTAGTAACAGTAGCGCCAGAAACAGAAATTGTAGCGGCAGTCGAAACTGACTCTGTAGCGCCAAAAACAGAGGTCATTCAGACAGACGCTACTGAGAATGAATCCGCTGACGTCGTTCTTGCAAGTGATGCAGGTGTCACTCTTTATGAGTCAAACTGTAAAGCCTGTCATGCCAGTGGACTCCTCAACGCGCCTAAATACGGTGACAAAGCAGGATGGGCGTTAGCACTACAAAAAGACAAGCAAACCCTATACCTGCATTCTGCAAACGGTTTTAACAAGATGCCAGCGCAAGCTGTAAACGGCGTCACAGAAGCGCAAGTCAAAGCGGCTGTAGATTATATGTTGGCAGCTGTAAGCTAATATCCGCTATTGAAATTTGCTAAGCTAACCGTCATTGTGGGTTCACAGTGACGGTTTTTTATGGCTGCTGTTTTGGACTAAGTGATAATACAATCGGCAGCACCGTAAAAGCCATGACAAAGGATAAAGTATGAAAGTATTGGGACTTGAGACCTCTTGTGATGAGACCGGTCTGGCTATTTTTGATAGTGAGCAAATCAGCAGCGATAATAAAGGTCTCGTTGGGCAAGTGTTGTACTCTCAGGTAGAGCTTCATGCTCTCTACGGCGGGGTGGTACCTGAGCTTGCCAGTCGTGATCATATTCGTAAACTCGTCCCACTACTTAACGAATTGCTTGCGCAGTGCGATATCGAAAAAAGCGATATCGATGCGATCGCCTACACCAAAGGTCCAGGTCTGATCGGCGCGCTGATGACGGGCGCGTTATTTGGGCGCAGTTTGGCTTATGGCTTGGATATTCCTGCGATTGGGGTGCATCATATGGAGGGGCATTTGCTGGCACCACTTATGGGCGCAAATCCACCCGCATTTCCTTTTGTATCCTTGCTCGTCTCTGGTGGTCATACGCTCCTGATCGCCGCACATGGTATTGGGGAGTATGAGATACTCGGTGAGTCGATAGATGATGCAGCGGGTGAGTGCTTTGATAAAGCTGCCAAGATGTTGGGTTTGCCATATCCTGGCGGTCCCAATGTCGCCAAACTAGCAGAGAGTGGTGATCCAAGCGCTTACGATTTACCGCGCCCTATGCTCCATCGCGGCTTGGACTTTTCGTTTAGTGGTATGAAAACCGCGGTGCATAATTTGATCAAAGATACGCCGCACTCAGGAGGCTCAGGTCATAAAGATGAGAGCGACTCACAAGTGCGTGCCGATATTGCTGCGAGCTTTCAACATGCAATGGTCGATACGCTAGTGAAAAAATGCGTTAAAGCCCTCAAGCAAGTAAATATGAATAGGCTAGTTATCGCAGGCGGCGTCAGTGCTAATACTCATCTGCGCGAAACATT
This sequence comes from Psychrobacter sp. T6-4, assembly GCF_052258425.1. Taxonomy (NCBI): domain Bacteria; kingdom Pseudomonadati; phylum Pseudomonadota; class Gammaproteobacteria; order Moraxellales; family Moraxellaceae; genus Psychrobacter; species Psychrobacter sp. T6-4. The sequence continues at coordinate 379,872 of NZ_JBQQEZ010000001.1, forward strand.
AGAGACTGAATTGGCAAAGATGGACGCAACTGTACATTATGCACCGCCTGCGTTATGCACGGATAATGGCGCGATGATAGCCTACGCAGGGTACGAGCGTTTGCAAGCTGGGCAGTCTGACGATCTGGCGGTGAGCTGCGTACCGCGTTGGCCGATGACAGAGCTGCCTGCACTGTAAGCGTTCTATATAGTTTTCTCATAGCCTTAAATCATAAAAAAGGATAACGCGATGCAATGGCTAGCCATAGGTGTAGGAGCAGCGATTGGTGCGTGTCTGCGAGCATGGCTGTCCCGCTTTAATATAGCGCACAGTTGGATACCACTGGGCACATTGGGCGCGAATGTCTTAGGTGGTCTGCTGATAGGCCTTGCACTCGTATGGTTTGAGCGGATGGGCAGTGGTCTGTCGGATAATGTCCGCGTGTTTGTGATCACTGGCTTTTTGGGCGGACTGACGACCTTTAGTACCTTTAGTGCTGAGGTTTTTGGCTTTATTCATGATGGGCGTTTGCTGGCGGGTTTAGCCCTGATAGGGTTACATGTTGGGCTGACTTTATTGGCTACTGCTGCTGGGTTTTATTTTTTTAAAATGGTTTTGTGAACTACGATTGATATTAGTTGATATATCAAAATAGATATAAATCTTGTTTACCTGTATCTTATAGGATACAATAATTCTATGTACTCAATATATACCACTGAAGTTTTTGACAAATGGTTTAATAAACTAAAAGACCAACAGGCAAAAAGACGCATACAGGCTCGAATTGATCGAGTTGAAGATGGAAACTTTGGAGATTCTGAACCTATCGGTGAAGGTGTTTCTGAACTACATTTCTTCTTTGGTTCTGGCTATCGAGTCTATTATTGCACGCAGGGGCAAAGAGTCGTTATTTTACTAGCAGGTGGAGACAAATCGACTCAAAGTAAAGATATAAAAATTGCCCTTCAATTGGCAAAAGAGTTAGAGAAGGAGTTATAAATGACTATTAAACTTCGAAAATGGGATAGTGCTGAGCATCTTAAAACTGATGAGGACATGCAAGCTTATCTACAAGCTTGTATTGAAGAATCTAACAACGATGCCGCATTTATAGCAAAAGCTCTAGGTAATATCGCTAGAGCCAAGGGAATGTCACAGTTATCAAAAGATACAGGATTAGGTCGAGAGAGTCTCTATAAAGCACTCTCTGGTGAAGTCAATCCAAGTTTTGACACGATTATTAAGGTTGTTAAAGCTTTAAATTTACGTCTGGCAATTTAAGATATCGAGCCTTTCTTAAATTAACTTGTGTTTTTATTCTGTAGTTAATAGTTTAATTATAGCATTCTATTTTGAATAGGCTGTTTATTTATTATCAAGTCGGTTTTGGTGGTTCCAGTGGGGTATGCCTCAATTTTTAAACAGTATTTTAAAGTCTCGCACGTATTAGTGGTTTTGCTGTAATAGAATCAATATTTTCCTCTATCAGACTCCAATTTTTTATGTATTTTTCGTATTTAGTTGGCAAATTATCATCATCGACTAGAGCCAACATATAATATCCGTCAACGATTATTGCTATAAAATTATTCCCACTATCAACCACAATATATCCACCATTCATCATTTGCATCATAGACCGCGATACTTTTTTTAAATAAATGATGTTCATGGGTGTTTTAGCAATCATAAGTGGTTCAAATTTCTCAAATTCATTTTTTGAACAGTCATTATTGAGTGGTAACCAAAACAGAGAACTACCTATATAATTGAACTCATTAATTAAATCTGATAATAAGTCGAACTGATATGGATTGTCATAGTAATTGGAGAAATCCAAGAGCTGTACTTTATTTGGACAAAAATTTGTATTAAAAGTCGCTCGATTTAGGTCTACAGCTTTTACTACGCCATATAACCATGCGATTTCCTCTTTATTCAAGCAGTCATAAAAGTCTTTGATTGGGTCATTGTCTTTAATCCATGGTCTATCTAGCATATTTAGTCCCCACACTTGTAGAACCACTTAGTTTTACCATATATTTCTGATAGGAGTCTGTAGCCCGTAGTTTCGGTGGAGCTTGCGACACCCAACACGATAGATTAAGATTAACTTAACTATACCGCAATATCGCAGACACTACGTTCAAGGCGCTAGCTATTTTTTAGCCGTTAACCTCGCTGATAGATCAAGTGACTTGCTAATCAAAGAGATTGAGACACTACGCTACGCTTTCAAAGTCGTAAAACAAAAACATCCTTTTTATATCGATGCTATCGTTATTCTACCCGATCACTTGCATATGCTATGCACGATACCAAGCGATGATGCTAATTATTCTGAACGTATTAAACTGATTAAATACTATTCCTCTTATCGTATCGTCAAAACCGAGCATATTTCAAAGAGCCGTCGTAAAAAAGGCGAGCGTGGTATTTGGCAAAGACGATTTTGGGAGCATTGCATTCGTAATGAAGCAGATTATCGTATGCACATAGATTATATCCATCTGAACCCAGTCAAACACGAGTATGTTAAACGGGTTCAAGATTGGCAATATTCATCGATTCGTAGCGGATAGTTTATTACCTGTAGATTGGGTGGTTGAATAACTCTCCAATATATAAATGTTGGGTGTCGTAAACTCCACCCAACCTACGTGTTAGGGAATCATCATGGAACCGGCTTAACAATCCCTTCCAATAAACTCGCAAACCCTTGCATATAAGCTGTATCTTGGTTTGAGCTACGCGTCGCGGCATAGAGTTGACAATGCACGCCATCACCTAAAGGACGCGAGACCACCCAGCCTTTTTTCTCGTATTCTGCAACCACCCAATCGGGGAGGGCGGCAACTCCGCGCTCACTAGCGACTAGTTGAATCAACATCGCGGTTAGCTCAGTGGTGCGGATACGCTTAAAGCTCACATCGCATGGTGTCATAAAGTTGGCAATGATATCTAAGCGCTTGGCTTCAACGGGGTAAGCTATCAAGGTCTCATCGATTAAATCATTAGGCTCAATAACCTGCTGCGCTGCCAAATCGTGTGTTGGCGATAACACCAAACGACTCTCATACTCAAATAATGGCTGATAGCTGATACCGTCTATCGGTAGATTGCTCGTGGTAATCAACAAGTCAATATCACCCTCAACCAGCAAATGATGCGGCTCAGGCTCAAATCCTGTAGCAAAGTCCAGCTCGACATCGGACCATTCGCGGCGATATTGATTGAGTATCGGCATTAGCCAGTCAAAGCAGCTATGACATTCAGAGGCTAGGCGCAATCTGCCCGCTTGCCCATGAGCTAAGCGCTTGAGGTTAGATTTGGTACGGGTGACTTGCGGCAAGATACTATCAGCGAGCGCCAGTACCGTCTTGCCTGCTGGAGTAAAGCTAAGCGGGCGCGTACGACGATTGACTAAGCTGATGTCGTAGTAGTTCTCTAACTCTTTGAGCTGATGGGAGACCGCAGAAGCGGTGACGTGTAGCTCATCGGCTGCGGCGGCTAGCGAACCGTGTGCGCGCAGCGCGGTTAACGTATTAAGATGGCGAAGCTCTAACATAGCGTATCTTTATATTTAAGATGAGATGGATTCATTATAGTAAATATCACAATGAATTTCTTTCAGATTTATAGTTTTCTATTTGATATTAACGCTTGCGTAATAGCAATTGCGAGATAATAACTAAGATCAAAGACGCTGCGAGCAGTAGTGTACCGATAGCATTGACCTCAGGCTTAAGTCCTGAGAAGCGTTAAAAAATTGCACTGCAATTTTAGCTTTGCAAGGGTAATTCTTTAAATAGAATTTCCAAGAAGCTTTTGTAAGGTTTTAAAGCTAGTCTAAAAGCGCTAGCCTACAACAGCTAATATTAAACTAAGAATGGCGTATTAAAATTACTACGCTTAGCGACGACGCAATAAGAGCTGCGAGATAATGACCAATACCAATGAAGCCGCTAATAACAGTGTGCCAATGGCATTGACCTCAGGCTTAAGACCGACACGCACCATAGAATAAATACGCAGCGGCAAGATCTCATAGCTCGGACCCGTGACAAAGGTAGAGACCACCACATCATCAAGCGACAAGGTAAAGGCGAGCAACCAGCCCGCCATCACCGCCGGGAAAATCACCGGAATCAAAATGGTACGTACCATGGTGGACTCAGAAGCGCCCAAATCACGTGCCGCTTCCATCAGCCGCTCGTCCAAACTACTTAAGCGCGCAAAGACAGTGATAACGACGAAAGGTAAGCAAAAGGTGATGTGTGCCAGTAGCAAAGACACAAAGCCAAGCTGCAGACCAATTAATAAAAACAATGCTAGTAAAGATATCGCCAGCACAATCTCAGGCGACATCATCAATACAAATAATAGTCCGTTTAATAGCCCTTTGCCGCGGAACTGATAGCGGTGTAAGGCGAGAGCCGTCAGTGTCCCAATCAAGGTTGAGACCGTTGCCGCGACCAATCCCAACACAATGGAGTGCCAAAACGCATCAAGCATGGCTTGGTTATTGAACAAAGACTCATACCATTTAAGGCTAAAGCCGCCCCAGTTGTAGCTGATCTTTGACTCATTAAAAGACATCACAACCAAGACAATAATGGGCAAATACAGTAGCGTATAAATGAGTCCCAGATAACCTTTGGCGGCGATACGGCCTATCTTTTGTGTACGTAGGCTCGACATTACGCCACCTCATTGAAGTCAGTTTTGCCGATACGCTTACTACTAGCGCGATAGGCTAGGAGCAACACCGCCATCGCTAACGTTAACAGCACACTCGCTGCCGCGCCGAACGGCCAATCACGCGCATCCAAAAATTGGTTTTTGATGATATTACCGACTAGCAAATTGCGCGAGCCGCCTAAGACATCAGCGACATAGAACATCCCCATCGCCGGCAATAACACCAAGAGTACGCCTGAGATAATCCCCGGCGTGGTCAAGGGCAGCACCACATGCCAAAAGGTTTGCGTTTTTGAGGCGCCCAAATCTTGTGACGCCAGCAGCATATCATCGCGCAGATCCGTAAACACGGCATAGAGTGGCAACACCATAAAGGGAAATAATAAATACGTTAAACCCGCGATGACCGCGCCTTGCGTATATAAGATATTAATAGGGGTATCGATTATGCCAATGCCAAGCAATAATTTATTAATCAAACCGTTATTGGCAAATAGTAATTTGAGCGCATAAGTTCGTACTAAAGAATTGGTCCAAAAGGGCAATATCAATAACATCATCAGTAACGCCTGCCAGCGACCATTTGTTTTGGAGACGAGCCAAGCAAAGGGATAACCAAGCAGCAAACAGATCACGGTAGTAATCCCTGCCATCCAGAGTGAATGAACGAAGACCTCAAAATATAGCGGATCAACTAGGCGTATATAGCTCTCAATAGTGACCGGCAAGCTGATAAACGCGCTACTATCACGGCTCAAAAAGCTCACTGCAATGACCAAGATATTAGGCAACAGGGCAAATATTAGTAGCCAGCCCCAAATTAGCCACAGCGTTGCAGTACGAAAGGGGCTTTTGCTGCCCAAATTGAAACGGCCATGACCTGCCATCAGCTGCCATCCTTTTCGTTATCGACGTTGTCATAGCCATCATTCGTGTCGCCATGAGTGTCATCAGGCAATACCCACTCCCAGCCATCAACCCACGAGACTTTGACGCCTTCATTTAACTTGTAATCAAAACTAGGATCGTCCTCGTCAAAGAATTCTGAGGCTTTAATCACATGACCGTTTTCAAGCTCAATAATAGAGTCAAGCGTACTGCCTTTATAATTACTTTCAATGACGCGGCCCAGCAGTCCCGTATGCGTCATATCATTAGGATCATAAATGCGCAGATCCTCAGGGCGCAGGAGTAAATTGACGATATCGCCGACTTGAACGGCTGTCGCAAACGCAGGGCGGCGCAAATTACGCAGGGTCGTCGGGCCGTCTTGCGCTTCGCAAACTTCAACCTCAATACGCCCGTTAGTGACGCGACCATCGCGATCTGGTTGCTTTAAGTTCACGCCTTTAACCTCAGCTTTAAACAGATTGGCTTCACCGATGAACTTGGCGGTAAACAGATTAGCAGGGGTCTCATAGATTTCAATAGGCGTGCCGATTTGCTGAAACCTACCATCTTTCATCACCGCAATGCGATCTGACATCGATAAGGCTTCTTCTTGATCGTGAGTGACAAAGACAAAGGTAATACCCAGCTCACGTTGCAAGCGTTTAAGCTCTGATTGCATCTGCAAACGCAGCTTATGATCGAGTGCTGATAACGGCTCATCGAGTAGCAACAATTTAGGGCGATTGATGACCGCGCGCGCGATAGCCACGCGCTGCTGCTGACCGCCAGATAAGTCTTGCGGGCGACGATTAGCCAAGTGCTCCATCTGCACCATCGCTAGCATCTCGCGCACCCGCGTCTGAATCTCATCCTTTGGGACTTTTTTGAGCTTAAGTCCGTAAGCGACGTTTTGCGCGACGCTCATATGCGGAAACAGCGCATACTGCTGAAATACGGTATTGACAGGGCGTTTATCAGCGGATAGACCTGCCATCTGCACGCCGTCCAAAACGATGGCACCTGCTGTCGGCTGCTCAAATCCTGCAATCAAGCGTAGCAAGGTGGTCTTGCCGCAACCAGATGGACCTAGCAAAGTTAGGAACTCACCGTGCTTGATATCGAGGTTGATGTCGGTCAGCACTTGCGTCTGATCGTAAGATTTTTTGACCCCTGTGATTTGCAGCAAGCTATTACTGTCAGTAGGCGTGTTTTTATCATAGTTAGAAGCGCTGTTGGCGCTTGCTGAGATGACAGTTGCTGGCGAGTTGGTCATAAAGCGGATTCCTAAGCTTTTAACAATAGGCTTGTGAATATTTATATCAAGTATACCGACGAATATAAGATAAGCGCGGGGTTTGACTTGCGTCAACGGTTAGATATTATAACAAACCTACCCAATGAATGACCCAAATCTCATTATGAATTATGCAAGTGGCTTATAGCCAAACATTGAGACAAACATTGAGACAAACATTTTTTACCCTGTTTTTAACATTATTGCGATACAATTGTTTTTGTTCACTAGGTAGGTTTTAAAACTTGTGCCCCTCATCTCAAAACAAGGACGTCCTATGACTACTCAAACCGATAATAATCGCCCAGCAACGGGTCAAGAAGTACTGGCGCTACTCAAAGAAGGCAATGCGCGTTACGTTGAGAGCTTAAATACAACAGACCCTTGTATGCAAAGGCGGCCTGAGCTGGTCAGTGTGCAAAATCCACTAGCGATTATTCTGGGCTGCTCAGATGCCCGCGTCCCTGTAGAGATTGTTTTTGATCAAAAGCTTGGCGAGCTTTTTGTGATTCGGGTGGCAGGAAATGTGGTCGCGCCCTCTCAAATTGGCTCTGTTGAATTTGCTGCCGATCAATTCGATACCAAGCTTGTCGTCGTTCTTGGGCATTCGCACTGCGGCGCGGTGACCGCTTGCGTCGACGCGCTGATCAATCCTGACAAGTACTACTCGCCCAACTTGCAGTCGATCGTCGATCGCATCCGCCCCAGTGTCTACAACCTGCATGAGCTTGCTACTGCCAACGGGCAAGATGTCGACGCTGATGAGTTGGTTGAGCGCTCTATTAGCGCCAATGTACGCATGTCGGTCAGCCAGCTTCGTCACGGCTCACGTATTTTAGAAGACTTATCTGGTAGTGGTCAATTGCTCATCGTCGGCGCTGAGTATGACTTAGAGACAGGTGAGGTGCGCTTTTTAGACAATTAAATGTATAAGCTCAATCTAGGTTTATCATCTTAATTTGAATTTATGAGCTTAATACAAAACGCCATCAGTACCCGCGGCGATTTTTATTAAGATGAGTAACACTTTTAAAAAATAGGAATAATAATGTCAAAGGTATTAAGTCCAGATACGAGTAACGCGTCGATTGACCAGCCCAAGAGCAGCGTACAAGCGGTAGGGGTTCAGCCTATATCGGCTCAAACCAAAGGCTTTAATTTTAATCACACCATGCTACGCGTCAAAGACCCCGTCAAATCGCTTGAGTTTTATACAGGCGTGCTCGGTATGACCTTACTTGCCGTCAAAAAATTCCCTGATATGGGTTTTGATTTGTACTTTTTAGCCAAGCTTACCAAAAGCGAGCGTGATACTCTGCCCGCAGGTGACGATTTAGCGATTTATGCCTTTCGTCAGCGCGGTATTTTGGAGCTTACGCACAATCATGGTACCGAGACCAAAGATGACTTTAGCTATCACGATGGTAATGAGGCGCCGCAGGGCTTTGGACATATTTGCTTTAGCGTACCTGATTTAGAGGCCGCTGTAGAATGGTTTGATAGCAAAGATGTCGCTTTCAAAAAACGACCAGAGGAAGGCAGTATGAAAAATATTGCCTTTATCAAAGATGTCGATGGTTACTGGATTGAGATCGTACAAGCGGACTTGATGGATTAGTAATGCCCGATTGACTAAAACAATAATGACTGGAGTAATCTTTTTATGGCAACTACTGAGGGTGATCCTACCGCAACTGAGACTGCCGCAACTGAGACTGCCGCAAACACAGCAATACAAAGCGCTGACCCTGTGACTTATCATACCATTACAGATACAGCGAACGATCTACTCAGTAGTTTCGTCGAACGCATCCCGTACTTAGTTGCGGCGATTATCGTGATCGTAATCTTTTGGCTATTGTCTATCGTCTTCAAAAAAATCGTTCGCAAACTACTGGGCAGCCGTAGTCGGCATCAAAACCTTGTCAAAGTATTTCAGCGCATAGGCGGCGCATTGATATTTTTTATCGGCTTTATGATCGCTATGGTCATCGCCTTACCAGGATTTACCCCAGCCAAACTTATCGGCGCGCTTGGTATCGGTTCGGTTGCCATTGGTTTTGCCTTTAAGGATATTTTTCAAAACCTACTATCTGGTATTTTATTATTAATATCAGAGCCGTTTCGCATTGGCGATCAAATTGTCTCAGGTGATTTTGAGGGTACGGTTGAAGACATCAAAATCCGCGCCACGACCATTAGAACTTATGATGGACGGCAAGTTGTCATACCCAATTCAGATCTGTATACCTCGGCTCTAACGGTCAATACCGCCTATAAGCAGCGCCGCTTGCAAGTTGAGGTGGGTATCGGTTATGAGGATGATATCGAAGAAGCCAAGATGGAGATTATCAAGGCATTACAAAAGGCGGATACGGTATCAACCAAAGCGGATCCAAGTATCATTGCCACAGGTTTTGGTGGGTCATCTATGGATATGACAGTACGTTGGTTTATCGAAGATGGTACGCAAGCCAATAAAGTGGCTTCCATTCATCAGGTCATTGTTGAGATCAAAAAAGCACTTGATGCGGCAGACATTAATATACCATTCCCGATACGCACGCTAGATCTGAGCGATCCGTCGGTAAAAGCTACGGTCGAGCAACTCAGCAAAAAGGATGCTAAAGATCAAGAAGGTGAAAACAAAGTAGATGTGGATAAAATTATCACAGAGTAAATATCTGGTGTTGAGGCTGATACATCGATGACGAAAAGAGTGATCACTCTTGGCATTATGAAACTTGCCGTAGCTGGCGAAGAGAGTGACGTTGCCTTGGATAAAACAATCGAAGCTGCGACGGCTCGGTTCAACCAAGTCGTGCAGCATAAGCTAGACATTCAAATCGAGTCATTCTCTTTTACAGGACTCAGTTTAACTCCTGATCAGAACGGCTATCGAGCGCTCGATTTTGTACAGATTGGCATCAATGAAAAGACTGAGCGCAAGCTTGCATTTATGTTGATTATTACCGATGTAGAAATCGCTGCCGCCTCTATGTCTTATTTACTTGCGCTGCCCTCTCAGCTTACTAATGTGGCGGTAATCTCTACGCGTCGTTTGCTCGATTCTGAAGTTACGCAAGAGGATAGGCTTATCAAGCGCTTAACTCACCTAATGCTACAGTGCTTTGGTCGACTGTTAAACCTAAAATATACGCAAGAGCCGACTAATTATTTGGCTTATGTGCAAGTGCCTGATGACCTTGACGCTATGCAGGCCTTTACAGCCGCTCAGTACCAGCAGATGGCTGAGAGTCTTCCACAAGAGGCCAATGATCGTTACTCTGAGGGGAGTAGGTTTTCTTTTGTCATTCGGCATATCCTAAGCAATATTCCAAAGATTGTTCGCGGAGCCATCAGAGCCAATCCGCTACGCCTTGTTACCAAACTACCAACCATGATTGCGACAGCGCTTTCAGTGATTATCGTACTTATCTTTGGCGGGGAGACTTGGGATTTTGCCGCTTCAGTGTCTTACAGTCAGCTAGCGGTTTTTGTCGTCTCCAGTTTTTTGGCAGCAACTTTTGTGCTCTACCGCGCTTTTTCCTTTCAGCTCATATCTACGCGGCGAGGGCAAACCTCAGAGAGCTCGGTGGTCACGGCTGCGGCTACCTATTTGGCACTAGTATTAACGCTGATTTGTATGTTCATCATGTTTGGAGTGCTGATGTATGGTGTGGTGGTGTTCGTATTTCCAGATCCCTTGATGAGTACGTGGACCTCTGACAAAGATGGAGCTTCCCTTGCAGCTCATATACGCTTGGCAGCATTCTTGGCGGCTGTAGGAGTGCTATCAGGCTCGCTTGGCGGATCGGCGGATTCGCGCTCAGTGGTACGCAATGTGTTGTTTGCAGCTGATGAAACGTGATAGCTTGGGAACAAGCTACTAATAAATCTCACTAAAAGAACCGCTATATCATTTAATATAGCGGTTTTTTTGTACTTGCTCACTGACTACAAACGTAGGCACCTTAGTCGGTTTTAACTTTAAAGTCAGTATGACAAGACTTACAGCTGGCACCAACATCACCAAAAGCGGGCTTGAAGTCATCGACACTGGTCGCTGTTTGCGCAACCGCATCAAGCTGTGCGGTAACTTGCTGAAACTTCTCTGATTCATTGACGAAAGTGGCGTTGTCGCTCCAAACGGCTTCTGTCGAATTACCAATGGACTCCGCGTTACCAAAATGTACCCAAGGGCTTTTTGAGGCTTCTGCCAAAAATGAGGTTTGATCTTTGAGTACTGCCGCATCAAAAGTATCAGGCGCTTTGACCATATCGCCCATAATTCCCATTGCGTCACTGTAGCTTTTCATAATGTCTTGTCGGGCTTTGATATCAGGATCAGTAGGACTGCTACAAGCGCTTAAACCGACTACAGCGCTTAGTAGCGCCGTGCCAGCGACTGCTCTTAATGATGTGGCTTTTAAAGTTTTGTTTTTTAATAGGGTGTTAGTACGAACCTGTTCCATAGGTCACTCTTCCTTATTTATACAATGATTAAATATGCAGGGTTGGTGGTTAAGATAGTTTTTATTAAAAACAAGAAAGGGCAGTTGTTGAGCTCTTTTTTATTCATTATGCCAACTAAGAGTGCAAAGTCAACCAGTCACGTGGTTTTAAATAGTAATCGGTAAGCTCAAACTCAGCAGTGCCAGGCTCAGGCTCAAAACGGTAGTGCCAGCTGGCAAGGGGCGGCATACTGACCAAGATGGACTCAATACGGCCATTGCTCTGTAGCCCAAATAAGGTACCGCGATCATACACCAGGTTATACTCAACATAGCGACCACGGCGATAGAGCTGAAATTCGCGCTGCGCCTCGGTATAGGGCTCATCTTTACGCTTATCAAAGATAGGGAGGATGCCATCGAGATAACCGTTGCCGACCGCTTTCATAAAGTCAAAGCAGCGCTCAAAATCCCAACCTCGGCTCTGGGTATTGACATCATCATAAAACAGGCCGCCGATACCGCGCTGCTCATCACGGTGGCGCAGATGAAAGTACTCATCACACCACTGTTTAAAATCAGCATAAATGTTCTCGCCAAAAGGTGCGCATAGATCGTGACAGACCTGGTGCCAGTGCACGCAGTCAGCGAGCACAGGATAAAACGGCGTCAAGTCAAAACCGCCACCGAACCACCAAATCGGATCCTCACCCGGTGCTTCGGCGACAAACAATCTAACGTTGGCATGGCTAGTTGGGACGTTTGGATTAGTGGGGTGCACCACCAGTGATACGCCCATTGCTTGTGCTTTGCGACCAGCGATATCAGGGTGACGAGCTGTCGCGGACGCCGGCAAGTTATGGACATGAATATGGCTGAACATAACGCCTGCTTTTTCGATAACTTGACCGCCCGCAAGCACGTTTGAGCGTCCGCCGCCGCCCTCAGGACGTTCCCAATTATCGGGAACAAAGGTAGCACTACCGCCGCCGTCACGCTCCTGAGCTTCTAGCGCCTGACAAATTCGCGTCTGCAAATCGACCAAAAACGCGCGTACGCGCAGGATGCTCTTGCTGGTCGCTCCACTGTCAGTAGTCGTTATTGCTGATTTGTCGTTTGTGTCGCTCATAATAATTTTTCACTTATAATGCTTCGCTTATAGTTTGTCACTTCTTATAGTTTGTCGCTTATAGTCCTGCGCTTACAATCTTGGTACTTGTACTACTATTGAAGCGTATTACTGATTAAAATGCGTTTCGGTATTGATGTCTTTATCCAACAGGTGTCCCATGCGGTCACGCTTAGTCGCTAGATAACCGGCGTTATCCTCTGTGATACCGACGATTGAGGGCACGCGCTCTACGACGTCGATACCGTGATCGGTCAGATAGGTGACTTTGTTAGGATTGTTGGTGATGAGGCGTACTTGATTGACGCCAACGTGTGCCAGCATCGGCCCGCACATATCATAGATACGCGCATCAGCAGGTAGCCCTAGTATCAAATTGGCATCCAAAGTATCATGACCTTGATCCTGCAAGGCATAAGCGCGGATTTTATTGGTGAGTCCTATGCCGCGGCCTTCTTGACGCAGATATAATATAGCGCCGCAACCGGACTCTTGTACCGCTTGCATAGCCATATTAAGCTGAGGCCCGCAGTCGCATTTGAGTGAGTCAAAAGCGTCACCTGTAAGGCACTCTGAATGAATGCGTACAAGGGGAATCATAGAGGCACTAGCATCTATATCTTGTGCGGCAGGCAGGCCAACGGTGAGCATGACATGCTCCTGACCGTCTTCGTTTTCAAAAACATGAATATCAAACTCGCCGTAACGAGTCGGTAATTTGGCACTAGTAATAAATTGATATGACATTGAGATCCTGCATAGGCCGGTTATCGTGGCAGTAGAGGAGAGTGTTGTAGAGCGTATTTAAGGTCAACTTGGAACCTGTATTAGCCTAACGATAATTTTAGACTTATATAAGGCATAAGTTCTCGTTTACAATAAGCCTATGACTTAAGGCTGGCAAAGGAGTGCTTCACTTATGTGGTGCTTGAGGCCAATTAATAACACGCTGATAGTAAATAGAGCAAACTAGTATAACCTGTTCTGAAGCAAGCGACTAAGTTTAGGATAAAACACATAAAATTCACAGACCAAACACGATGACTTCAGCGACTGTCAAAAAAAAATGCTATTATGCCATACTATTTTGCCCAGTACAGTGACAAGTGTTTACCCGTAGATTACTATGGCGTCACGAACTTTCACGACCCATGCCCGATAACAAGGCATAATGTGGCAAGTTATCGCAGCGAATAAAGTAGGTAATACTAGGGTCTGTTTGAGCAAAAAAACAAATAAAGATTTACCTCTTAAGCTTATGTAAGCTAAAGGTATATCACGTCAAGCTTGATAGGTATCGTACGGTTTATGCAGCAGTCAACTCATCCCCTACAGTCTCAGTCAGCATCTGCAGCGCACTCTATTGCTGATGCGCCTGTGTACCCATCAGCTTTGCAGCAAACTTACGATACTATTCCGCGCACGCGTCCATCGACTCCGCTACTAGACACTATTGACGCGCCTGCTGATTTAAATGACTTAAGTTGTGAGCAGCTTATTACATTAGCCGATGAGCTGCGTCTGTTTGTACTGTATTCAGCAGGTCAAAGCGGCGGTCATTTTGGCGCAAACTTGGGCGTCATTGAGCTGACGATTGCACTGCATTATCTGTTGGATATGCCGCAAGATCAAATCGTTTGGGATGTCGGTCATCAAGCTTATGCTCATAAAGTATTGACTGGTCGCCGTGATAAGCTTGGCTCTATTCGTGCCAAAGATGGTCTAACCGCTTTCCCTGAGCGCGGCGAATCTGTATACGATACCTTTGGCGTGGGACACTCCTCGACTTCTATCTCAGCTGGGCTTGGTATGAGCCTTGCGCTGCGTTACCAAGGTCGCGCGCAGACTGTTGCTTGCGTTATCGGCGATGGTGCGATGACAGGTGGCATGGCGTTTGAGGCCATGAATGATGCGGTGCAGCAAAACGCTGATCTGCTAGTCATATTAAATGACAATGATATGTCGATATCCTGCTCTATCGGTGGGTTTTCACGGCATTTAGCGATGCTGTGGGAGTCAGGCTATCAGGTAGATATCGCAGAAACGGGCGAGCCTGTCTTGCGTCATAGACCTAATATGCGTGATTTTGATCGGCGCAAACGCCACAAAGCCATGCGCGATGTTCCTAATTTAGAAGACAACTTGTTTAAAGCTATAGGCTTTACCTACTTTGGCCCCTTTGATGGTCATAACATGCCTGAATTATTACGGGTGTTATCGAGAGCTAAACAAGTCAAAGGCCCAGTCTTGGTACATATTTATACCACCAAAGGTCGCGGCTTTGCGCCTGCTGAAGCGGATCCTGTGGGTTATCATGCGATTAGTAAGCTGGCTGGTGATACGCCAAACAATGATGTCGCCAAAGACAGTCCAGCTAAAGCACCAGCACTAAAATTCTCGCAAGTATTTGGGCAGTTTTTGTGTGATAAAGCTGAGCAAGACGATAAGCTGTTAGCTATTACGCCTGCGATGGAGGAGGGCTCAGGGATGACCCTGTTTGCCCGCCACTATCCTGAGCGCTTCTTTGATGTAGCAATCGCTGAGCAGCACGCGGTCACGCTGGCAGGCGGCATGGCAACCCAAGGGGTCAAGCCTATTGTGGCGATTTATTCCACATTTTTGCAGCGCGGTTATGATCAATTAATTCACGATATCGCTTTGCAAGATTTGGACGTGATGTTTGCTATCGACCGTGCAGGGTTAGTCGGTGAAGATGGTGCAACCCATGCGGGTATATTTGATTTAGCCTTTATGCGCTGCGTACCTAATATGATTGTCGCGGCGCCAAAAGATGAAAACGAGTGCTACCATCTACTTAATACTTGTTATGAGTATCAAGGGTGCAGCGCGGTTCGTTATCCACGCGGCACGGGCACAGGCGCCCTTATCGTTAAGCCTGCTGAGCAGTATAAGATCGGACAAGCCGTTATTGAGTCAGTATTGGGTTCTAGTGAGGCTCAGATTAAGCTGATTTTGCTAGCGTTCGGAACTAGGGTTGCGACAGCTGAGCAAGCGGCAAAGGTGTTGAGTGCTGAGCAAGCCGATTGTCAGATTCAAGTGGTCAATATGCGCTGGGTCAAGCCTTTAGATAGTGAGATGATAGAGTCGCTAATTGAGCAAGGCGCGACGCATATCGTAACGCTTGAGGAGCACGTCATCATGGGCGGGGCTGGTAGCGCGGTCAATGAGTATTTGCTCAATGAGTCAGTCGCTTATCAGCGTCAGCGACCGGTAGTACTCAACATCGGTATAGCCGATCAGTTTGCCGCTCATGGCTCGCAAGCCGAGCAGATCGCAGACTGCGGCTTAGATGTCACAGGCGTAACCTCTCAGCTCAAAGGTTTGTTATCTTCGTAGTCTTATATTCTACTGAAAATATATTTATTAGCTTTAAAAGTTTTAGTACGACGCCTGCTTGCCGCAGGTGTAAATTATTTTACAGTGTGTCTTAAATGGCTTTGGCTACGGCTAATGCTTTCGTTTTATTCATTGATTAGGTAAAAGGTTATTTATGGAACCCATGGTCGTCATCGCAGCGCGTGCTGCTGAAAAAGTTGGAAAAGAGATCTTGCATGCGCATCAAAACCGCCACAAAATCGAGTTCGATACCGAATCTAAAGGTCTTGATGGCTTGGTCACTCGTATCGATCGCTTTAGCGAAGAGCTGACGATTGCGACGCTCAAAAGCAGCTATCCGACGCATTCATTTTTGGGTGAAGAGTTTGGTATGCAAGAAGGTCGCGGCGAAGACGCTGATTGGTGCTGGATTATCGATCCGCTCGATGGTACCAAAAACTTCGTCCACGGGGTTCCGCAGTTTTGTGTGTCTATCGCCGTGCAGCATAAAGGCGTCACTCAGCACGGCGTTATCTATGATCCCGTTCGTGATGAGATGTTCTCAGCGAGTCGCGGTAAAGGCGCGCGTCTTAATCAGCGCCGTATTAATGTCAGTGAGCGCAAAACGTTAGAGGGTGCATTATTTACCACAGGTCATCCGCTAGAGCGTAAACGTAACGGCGAAGTCATCTCTTATGCCAAAGAGCACTTTGAGAGCTTGCAAAAGGTCTGTGAAGCGGGCGGTCAAATTCGCCGCCTAGGCTCAGCCGCCCTAGATCTATGTTACGTAGCAGCAGGGCGTTTTGATGGGTATTTTGAGATGTCTATCAAGCCTTGGGATATTGCGGCAGGTGAGCTGATTGTCACCGAAGCGCGCGGCGTGGTTGTCGATCATACGGGCGCGCATAACTCTATGACTACAGGCTCTATCTTTGCCTGTAACGTCAAACTACTCAAGCCACTAATGCAAATCGTTGTCCCGGCTTGGAACGACGCCATTTAATATCATTTATTAATAATCACAAAAAAGCTGACTTCAAAATGTGAACTGCCCCCCGAAACTTGGACGGTTTAAGTTTATAACAAGGACTGAGTTCTGTACTGTACAGGGCTTAGTCCTTTTAGTTTTAGCTGA